>NZ_JASPHJ010000040.1:0-443 GCF_030229085.1 Corynebacterium sp. MSK158
AGCGGGGCGTGTCAGTCGATCACACCACGATCTACCGCTGGGTCCAGAAATACGCCCCTGATCTGGACAAGCAAACACGGCGGTACCGGCAGGTACCCGACTGGCAGGCCACTTCCTGGCGAGTGGATAAGACCTATATCCGGGTCGGCGGCAGGTGGTGCTACCTCTATCGGGTGATCACCGCCGGTGGCCAGACCCTGGACTTTTACCTCTCTTCGAAGCAGCACGTGGCCGCAGCGAAGCGTTTCCTGGCCAAGGCCGTCAGATCCAATGCGTCAGCCGGGTATCCCAGAGTGATCAACGCCGATAAAGCACCCTTCCTAGCCAGGGCAATCGCCGAGTTGAAGTCAGAGGGAATCTGCCCGGCAACAGTGGAACACCGGCAGGTGAAATACCTCAACAACATCCTGGAAGGCGACCATGGTCGGCTGAAGCGGATCCTC
>NZ_JASPHJ010000041.1:0-380 GCF_030229085.1 Corynebacterium sp. MSK158
GCTCGTGTGTTGTTGTTAGGTGAAGTGGTTTGGAATGGCCTGCCGGAGAAGGTGAGAGTCCTGTAGTTGAAGACAATGGCATGTGGGTTGTTGGGTTGCCCGAGTAGCAGCGGGCTCGTGGAATCTGCTGTGAATCTGCCGGGACCACCCGGTAAGCCTAAATACTCAGTGTGACCGATAGTGTATGAGTACCGTGAGGGAATGGTGAAAAGTACCCCGGGAGGGGAGTGAAATAGTTCCTGAAACCATGTGCTTACAATCCGTCAGAGCACCGTGTGTGTGATGGCGTGCCTTTTGAAGAATGAGCCTGCGAGTCAGCGGCATGTCGCGAGGTTAACCCGTGTGGGGTAGCCGTAGGGAAACCGAATCCTAATGGGGTG
>NZ_JASPHJ010000042.1:0-321 GCF_030229085.1 Corynebacterium sp. MSK158
TACGAGACGAAGCAGAAACCCTTCACACCACCAACAAGCCCACCCACGGAGTTGACAACCTATATAGGAACACCCCCCTTTTCGAGACTGGCTTAGCGTTGTCTTCAACGATATCGTCCATCCAAAACTCGGTTTTCGTCGACGGTTTTGCTGGTCTATATGGACGAAAATGGTGATCCGAGTAGAGTGCTCGTCATTGTGTCACTTCTCAGAGCGCTTGGGAACGACCGCGGAAATAAAAAATGTCCGGCCCCTCCGAAGAGGAAGCCGGACTTCATGCTGTGGAGCATAGGAGAATCGAACTCCTGACCTTCTGCTTGC
>NZ_JASPHJ010000043.1:142-309 GCF_030229085.1 Corynebacterium sp. MSK158
CGGATGAGCCTTCTGAGTCGGATGAGCCTAGTGATGAGCCGTCTGAGTCGGATGAGCCTTCTGAGTCGGATGAGCCTTCTGAGTCGGATGAGCCTAGTGATGAGCCGTCTGAGTCGGATGAGCCTTCTGAGTCGGATGAGCCTAGTGATGAGCCGTCTGAGTCGGAT
>NZ_JASPHJ010000044.1:0-304 GCF_030229085.1 Corynebacterium sp. MSK158
GGGGGTGTTCCTATATAGGTTGTCAACTCCGTGGGTGGGCTTGTTGGTGGTGTGAAGGGTTTCTGCTTCGTCTCGTAGATGTTGTTTTGGGTACCTTGAGGAGCCGGTTGGGCTTGCTGTGCAATCGGCTTGGATGGGGGTCTGGTGGCTTTAGGCTGCTGCGGCCTTCTGGATTGTGGGGATGTCTCGGTAGTGCTCGCCGTTTCGCATCATGGCGAAGAGGACGTTGAGGCGTCGGCGTGCGAGTGCGACGACTGCGGCGTTGTGTCTTTTGTCGTCTTTGCGTTTTCGTTCATAGAATTGC
>NZ_JASPHJ010000045.1:0-285 GCF_030229085.1 Corynebacterium sp. MSK158
TTTTTTGTGCCTGACCATGAGTCTTGTTGACACGGTTGGTGTTGGCAGGGTGTGGTTGGGGTGTTGTGTGAGAACTGTATAGTGGACGCGAGCATTAAACACGCATTAAATGGATTGCTTATTTGTGGTTTGTTTGTGTGTGTTTGTGTGATTTCTTTTTTCTTTAATCAATTTTTTGTCAAGTTCACTTGTGTGGCCACCTGCATGATTTTTGTTGTGTGTGGTGGTTTGTGTGTTCGTTATTAAGGGCGCATGGTGGATGCCTTGGCATGCTGAGCCGATGAA
>NZ_JASPHJ010000046.1:0-278 GCF_030229085.1 Corynebacterium sp. MSK158
GGGTATGCGAGCTCTTCACGGACGCGAGCTACCTCGTACAGCAGCTCTTCGAAGCGGTCACCCAACCCAGCGGTTTCCAGCTGGGATTCGAAGTTGGTAAGCATGCCGCCGGGTAGCTGGTGCATGTAGTGCAGGCCATCGAATGCGCGCGGAACGCCTACTGGCTTATCTTCCGTATCGGCAATTTCCTGAATGCGCTCGCTGGCAGAATCGATGCGCTCATCGTCGACGTCCACCGTGTAACCCAGTGCGCGAAGGTCGCGCACCAAGGCCTGGGT
>NZ_JASPHJ010000047.1:0-268 GCF_030229085.1 Corynebacterium sp. MSK158
AGATAGGCCAGACCTGGAAGCACTGTAAGGTGTGAAGGCTACTGGTACTAATTGACCACAACAAACACCAACACACTCGGTGTAACTCAACAAAAGAGTAAGAAGAAGAAACAGTCACTGTCGTGACCGCGTCCACTATGCAGTATCTGACACAACACCCACACAAAGTGGGCACCCAAAAAGGGTATTTTTGCTTCGTATGTTTGTCGGTGGTCAATAGCTGCAGGGAAACGCCCGGTCCCATTCCGAACCCGGAAGCTAAGCCTGC
>NZ_JASPHJ010000048.1:0-262 GCF_030229085.1 Corynebacterium sp. MSK158
GGCCCAGTGGCTGTGAACCGTCGACCAACTAGATCTGGGCACAGAACCGCCCCCTTGGGTCTGCCGGTAGTGACAGGTGACCGCCTTTATCTGACAGGCCGGCCATACGCATCAATCTGGCATTCTGCTCACAGCCGATAGCGATTCCTGCACGGCATAGCGCGTGCCGCATCTTCCGCGCACCATAAAGACCATAGTTAGCAGCATGAACATGGCGAAGGTGCTCGAGCACAGCTGCGTCAGGAAGTCTGCGGGCACTCAT
>NZ_JASPHJ010000049.1:0-261 GCF_030229085.1 Corynebacterium sp. MSK158
CCCCTGCTCCCAAGGACCAGCTGACTACCTCGTGGCGTAACCCGTCGGGTGCCTTGAAGCTGGCCAACTCGGTGGCGGCCGGGGTCTTTGCCGGCGGCCCGCGCCCCGTCGATGAGCTGCATGCGGCCCCGCACAAGGGTGAAGGCGAGATTGAGCTGGCCTATTTCGCCAGCGAGGACGAGGAACACGATTTTATTGCCCAGAAAGTAAGGCAGCAGTGGGAAGCGCGCGAGGGAGATGGTTTTCGCGCAGCGGTATTGG
>NZ_JASPHJ010000004.1:0-168995 GCF_030229085.1 Corynebacterium sp. MSK158
ACATGAGGAGATCATGGCCAGTCAAGAAGTGGGTCATTCCACGTGGTTCCGATCCTGTATTCCCATTATCAGCGTCAGGAAGTTTGTGTGTGAGGCTCTGATCTAGAAGGAGTTTCACCGATAATGACTACAGTGTCACCGAAGAAAAACCATGACCCGGCGAGGGTCAACGAGATCAGCGAGAAGCTGATGGAAAATTCTGAAATCGCCAGCTTGATTAGCGAGCTGTCGAGTTCCGCTGATGATGCAAGCGAGCTGGTCAAAGGCCTGCTGCAAGCATCAATCAACGCTGGCCTTAAGGCGGAGATGGATGCGCACTTGGGCTACGGCCATTCCGACCGCAAAGCGAAATCCCAGGTCGAAACCGCACAGGAGAATAATCACCGTAACGGGTCGTACACCAAGACCGTCAATTCTGGCTACGGCGCAGTTGAGGTGACCGTGCCCAGGGATCGTGCCGGCACGTTTACTCCCCGGATGGTGCCCAAGGGTGCACGTCGGCTCACAGAACTCGAGGACATGATTATCTCGCTCTACGCCGGTGGGATGACCGTGCGCGATATCCAGCATCACCTCGCGACCACCCTTGGGGTGGGTATGAGCCCGGATACGATCAGCACCATTACCGATGCGGTGTTAGACGAGGTCATGATCTGGCAAAACCGCCAGCTCGACGATTTTTACCCGGTGCTCTTCCTCGACGCGCTACGCGTGAAAATCCGTGACGGCCACCGCGTGGTCAACAAGGCTTGCTACATGGCGGTTGGTGTCGACATGGACGGCATCAAGCACATCCTGGGACTGTGGATCGCCGACAATGAAGGAGCCGCATTCTGGGCATCGGTGTGTGCGGATCTGGCTAACCGCGGTGTCCAAGACGTGTTCATTGTGTGCTGCGACGGGCTCAAAGGCTTGCCGGAAGCCGTGGAGGCAACCTGGCCGAATTCCATGGTACAGACCTGTATTGTGCACCTGATTCGGGCTGCGAACCGGTGGGTGTCCTACCAGGACCGCAAAGCAGTCTCCCGCGCGCTGCGTGAGGTCTACACGGCTGCAAACGAGGACACCGCACGTGACAGCCTGGATGCTTTCGACGCCAGTGAACTGGGCCGGAAATACCCGCAGTCGGTCAAAGTCTGGCGCGACGCTTGGGAGCGGTTCGTGCCGTTTCTGCAGTTTCCGCCGGCGGCACGCCGGGTGCTCTACACCACCAATTCAATCGAGTCGCTGAATGCTGAACTGCGTAAAGCTACCCGCAACAGGGGCCAATTCCCGAACGATACCGCGGCGCAGAAAACGCTGTGGCTGATGATCTGCAACATCGAACAAGCGTGCCGCCCAGCGAGCGAAGAAAGCAAAGCGCAACATTGAGTGCAACGGCTATATTGAAGGAGCGAAAGCCACCGGGTGGAAACAAGCCATCAACCAACTAGCCGTGGCTTACCCCGACCGATTCGCGGACTACTTGTAAACCACCCCCCGCACACAAACAATCGGACACCCTCACTTAACCGGATATGGCACCCAGCTTCCGTAGCTACGGCATAAGCCGCGGTAAGATGCATCCCACATCTTTTGGCGGCTTGGTGTACTGACAGTCCGCTTCGGACTAGCTCCACAAGCTGGAAAGCCTGGCTGCCGCGGCGATCAACTCGTTTGGCTTTAAACACGACTGGCAATCCAAAGGCATGGCAAAAATTCAAAGCATGCCCGTAATGACAACCAAGCTCACCAGCCGCCGAACGGACACTACGCCCACTGCCAACCAAGGCAACTAAGCCACGACGATCCGACTCAGACAACGAATGAAACAGGCCGACAACCCCAGACACAACAACACCCTCCTAAGGGAAAGTGTTGCAACGACCCTCTGAACTCAAGGCTTGAAACTGTTATGCTATTGGGAGCAATTGTTGTCGGTGAAAGGAGTAGGCAGTGCTCATCCGTCGTGTTTTTGCGTAAAACACTAAAGGAAGAACGGATTTAAGCATGCCTATTTTATTGAACGACCTTTCCCTAGTATGGCCCGATGGCGCAACCTGCTTCAGTGGCCTAAACGGTGCCTTTTCTGGCCCTTTAACTGCGCTCATTGGGGATAATGGTGCAGGAAAGACAACTCTGTTAAACGTCATCCTTGGCAAAATCTTGCCTACTGCTGGAAAGGTGGAAAAGCCGGAATCGATAGCGTACCTGCCACAAGACCTTGCTTGGAATGAAAATGATGTAGTAGCAGACATCTTCGGTGTCACCCAAGTGCTCGCGGCGATTTCCGCAGTCGAAGCCGGTGAGTATGAACCAGAACTTTATGAGTTAATTGGGGAGCAATGGGACGTCGGTGAGCGCATTGCCGCTGCCCTTTCCGCCGCCGGATTGGATATCCCGTTGGACCGCCCTATCAAAAGCCTCTCTGGAGGTGAAGCGGTCCGCGTCGCTTTGGTGGCGGTGTTCTTGTCCGAGCCGGATTTCATTATCCTCGATGAACCGACCAATAACCTCGACGGAACTGCTAAGAAGCATCTGAAAGATATGTTGGTAAATGCCGCGGCGCCGGTGCTAGTGGTAAGCCATGACAAAGACCTGTTGGATGTAGTTTCCGAGGTAGCGGAATTGAGGGATGGGAACCTACGCTTCTTCCAAGGCAACTATTCCGACTACCTAGCCACGATTAATGCAGAACAGGAAGTAGCTCAAAAAGCAGTATCTACCGCCAAGGCGACTTATAAGCAGCAACTCCGCGAACGACAAGCAATGCAAACACGGATTGCGCGTGATGCGCGCCGTGGAAAGAAGTTCGCGGAGTCGAAGCGCAAACCAGGCATGACGATGAAGCTTGATAAGCAGCGATCCGAAAAGCTTCAATGAAATGCAAAAGCCCCCTTCCCCTCCCACGCAAGAAACGCGGCAAGTAAGGGGGCTTAACTAGTACCGTTCGGCGTGGATTACTCCACGGTCACGGACTTGGCCAGGTTACGTGGCTGGTCCACGTCGTAACCCTTGGACTTTGCTACATGGGCGGCAAAAATCTGCAGCGGCACGGTGGCCAGCAGCGGCTGCATGAGGGTCGGCGCCTTCGGGATGCGGATGACGTGGTTAGCGTAATCCTCCACGGCGGTATCGCCTTCTTCCGCAATCACGATGGTGATGGCACCGCGGGCGCGAATCTCCTGGATATTGGAGACAACCTTGGAATGCAGGGAGTCGCGGCCGCGCGGAGACGGCACGATGACGAAGACCGGCTGGCCTTCCTCAATCAGTGCAATCGGGCCGTGCTTGAGCTCGCCGGCGGCAAAGCCCTCGGCGTGCAGGTAGGCGATCTCCTTGAGCTTCAGCGCACCCTCAAGAGCTACAGGGAAGCCGACGTGGCGGCCCAAGAAGAGCACGGATTCCGCATCTTTCATGGAGTTGGCCAGGTTGGCCACCTGGTCCTCTTCGTCGATGACGTTTTGGACCTTGTCCGGCATGTGGCGCAGCTCAGCGAGAACGCTCTGGATTTCATCGGCAAACATGTTGCCGCGCAGCTGGGCCAGGTAGAGGCCGAGCAGGTAGGTGGCGGTAATCTGCGCCAGGAAGGCCTTGGTGGAGGCCACGGCGATTTCCGGACCGGCGTGGGTGTAAAGCGCGGCATCGGATTCGCGCGGAATGGACGAGCCCTGGGTATTGCAGATGGCAATAACCTTGGCGCCCTGCTGGCGGGCGTGACGCACGGCCATCAGGGTATCCATGGTCTCGCCAGACTGGGACAGTGCGACAACCAAGGTCTTTTCGTTCACGATTGGATCGCGGTAACGGAACTCGTGGGCGAGCTCGACCTCGGTAGGAATGCGGCACCAGTGCTCGATGGCATAGCGTGCCACGTGGCCGGCGTAGGCGGCGGTACCGCAAGCGATGACGATGATCTTGTCGATGGACTTCAAAACGGTCTCATCGATGCGCAGATCATCGAGAGTCAGCTGGCCCTGTTCGTCGAAGCGGCCGAGCAGGGTATCGCGCACAGCGGCGGGCTGGTCGTGGATTTCCTTTTCCATGAAGGAATCGAAGCCACCCTTTTCGGCAGCGGCGGCATCCCACTTGATTTCAAAAGGCTTGCCCTGTGCAGGGTTGCCCGCATAATCGGTGATTTCTACCTCGTCAGCGGTGATGGTCACGACCTGGTCGTTGTCCATCTCCACGGCGGACTTGGTGTAATCGATGAAGCCGGATACGTCGGAGCCGAGGAAGTTCTCGCCCTCGCCCAGGCCGATAACCAGCGGCGAGTCACGGCGAGCAGCAACGATGCGATCGGCCTGCTCGGCGTGGATGGCCAGCAGGGTGAATGCGCCCTCCAGGCGGGAGCAGGTCAGCTGCATTGCCTTGGTGAGGTCACCAGCGGCCTCGTTGTGGAAGACATCGCCCAGCAACGTAGCGGCAACTTCAGTGTCGGTCTCGGAAACGAAGTTGTAGCCCTTGTCCAAAAGCTCGGACTTGAGCTCGGCAAAGTTCTCAATGATGCCGTTGTGCACCACGGCCAGCTTGCCGCCATCGACCACGTGCGGGTGCGCATTCAGGTCGGTGGGGCCGCCATGGGTAGCCCAGCGGGTATGGCCAATGCCCAGCACGGAGTCTGGCAATGGGCGGGCCTCAATCTCAGCATCCAGCGCAGCGACCTTACCGGCCTTCTTGCGCCAGCTGATATCCCCATCGGCGTACATTGCTACGCCAGCGGAGTCATAGCCGCGGTATTCCAAACGGCGCAGCCCTTCCAGAACTACGTCGAGGGCGAAGTAATCACGGTCACCACCAGCGTGACCAATATATCCAACAATTCCACACATGGTTGCTGATTTTACAGCACGTGGAAGAAACCTCTAGGCGGGCGGGGCGTCGGCAAGCGGGGCATAGTGCCCCACCCGCTAGTGCACTGGGAAAACTAGCGCGTCGCCTGCTCCAAAAGCTCCAGAATGTGGTGATAATCCTCGCCGGTAGCGCGGGTCAGTCCGAGCTCGCAGGTGCGGTTGGTCGAGGCATGATACTGCGCCCCGATTTCCTTGACTTGCGCTGCTTCGGCGCGCGTTGCGGCGTCGGTTAGCTCCGGATGCAACATGCCGCGGTCGCCGGCATAGCCACAGCAATTCCAGTCAGTAGGAATGTGTACCTCGGCCGCGGCAGCGCGGGCTACCTTCTCCACGTCTTCCATCATGCCCAGCTGGAAGGCAGAGCAGGTGGGGTGCACGGTCACGGAGGCCGCCGGATTCTTGACCTCGAGCTGCGGCAGGAGGGTATCGGCTGTAAAGCTAATGGCGTCGATGACGGTAATGCCCACCGACTCCAGCATGTCCTTAAAACCGGCAGTGCAGCTGCTGGCATCCACGATGACCGGCAGGCGCGCACCATCGGTGGCCTCCATGACGATATCGCGCACGCGCTGTTCCATTGCATCGTGGCCGGCCTGCATGCCCTTAGAAGCCCATGGGGTGCCACAGCAGAGCTTGTCGATGCCCTCCGGAACCTCCAGCGCTACCCCGGCGCGCTCCAAGAGAGCCACGAAGGAATCGGTAGTGCCCTTGCCACCGCCCTGCGGGCCAAACATGGTGTTCACGCAGGCAGGCAGGTAAATGCCGGTAGTCTGCGCGTAGCGGTCACCCACGCGCCCGGCCAAGCGGCCACGGGACTTGCCACCCTTGCCCAGCTCCGGCTGGTACTGCGGCAGGTTATCGGTGCCAATGAGGCTGCGGCCCACGTCGGTGACCTTCTTGACCAGCTCGGTAGGCAGCAGGTGCGCGCCGGTCAGCGCCAGCCCGGCGCCTTGGCTAACGACCTGCCAGTTCTTGGCGGCAGCGCCCCACAGCTTTTGCTGCGCCGGCTGGGCTTCCTCGCGGCGCAGGCGCTTGATGAACTTACCGGTATCGATGCCCACTGGGCAGGCGGTGCGGCACATGGAATCCACCGCGCAGGTCTCGATGCCCATGTATTCATAGGCCTCATCCAGCTCGGCTACGAGCTGGCTATCGCCGGCTTCTTCCGCGCGCTTGCGGGCGCGGCGCACCACAATGCGTTGGCGTGGGGTCAGCGTGAGATCGCGCGACGGGCAAACCGGCTCGCAGTAGCCGCACTCCACGCAGCGGTCCACTTCCTCTTCCACGGTGGGGTTGAGCTTGATGTTTTTGATGTGCGCGTCTGGGTCATCGTCCAAGATGACGCCTGGGTTCATCGTGTTGGTGGGATCGCAGGCCCGCTTGAGTTCTTGCATGACCGCGTAGAGTTCGTCGCCGTACTGGCGGCGTACATACGGCGCCATGGCGCGGCCGGTGCCGTGCTCGGCCTTGAGGTTGCCCTCGGCCGAGAGAACCAAGTCCACCATGCCCTCGTTGAAGTCGTTATACCGACCGATGGCGTCATCGCCTTCAAAGCGGTCCGTGAGCAGGAAGTGGATATTGCCGTCCTTGGCGTGGCCGAAAATGACGGCATCGTCATAGCCATACTGAGCAAAGAGTTCCTGCAGGGAAGAACAGGTATCAGCCAGGTCCCCCACGGGCACGACGATATCTTCCAAAAGCGCGGTTGTACCGGACGGGCGTGCCTCAGCGACTTGGGCATACAAGCCCTTGCGGAAGCTCCAAGCCGTATTGCGCGAAGCGGTATCGGCCGAGAAGGCGGCTGGCGATTGCAGCGGCAGCTCGCGCAGAAGCTGCGAGCCCTTGCCTTCCTTCTCTCGCAGTTCTTCTTCCGCGTCGGCGTGGTACTCAATGAGCAGTGCGGCCTGCTTGTCCACATCGAAACCGGTGATGGCCTGCGGGACCTTGTCAAAGCCTTGGCCGACACGAATGGAGGCAGAGTCCATCAGCTCCAGGGTGGCCGCCCCGGTATCCAGGAGGGCAGGCAGCGACCTGGTGGCAGCGGTGAGATCATCAAAGACAGCCACCGTGGTGGTGGTCAGCTTGGAAATGGGCACGGTGCGGAATACCGCCTCAGCGATGAAGGCCAGGGTTCCCTCCGAACCGATGAGCAGGTGCTCAAAGAGCTTGACCGGGCTATCAAAATCTAGGAAGGAATTGAGGCCATAGCCCATCGTGTTTTTCAGCTGGAAATGGCGGCGGATAATGTCCACGGACTCCTGGTTATCGCGCACGCGGCGCTGCAGGCGGGTCAATGTGTCCACCAGCTCTGGTTCCTGCTGTTGGAACTGCTGGTCCGCGTCCGCATCGGCGGTATTGATCACGGTGCCGGTAGGCAGCACAAACGTTAGCGATTCCAGAGTGTTATACGTATTGAGCTCGGTACCGCAGGCCATACCGGAGGAGTTATTGGCCACCACGCCACCGATGGTGCAGGCAGATTCACTGGCCGGATCCGGTCCGAGCTTGCGATTGCGCAGGCCCAGGCGGGCGTTGACCTGGCGCACCGTCGCGCCGGGCTGGACGCGCACGCGCTTGCCCTCATCCAGCACCTCGATGCCGCGGAAGTGCTTGCGCACGTCCACCAGGTAGCCATCGCCGGAAGCCTGGCCGGCAAGGGAGGTACCGCCGGAGCGCAGGGTGACCGGAACATTCTGCTGCCGGCCCGCGCGGAAGATGGCGGCCACGTGTTCAGCCGAGCGGGCCTCAATGACTGCCTTGGGGGTGTACAGGTAGTGCGAGGCGTCGGAGGCATGTGCCACGCGGTCAATGACCTCGGTCTTTACCTCCATCCCATAACGAGTAGAAAGTTCTTCCACATCAACGACGCCGGTAGTCATGTACCGCAGCCCGCCTTCCCAAAAATAAAAAGAGTATGTAGTTGCCCACACATTGCACTCCCCTACACACAGGCGCGCAAGTTAGGAGGGGCTTAGGAAAGCCTTTCCACCACACCCGTGGCTCGGCGGGATACTGCGCAGACATTTCTCAGATAAACCCGCACCCTTTCCCGCCTAGCGGGTGATCTTCCTCTATCCTGGAATGCGTGTCTGCGAATTTGAACAAACATCTAGCAACGTTGTCGAAGCGCGGTCGCAACCGAGTTTTGGTTGGCGACCTTGACTATGCCGGGGTTACCGGCAAGGTCTATACCCCCGCGGAGGGCCAAAGCCTGCCTGCCGTGGCCTTTGGCCATGACTGGATGCACAAGATTAAGGATTACCACGCTACCCTGCGCCACCTGGCTAGCTGGGGCATCGTCGTGGTAGCCCCCGATTCCGAAACCGGCCCCTTCCCCAACCACCGCAACTTGGCCGCAGATATGGAATCCGCACTGCAGATTGCCGCTGGGGTAAAGCTTGGCGCTGGCAACATTACGGTCTCCCCAGGCAAGCTCGGCATGATTGGCCACGGCATGGGCGGTGGCACGGCCGTGCTTGGCGCCTTGGATAACCAGAAGGTCGCCGCCGTCGCCGCCATTTACCCTTCCATTACCGCGCCGTCTGCGGTGCAGGCAGCCCGCCGCATTACTACCCCGGGCTTGGTCATTGGCGCCGGCCAGGAAGACATCTTCAATGCCGGCAACCCCGCCAAGCTGGCCCATAACTGGAATGGCCCAGTCTGCTTCCGCGCCATCGACAAGGGCAGCCACGCCGGCTTTACCGAAGATCGCCTGCGCAAGCTGGCCATCGGCACCGCCGCTTTCCAGTCCGGCCCCACCGAAATCGCCCGCGGCTTGGTCACCGGCTTCCTACTGGCCACCCTAAACGGCGATTCCACCTATGACGCATTTACGGATCCAGAGGCAAGCGCCAAGAAGGTCCAAAGCCTCGTAGGCGAAGACTTGGCCGAGCGCGCCGGCGTCACCCGCGACGCCTAAGGTATTAGCCCCGCCGCAGCACAGATTGCACCTGCCCCGACGCGTTCCTTGAGCGTGCCGGGGCAGCGCCATATCGAGGCCTTGGCGCCGTCGCCGCTTGCCGACGCCCCACCTGCCCCTTCTCCCTTCGCACCTCCTGCATGGCCTTATCCGCGGACTTTTCTAGCTCGTCTTGCGCTTTCGCCAGCGTTTTTTCAAATTCCAGCAGGCGTTTAGCCGTCCTTTCCCGAAAGCCCTGCGCAAATTCTGCGAAGTCGTTATTCATTACCACTGACCTGCCTTTCGTGCCTTAATGGTTGGTTCTTCTGGCGCGGGTGCCGCCTCGTGCTGCGGCGCTGGCGCTTCTTCTGGAGCCGGCTGCGGTGCCGGTGCTGGTTCAGGAGCTGGGGCTGGGGCCGGTGCCGGTGCCTCCGCTGGACCGGCCGCCTGGAGGTGTGCCACCTTCTCTGGTGGCGGCGTTGGTTCCTCTACCTGAGACAGCTCAGGAGGCGGCGCCATTACACCATCATCGCCTGTTGGCTCCGGTTCGGGCTCGGGCTTAGGTTCTGGGCAGGGCTCAGGCTCAGGGACGGGGTCCGGTTCGGGCTCTTGCACTGGGCAATCCGCCTCGGACATGTGCTCCAGGCACTGCGCGGCGCCTTCCACAATGAGGCCCACGCCTACCAAAGCGATTCCAGCCCCCACCATGCCGAGGCTGCCACTGCAGGAGGATTCAATTTCACAGCCTTCTGAGCTGGTTTGGGTCGTTTCCACACAATCTTCGGTACTTTCAGCGGTACTTTCCGGGCAGAGCGTTTCCTCGCCTGCGCCCGATTCAGAAGCGGGTTCCGTATCCATGTCTGGTTTAGGTTTCGGCTCTGGCTGAGATTCAGGTTCCGGGCACGGCTCTTCTACTTGCTGTGGCTGTTCTGGCGGCTCCTGCGGCGGAATGATCTCCGCCTGTGCCGGCCGGGTGATCTCTACTTCGCGCTGGGGCTGTGATGGACGCTCGGTAAATGATTGCTCGGTGCACTCATTGCAGTGGCAGCCCGCACCGTGTTCTGCAGTGGTCTCCGTGTGCACTTCCGTCTTGGCTGCAGGCTCGGGCTCGGGGCATTCCTTTGGCAGGACGGGTGGTGGCGAAGGAGGCGTCGGCTGTGGCGGCGTGGAAGTCGTCTGGCTCGATTCTTGCTTTGAGTCAGGCTCCGGCATGGGCGTGGGCTCTGGTAGGCACTCCACTTGGGCCGGCTCGGTGGGCTGCGAGGGCGGGGGCGGGCATTCTTCCTTCGGCATCGGCTTAGTGGGAGTAGGAGTCTCCGGGCATTGCTCTACCGGTGCGGGGCAGGCATCATTTGTAGGTTTAGCCGGCGTCGGGCATTCTTCTGGCAACGGGCGCTCACAGACGCACTCGCAGCGCGATTCAAACTCGTTATAGCAGGACTCAATCGCATCATCGCGGTCGCGGCAGGTGCTAGCGATATTGTGATTCGTCTCTTCGATAACGCGCCCGCCAATGGTGGAAAGAATCGGGATAATAAACCTGGCCAGCGGGTGCTTGGTGGCCACCATGGACAAGATATTCAGCAGTGGGATGACCGCAGAGATGAGCTCGGTAAGGGCGGTGTCGGAGACATCGACGACGTCGGCAATAACGCCCGAGCACTGCTCCGCCGAACTGGTGAGATGAGCGGCATCCTGGCGGTCAATGTCGAAGTCTTCCTGTACACCGCATAGGTGCTCGCGCATAGCGCCTTGGGCAACCTCGGAATCATCCTGCTGCAAATAGCCCGCTAGTCCAGCCCCGCCTCCCTTCGGGCGGTTACCGCCTACCGCCGCAACGGTGTTTTTCACCAAGTTTTCGGGCGCGATGCCATCCACTGCACCGACTAACTCCCCCAGTAGGTTCATCGGCATGCTGGGGCCCGGGTAGTTTCCCAAGCATGCGAATTGGAATTGGGAAATCGCGTTGGAATAGTCCCCCAGCAGGGATTTTGTCAGCGTACTCACTTGCTGTCCGCCTCCCCGCCGCGCGCAAAGGAGCTGCCGAAGGACTCATCACAATCGGCAAAGGCGCGCACCTGTTCATGGGCGGCGTGGGCGGTGGCGGATAAATTATCCAACCTCTGCCCGCCGCGCTCATGGATGCGCGCCAAGACATCACGGATGCGCTCACCGTGGCCGCCAAAGTTGCGTCCAGCCGCGGCCACCGAAAAATCCGGTACCTCGGCCTGGTGGGCATCGCGTTGTTCGTCGTTATCGGCTACGACCTGCCGTAGTGCGGACATCGCCTCCAAGGGGCGAAGAAAAACCTCAGACACTGGTGTATTCCCCCAAATCCATATGCGGTAAAAGTTCTCACCTTCATTGGACTGGGGATTGCGCCAAATGGTTCCCTAGGATGCCAAAATTCTTCCGCACCCGGCGGTCGCGCTAGACCGAGGAAACGATGGCGGAAAGCCTCCCGGCAACCTTGCGTGCCTGCTCCTTATCGGCAGCCTCCACCATGACGCGGAAAACCTCCTCAGTACCGGAGGGGCGCAACAGGACGCGGCCAGTTTCGCCGAGTTCTTCCTCGGCCTGGGCAATGGCTTCTTGTACTTCGGGGGCATCCATGATGACACCCTTATCAGAAACCGGCACGTTAATGAGCACCTGCGGCAGCACGGTCATCACCGATGCCAATTCCTTTAGGGACTTCCCGGACTTGGCCATGCGCGCCATGATGGACAGGCCAGTAAGCGTGCCGTCGCCAGTCGTGCAATCATCCGGCAACACCACGTGGCCGGACTGCTCACCGCCCAAGGAGAAATCGCCGCGGTTAAGCTCTTCCAGAACATAGCGGTCGCCTACTGCGGTGTGGCGCACCTCGATGCCTTGTTCCTGCATGGCTAGCTTCAGGCCCAGATTAGACATGACGGTTGCTACCAGAATGTTATAGCGCAGGTCATTATCCTCCTTCATGCCTACGGCCAGCAGTGCCATAATCTGGTCACCGTCCACAACATTGCCCTCGGCATCCACAGCCAGACAACGGTCGGCGTCGCCATCGTGGGCCAGGCCCAGATCGGCGCCATGCTCGACGACGGCCGCCTGTGCCTTTTCAATGTGCGTCGAACCGCAGTCCTCATTGATATTGAAGGCATTCGGCTTGTTGTGGATAGCAATAACCTCTGCGCCAGCCGCCTCGTAGGCGATCGGAGCAACCTTGGAGGCCGCACCATTGGCGGTGTCTACGACCACCTTGATGCCGCTGAGGTCGGTGGAGACCACTTCCTTCAAGTGGTTGAGGTAGCGCTCGCGTCCGTCCGGGGCCTCCGAGATGATGCGGCCCAGCTTGGTGCCGGTCGGGCCATCCTCAGTGAGGTTTTCCATGGTGGCCTGAATCTGATCTTCTACCTCGTCCGGTAGCTTCTTACCGCCAGCGGAGAAAAACTTGATGCCGTTGTCTGGCATTGGGTTGTGGGAAGCGGAAATCATCACGCCGAGATCCGCGCCATAATCATCCGTCAGGTAGGCAATCGCCGGCGTCGGCAGCACGCCCACGCGCACCACGTCCACGCCGCGGGAAGCCAGACCGGACGCAATCGCTGCATCCAGCATCTCGCCAGAAACACGCGGGTCGCGGCCAATAATGGCCAGCGGCTGGCGCTCGTAGGACTCACGCTTGGCGGTAAATACCTCCGCAGCGGCCTGGCCTAGTCGCAAGGCCAGAATTGGGGTCAGCTTCTTGTTCGCGAGGCCGCGAACGCCATCGGTTCCAAAAAGTCGAGTCATGCGGTCAATTATGCACTCCTGTGCCCATCGATTGCATGTTGGGGCGGTTTAGGCGAAGACAAACTTCTGGTTAATCAATGCGTTGAGTGAAATTCCTCCCGCCCTTGCTTCCATCACTAGCTTGCGATGCAGCGACGGAGAGGTTCGAACGTTGAATTTTCCCGAATATGAACGAGCCCCCAACGGTTGTGGGATGACTTCCCCTGAAACCTGCGTATCTTCTACTACTTCCGCGACCAACTTCAGAAGCTCCTGCTCTACACAGCTACGATCAGAATCCAGCCACGATAGTGAAGGAAACTCGGCAACCGTCGCCACAAACTCATTATCCTCTTCAGACCAGAAGACTTGATAGGTGTATTTGCTGACGTCCTTCTTTCATCTTCTTTCTTGCTGGGTTTGTAGTTTTTGTACAGCTTTAAGAAGTTCCGAAAGGCGGCGTTTGCTGGGCTTCTTTTCATTTTGGCCAAGATTTCTTCTACACTGCTCCCCGCATTTATGCAGTACCACTTATAGTGCTGCCATGTAGGGGTATCTTTCTCCTCTGCCGAAGCTCAAAACGACGAAAGCCGCCACTTCCCAAAGGAAGCAGCGGCTTTGCGTAGCGCTTGCGCGCGCAGTAAAAGCGAGATTAACGCTTGGAGTACTGTGGTGCGCGACGTGCCTTGTGCAGACCGGCCTTCTTACGCTCAACTGCACGGGCATCTCGGGTGAGCAGACCAGCCTTCTTGAGGGCGGTGCGGTCAGCTGGGTTGTAGATGTTCAATGCACGAGCGATAGCCAGACGCAGGGCGCCAGCCTGACCGGTTGGGCCACCGCCGTTAACGGTGACCTTGAGGTCGAACTGGTTCTCGCGCTCCAGGAGGGTCAGCGGCAGCAGGATGTCCTGCTGGTGCAGCTTGTTCGGAAAGTACTCGCCGAACTCGCGGCCGTTAACCACAATCTGGCCGGAGCCAGCAACGAGGCGAACACGTGCGACGGCGCGCTTACGGCGACCGACGGTCTGGATCGGGCCCTCGTGTACCGGAGCGGCTGCCTCGACCTCTTCGGTCTCGGCCGGTGCGATGGAATCACCGATGGTGTTGGTGAACTCTTCGGTAGCGGCGCTTGCTGCAGCGATGTCAGCAGCGTCGGCTACGTTGTTGTCGATGTTCTGCTCAGCCATTACTGTGCCACCTGCTTAAACTCGAAGGTTTCCGGCTTCTGGCCGGCGTACGGGTGCTCTTCGCCTGCGAAGACGTGCAGCTTCTTGATGGAAGCGCGGGAGAGCTTGTTGTGCGGCATCATGCCGGCAACGGATTCTTCGATAACGCGAACCGGGTTGGCGTCCAAAGACTGACCCAGGGTCATGGACTTCAGGCCGCCCGGGTAACCGGAGTGGCGGTAGCGCATCTCGCGGCCGCGCTTGGTGGAAGAAACGTGGATCTTGTCAGCGTTGATGATGATGACGTGGTCACCAGCGTCAACGTTCGGTGCGAACTGTGGCTTGTGCTTGCCGCGCAGCAGGTCTGCAACGGTGGAAGCGAGCTTGCCCAGCACCACATCAGTAGCGTCGATGACGTACCACTTGCGGGTGATGTCACCGCTCTTTGGGTGGAAAGTAGACAATTTGACTCCTTGAAAGTCTGTCTCGGAACTGCCGGCCAGCGCTAAGCATCCATTCACTCCCGTACAGCGGCCGGTGGAGACCTGCAGGGAGCGCTTCGACAGCTGCTTGCCGACGAGCGAACACATAGGTTTCCTACCCTACTTGCTCACCTGCCCAAAGACCAAAACACCGAAACCGGCACCTTCCGCGGCTCAAACGGGAGGTGCCGGCTCGTGGGTACGGACTAGAAAGGTACGACTTCAAAGAGTGGAAGGGATAGCAAGAGAAAAGAACTAGAAAAGGAGTACTCACGCTGGTTTCTTGGCCAGGGCTGCGGCTGCGTCCGCCTCCTGCCACGCGGGTGTGGTCAGTGGCACCGCAGCCCCGACGGAGACAGCGTGGAACCGTGCAAATAGAGTGTGGATTTAACCCCAGCTTGCGGCAGCGCGACGGTTGACGTCGCTCATTGCATCATTGCCCTGCGAGACGGTCTTGGAGATGGTGGCGAGCACGGTGTTGAGTTCCTGGGACGCCTTGTCCCACTTGGCCTGTGCTTGGTTATAAGCCACGGCGGACTCGCCTTCCCAGGTGCTCACCATGGGCTGAAGGCGCGCCTTCAGGTCTGCCAGGGTGCTGTTGATGCGACCAGAGGTGGCGTTGATATCGGCTGCAGCGGAAGAAATGGCACCGAATTCGTACTTGATCTCGGACATGTGGTGATGGATTCCCTTCTGTGAATCTATAGCTTTTGGGCTGTGCAGTAGTGAAGTGTGCGGTGCGGTTTAGAGCGTGAGCCCGCCGCCCACGCTGGAGAAGGCTTGGGTGTTTTCTGCTTCCACGTTGTCGAAGTTGTGGGCGTTGCTGCGGATATTGTCAGAGATAGAGGCCAAGGCCTCGCGCAGCTGCTGCGCAGAGGTGTTGTAGCGCTGCATCAGGTCATCGAAGGAGACCTGCGCCTGGCCGGCCCAGCTGCCGCGGACGGAGTCGACGACGCCCTGCAGGCGGGTGAGCTCGCCCTGGACTTCATCGTTGGTGTTATCGACTTTGCCGGCGGTGGCAATCATGACATCGGCTTGTGTCTTGAAAGTCTGAGACATAAGAGTGCGCCCCTCCTTAGGGCGGATGAGATTGTGTGTATTTCCCCCGAAAAAGCAGCTGTGCTTCGCATCTGTGCTTTCTCACTTTTATTGGACTGAACTTTCCGCCAAACGGTTCCCGGCTGGGGCAAAGTTTTTAAGACTACTTTTTGACCAGGCTTTCCGTGGCCATGCGGCAGGCCGCCTTTTGAACGGCGTTGGAGTTATGCCGGGTATGGCACCCCACGGACATCTGGTGCCCACGGTCTTCCCAGGTAGTCCATTCCACCAAGGAGCCGTCCCCAGGGTCTTCGGTATAGGTCAGTCGCCCGGCCTCATCGGTGGCATCGCGAAGCGCCGGATCTTCGTCAACCTGCGCGTGAATTTCTTTAAACAGGGCATCCGCCGGCACGTTAAACATCTCATCCGCCGCCAGCAGGATGCGTAGGTTCGGGTCTTCCCCAGTGGCGGTGACCAGACCATCTTCTACCTTGGTGTGGAACCCACTGGGCACGACTACTGACATTCCCTCCACGTCTAAGCGCTTTTCACCTGGGCTCAATTCGTCACTGCCGGATTCCGGCGCACCAGTAGTACCCGGTGGTGGCGAGGCCGGTGCAGACTCCGCTGCACCATCGCGGCTTGGCTCGGCGGCGCGGGGTTGCGGGCGCGCGGTATCCGAAGCGGCGTCGCCATCGCCTGAAGCTTGGGCACCGATAGCCCACCAAGAGGCTCCGGCCACGGCGATGATGACCACGGCAATTGCCACATGAAAGATATCGATAGCTCCGAGCCAACCGCGCAGGCGGTCGGTCCAGCGTGGCGTTACCAGCTCGTCGTAGGCAGGCGCCTCCATCACCGTAGTGGGAGGTGCCGAATCAGTGGCTTCAGTAGCCGAGTGAGGGGGCGGACCGAGTAGGTCCGGAGCGGCTAGTGGGGAGAGGGTTGGTTCTGGATCGATGAGGCGCACACCCGTAACTTCTAATTGCCGGCAAATGATGGTGGTAGCTTCCTGCGCAATGTCCGTGCCGGAAGAGTCTGCCACCACGCAGGCTTCTACGTCGGGCCAAGACGGTCCCGCCATCTTGGATATCTGATCCATGACTTGGCCTAAGGCCCAGCCTTCCACAATGCCGGTTCCCGGCAGGTCATAGCGGTAGACCGTTTCGGGGCCTTCAAAGATGGTGGCCGCATCTAGGATGGTGATGGTAATGGGGACGGCGGTGGTCTCCCCACCAGTAGGGATCGGGGTCTCGGTTGGCGTATGCGGACTGAGATTGGTGCTCATTTACTTCTCTCCTTCTAGGTACACCGCTTGGGCGACGCCAAGGTTTTCACCGCGGATGCTCCACTGACCGCGGCCGGGTGGTTGGTGGCAGGGCTTGAGTCCGAAGATGGTTCCTTCGTCGCGGTCGGCGTCGAAAAGCAGCAGTGCCGGCTGCAGATCGCGCACCGCGGAAAAGAATTGGCCAAAGAGGGCACGGCCGATGCCACCGGATTTGCGAGCGATAACAAGGTGCAGGCCAATGTCGCGGGCATGGGGAAGCAACTCCAATAGCGGCGAGAGGGCAATATCGCTCAGCAGGTCCGCATCATCGATGACTAGGTAAATGTCTGGGCCCTGCCACCAATCGCGTGCGGCGAGCTGCGCCGGGGTGATGTCCGGGCCAGGCAAGCGAGATTCCAGGGTCCGGACTGTATCGACAATGGTCTCTTGTGCGCTCGACTGCGTCGCGGCATAGGCCGCAACCATGTTCTGGTCCAAGGTTCCCAAGTGGGCTCGGCGCTGGTCGATGACCACAAGGCGGGCGTCTTCCCGCGCAAAAGCACTGATCCCCCGCATTATCTGCGCCAGGAAGGTGGATTTACCGCAGCCCTGCGCGCCTATGGCCACTAGGTGCGGCTCGCGCGACGGATTCCAGGTCAGCGTATCGAGGTCGCGCCCGCCGATGCCCCAGGCGATCTCGCCAGTGGGCACGCCCCCTTGAGCTGCGAGTGCGGACGGGGTTAGCACGGCGGGCAGCATCTTGAGCTGTGGAACTGGGTCAGCCGCAGCATGCACGCGGCAGATATGGGCGATGTCCTGGTTGGAGGTGCGAGCTAAGAGCATATTCTCACCGGCCAAGGTGAGCCCGCGGCCCGGAGCGCTGGGGAGCTTTTGCTGTAGTTTGCGGTCGATGAGCGAATCCAAGGCCTCGCCCAGGCGCAGCTCGAGGCGGTTGGCAATGAGATCGCGGATAGCCGGGCGCATCGTGGTCCACCGCGAAGTGGCAATGATGACATGCACGTGGGCGGAGGCGCCATCGGCGACGATCTCGGTGACCTTCTCCGCTATGTCTTCAAACTCGGCATTCGAGGTACCGATGTGGTGCCAGCCATCAATGACAAGGAAGGTTGCGCACCCTTCTGGGCGGCGGATAAAGCCAGCTACTTCGTCGACGATGCGCCGTACCTTTTCGCCCTCCTCGCGCCCGGCAACTCCGGCCACGTGGGGCAGTCGTTCTAGGGACGATAGCTGACCGCCACCAAGATCGATGACGTAAAAGCGTGCTGCCTGCGGGTCATGCTGTAGAGCTAGCGCAGAGACGATCGTGCGCAGCGCACTCGATTTTCCGGACTGCGGGCCACCACACAGGGCCATGTGTCCGCCGTGCTGGGTGAAATCAATACTCAGCTCATCCTGGCGTTGGTAATACGGCCTATCGATGATGCCGATGGGCGCACGCAGCGGCCCTTGGTCCGCTGTGGGCGAGACTGCACCCGCGTCATCTGCACCGGAAAGCCCCGGCAACGCGGATAACTCAATGACCGGCGGTAGCGGCGGCAGCCAGATGCGGTGCGCCGATTGATCGCGCATGTGGGCCTCTTCTGCTGCGGCGCGCACGACCTCGGTAAGCACAGTGGTGGAGTCATCAAGAACCACCGCAGCGCTAGTATTGTCCTCTTCCTGGGACCAGCCTTGAAAGAGCTGCACCCGGCCTCGGGTTGGGGCTGGGTGGTCCACGGAGGCGTCGGCAAGCGCCCGGCGCGGCAGGGGCCCGGACACATAGGAAGCTTGGAAGCGGGTCAAGGCCTCGGCATCGGATTTGAGGTAGCCCGCGCCGGGCTGGCCGGGCAGGTGGTAGGCATCGGTCACGCCCAATACCTGGCGGGATTCCGCTGAGGAGAAGGTTTTCAGGCCGATTCGGTAAGACAAGTGGGAATCCAACCCCCGCAAGCGACCTTCTTCGAGCCTTTGGGAGGCCAAAAGCAGGTGCACGTGGAGACTGCGCCCCAAGCGACCGACGGCGACGAAGAGTTCCGCGAAATCCGGGTGCTGGCCCAAAAGCTCCGAGAACTCATCGACGACGATAACCAAGGCCGGCAAGGGCCCATGCTCACGCACGGCGGTAGCAGAAGCGTTGTACTCACTGACATTGGCAAAGTTTCCGGCGGTGCGCAGCAGCTCTTGGCGCCGGTTCATCTCGCCGGAGATGGCATCGTACATGCGCTCTACCAGAGTAGATTCCTCCTCCAGGTTGGTAATCACCGCGGAAGTATGCGGCAGGCGGTCACAGCCTAAGAATGTCGCGCCGCCCTTGAAATCCACGAGCACGAGGTTAAGCTCGTCCGGACTATGGGTAGCCGCCAGCGCGGTGACAAGGGTGCGCAGCAGCTCGGATTTGCCGCTGCCGGTCGCACCAATGCACAGTCCGTGCGGGCCCATACCGCCGTGGGCCGATTCCTTGAGATCCACCGTGACGGGCTGACCCACCGTATCGATACCGATGGGCACCATGAGACGCGCCGACCCCTCCCGGCCATGCCACATGCCACTGGCCGCTAACTCTTCCACATCGCGATAGCCCAGAAGGCCCATAAGGTCACTGCCGCGCCGGCCAGAAGTGCTATCGGGGCGGCGGTAGGAGGCCATACTGCGCGCAAGCAATGTCGCACCGGCCGCACTCATTCCGTCGGGAGAACCAAGGTCTTCCACCCCTGCCGCGGTGACCACCTGCAGCTGCTCCCCAGCCACGAGGCTTAGGCCTTCGTGCTCAGCGCGTACCCCCAGCGCCGAAGACGGCGCCCCACCAACCTCAATGATGGTGGTATAGGAATCATCGTGGAAAAAGTTTTCGGTGCCCGTGGTCAGCACGCCATCGACTATGAGGATACGAAAGCGCGCCTTTTCCGGTGTGCGCGCATGGGGCAGCCACTTCAGCCACTCCCACTGGCCGCCGATGGCCTCGATACCGCAGGTTTCCGGGCCATGCGCCAACGCCATCTGCAGCACCATTGCGCGCACCAAATCGCGGGAGGGATCTGCGGGCTCTTCGCCCCGAGTCGACGCTATTCCGGATACGGACAAGAAGCGAAAGGCCTGCAGTTGGATAACCACCGGCATATCGGGCACAGTGCCCACCGCCTTAATGGTCTGGCGCATGCTTACCGCACACACCGGGTCCAGGTCTTCAGTGGCGCCGGAATCCGGCACGTTGATGGGGGTGCACAAAGTCGTTGGTCCAGTTCCCACGCGTACCTCGAGGGCGTCCGAGTCATCCGGGCCACGCTCCCACATGCGGCGCGAGCCGACTAGAGTGCTAAGTTCCACCGGTGCCGGGTGGCGATAGCTTTCATGTGCACGCTGCGCCGAGGCATTGCGCAGCGCCTTTTCCCGCAAGGCTTTGATGTGGCGCAGGTAAGTGCGCCGGGTTTCATCCGGATCCTGCCCGCTGTTATTGGGCCCGAACATCATGGCCATGCTCGCCAGCATCATCAATGGAAACATCAAGGCCATCGGGCTAATCTGCCGGGATTCCCCAGCGCCTAACACCATGAGGGCGACCATTCCGAGCATCGCCGCAATCATCACCACCGGAAGCAACAGCCGCACCAGCGGCACCGGTTGCGGGCGCACCGCCTCCGGGACTTCCTCCGCCTCGATGCTGCCGGTGGGCAGCGGCGGCGCAGCATCCCGCAATGGCATGGTCAACGGCTCAATGACGCGGGTATCCCCGATCCCAAGCATGCCTAAATAACCTCCCCCGAGCCACGCGCCAAGCGCCCTTGGCCCCCTGCCAAGATTCCCCGCGCTGCGGTGGACACGTCGCCACTAGTAAGCCACAATATGTGGCATTGGGCAAGGGGGACGCCCACAATCCATACATTTTTCGGGGGACATCATGACTACTGCAACGGCGCATCATCTGCGCCTTACCGTTCGCATTCATGCCGGCGCCTTCCACAAGGAGGCGGACGTGGCGCTACCGCTAAGCTCCAGCGTGGGAGAGCTTTTGGCGGAGATCACTGACTTGGTGGATGCGCCCACCATTTCTGAACCCTGGCGCGCCAGTACAGTCTCCGGCCGCGCCATCGATCTCACTGCCCCGTTGGCTGCCACTGCGCTCACGGAAGGCTCCATTCTTGTTATTAGTCCGCGCGAGCGCCGGCCTGCACCGGTGATTCGGGATGCAGCGGAATCGCTTGCCGCCACGGCTGAGGAGGATACTACCGCCGCCCTTCCCACCATCTGGGCATGGGCAGGGCTCCTTGCCGCCTTCGCCCTAGTGTGGGTTAGCACCCTTCCCCTAGCGGCGTGGGCGGCCTTGACCGCTGGAGCCCTGTTGCTCGCCTTGTGGACCCGTGCCCTATCACTGGTGCACCTTAGCCTGGTAGCTGGCATGGCGTGTGGCTGGGTGGTGATTTCGCCCTCGCTTGGCGAAGCCCCCTTTGCCGCACTCACCGCCTGCGTCGCCCTCCTCATCGTGCTGCTTGCCTGCCATGTCACCGGGTTGAGCACGGTTCGCACTACTGCCGTGGCACTCACCGTCTCAGTGCTGTTGTTGGTCGCGGCTTTGGGCTACCTGCTGCCCGGACCAGGGACGGGTCTCCAGGGCAGCCACGGTACGGCGGCCGCCGCCTGCGTGGTGATCGCCGGCATTATCCTGCTGGCCGCAGCTCCTGCGCTGACCGTTGCCACTGCTGGGCTCAAAGTCCCGCAGCTGCCCACGGCCGGCCAAGACCTCGCGGTTTCTGACGCCGTCCAGCCGGATGTCGATATCCGTGCCCGGCGCGCCGGCAGCGCCTATGAGGGAATGTGCTGCGGGTTGTCGCTCTGTCTCATTCCGGCCCTAATCGCCCTCTCGCTGACGGGCAGTGGTCCGGCCTTGACGCCGACTAGCGGTGCGCCCGATTCTCTCGCCGAGTACGTTGCGGTGCTCTTTGGCGCTGAGCACACCGGCGTGGGCTTCGTCCAAGCACTCTGCGTGACCACCGCGGGTGCCGTCGTCCTGCATGCCGCCAGGCACGGTCGTGCGTTGGCTAGCTGGGCCCTGATGCTGCTGGCGATGACCGCCTGTCTCGCTACGTGCTTGTGCGCTACCCACGCGGTGGCGGATTCCGGGCTTGCCGACGCCTGGGCGCCAGTCCTTGTTGCCTGCCTGGTCCTCCTCGCCATGCTGAGCGCCCCGCTGTGGGCGCCCAAGGTGGCCGGGCTCGAGCCCACCACCATCGCGTGGTTTGAGCGCATAGAATCCCTGGCCATTGCCGCTAGTCTGCCACTGGCCGCGCACCTTGCCGGTGTCTTCGTGCTCATTAGGGGGCTGGGATAATGCGCGTGCTACCTACCGCCTTAGTAGTTGCATTCGCTGCGGGACTGACTGCTGCACCCTACGCGGCCGCGCGCGAACCGGACCGCGAATGCGCCGCCGCGCATTCCTCACCGCTTTCGCCCCAACCAAGCGAGGAGCAGCTAGACTACCGGGCCCGTCTACATTCCTTTGCTACCGGGGAAGGCGTCAAAGTAGCCGTTATCGATACTGGCGTGGCCCGTCACGATCAACTGCGACATCTCAGCAATGGCGCGGACCTTGTCGCGCCAGAGGCCCCAGAGCCGCATCGCGATTGCGACCTGCACGGCACCGTCGTGGCTGGTGTCATTGCCGGTCACGATATCGGTATCGCCCCGCGAGCAGAGATTTTCGCTGTGCGCCAGACCAGCGCGCACTACCGCCAGGAAGCCGAGGACAGTACCACCGGCTCGCTGGAAACCTTGGCCCGCGCCATCGATGATGCTGCCGCTGCCGGTGCCCGCGTCATCAACATCTCCGTTGTCTCCTGTGTCCCTCCAGATGTGGCCGCGCAGGTCGATACTTCCCGATTGGATCGCGCTTTGGCGCATGCGGAAGATTCCGGCGCCGTGGTGATCGCTGCATCCGGCAATGCATCATCTGGCAGCTGTGAGATGGGTGACCGCGTCTTTCCGGCGGATTCGCCCACGGTGCTCTCAGTAAGCGCCCAAGCAGATTCGCACGAACTCGCTGACTACTCCCTGAACTCGGCCGACGGACCCCAGCTTGCTGCGCAGGGTTTCATCCCGCTTGCGCTCAACCCCGCGGGTGGATGGGCCGATGGTAAGGAAGGCACGGACGGAATGGCTCAGTTCCATGGCACTTCCTTTGCCGCGCCGGTGGTCAGCGGCACCGCTGCCCTCTTGGCACAGCGCTTTCCCGACGATAGCCCGGCCGTCCTCCGCAAACGCTTGGAGGACGCCGCAGAACCGGGACACGGCTTCATCGACCCACTCACCGTGCTCACTCACGTGGAAGCGGGCCCGGACGTCGATAGCCGGGTTATGACCATCCGCCCCGCCGACGAAGGCGACTCGCGTGCGCCCACACGCAGTGCCTGGGTGCTGGGTGGGTTAGCGCTGGCGCTTGCCGCGTGGGCGGTGTGGCGCGGGCTACGGCCTAAGAACTAACCTGCAGAGCCTGCTCACGGTTGAGCGCGGAGCCTTCCGGCAGCAAGCGCAGGATCTCCCACGGCACCTGCGCGCCCACGCCGGTGCCAAGGGCTTCCAAAGTCTCTTTGTCCTTGACCTCGTGCCGCTGCCCCGTGGGTGACACCACGTGATAGCCATGGCCGCTGTCTACGCCTACGCCACCGGCGTTGAGCCCACCAAAGCGATGGGCCACCGACTCACCTGCCAAGGCGACGGTGCCTGCTTGGGCAGGTACCACTACCCCGCCGCCCTCGTTAGCAGCGCACATCCAGCCATCGTCCGGGCTTAAGAAGCGGAAGGACGTGGAGGGAAGGTTGAGGTTTAAGGGGGCGTCGGCAAGCGCGGCAATCTCCTGCGGCGTGGCTGTTGTCTCCTTGGCGCCTACGCCTGCGAGCATCTCCGCCTGCGGAGGCGTGAGCTCCGCTACGCCCTCGGCCGTACGCGCCCACAGGCTCTGCCCAGTATCGACAACCTCGGGCGGATCGGCCGGAAAGTTCAGCGGTGGCAGCTCCGCAAAGGCATTGAGCAGCTCGGGCGGCACGGGCCAGGTGTGGGTGTCATCGTCCACGCCCATCGCCCGGCGCACGACGCGCCCTTCGGTGCTGGAGGAATCTGGCAACGCCACGCGGCCTTCCTCTGTGATAAGCCACTGCGTGCCCTCGGATTCCACCAGTGCGGCGCGCTCCTCACCGAGGCTTTTCTGCTCGGGCTCAGCAAGGACAATAACCTCCTGCGACGCTACTTGGTGGCCGCCGATGCTGGTCGGGTTTTCTGTAGACGGCGCCTCATCCTTGCCGGCCAAACACGCTACCCATCGCCGCTGGGGATTCTCACCTGCCGCCGCGAGGTACCCAGGGGCGTCCGAGATACCCACCGGTGAGCCCAGTAGCGCTTCTTGCAGGTGCTCATCCCCAATGGTCTGCGCCTCGACCGCCTGCCCGGCGATTATGCGCGCCGACGCCAAGTTGAAGACTGGGTGGTAGGTGTCGTTGACATCCACAAAGAGCTGGCCCTGCTCCGAGCGCACAATCGGCGCATCACCCGGCTGCGGGCTCGGCTGCAGCCATGCCAACATACCAGAGCCCACCGCAAGGAAGGCGACGCCGACCCCGCCGAAAAGGAGCGCTTTGCGGCGCCTAGCCAATGGATCGTGAATCATGCGGATATCGCCTAAGACAAGCCCATGCTCGACGCGGCGGCGCAAGAATTTATGGCCCGATACCTGGGCCTTGGTAGTAGGCAGCGGACGTGCCATGATTTCCCCCGAAAAGTCTGTGTACACCCAGCACACAGGCTATCCCAGGTAAGCACTGGCTGCCACTTGGGTGCTAGTCGGCGCTGCGCCTTTCGCGGGTGGCCTCAGCGCGAGCGGCCAGCTGGTCAGCCGCCGGATAATCAACGGCGACGAGCGAGAGCCCCTTTGCCGGGGCCACGGGGATGCTGGAAGAGCGCTTCGTCTCCTGCAGCAGTGCCGCGGCGAAGTCGGCATCGCGGCGCCCCTCCCCCACGCGCAGGCAGCACCCCACCAGCGAGCGCACCATCGACCAGCAGAACGCATCGGCACTCACGCGGGCCTCAAAAAGCTCCGGTTCTTCGGGCGTAGAGACGTCGCGCCAAGAAAATTCCTGCAATTCACGGATGGTCGTGGCGTTCGGCTTGGCCTTACAAAAGGCTGCAAAATCGTGCAGGCCTACCAGGGCGGTGGCGGCGTCCTGCATGGCATCGATATCCACCGGCTTAATCCATTCGGCCGTATCCCGCGCCCGCGTCGGCAGCGCGCCGCGCGGATTGGTAGTAATCCGATAGACATAGTGTCGACGCAGTGCCGAAAATCGCGCGTCAAAGCCCGCGGGTGCGAACTCGCAGCCGTGCACGCGCACGTCTTCTGGCAGAAGCTTTGCTAGCCGACGCACCAGCTTTCCCGGCTCCCCCGCCACCGAGCGCTGCGCCAGCATCTCTTCCGGAACGTCCACGTGCGCCACCTGGCCACGAGCGTGGACGCCGGCATCCGTGCGCCCAGCTACGGTAAGCGGCACCTCCGTGCGCGCAATCATCGCGAGCTTCTCTTCGAGCACGCCTTGCACCGTGCGCAGGCCACCCTTCTGCTTGGCCCAGCCATGAAAGTCCGTGCCGTCATAAGCCAAGTCCAAGCGCAGGCGGACGAACCCGTCCGCCGGCCCTTCGGGGGAAGTCGATGCCGCATCTGTCATAGTGGGCTTCATGCTACCGGAGTGTTGACTGCCCGCCGGCGCTGGGTCTGGGTCGTTCGTGCGCTGAGCCCTGGTTGGGTGCGGACATGAAAAAGCCGCCGCCCTCCCACGGGTGGGAAAGGCGGCGGCCACGCGCTAGGGCCGAAGGGAAATTACTTCTCCTCGGACTCCTCAGCTGCGGTCTCCTCGGCAGGTGCCTCGGTCTCAGCAGCCTCGTCTGCCTTAGCTTCCTCGGCCTGCTTGGAAGCAGCAGCGCGGGTAGCGCGGTTTGCCTCAGAGGTCACGGTCTCCTCGAGAACGAGGGAGATCTGGGACATCGGGGCGTTGTCGCCGGTGCGGTTGTCCAGCTTGATGGTGCGGGTGTAGCCACCCTCACGGTTCTCAAACTTCGGGGCAACCTCGTCGAACAGGTAAGAAACAACATCCTTGCGCGGGATGAGCTTCAGAACTGCGCGGCGGTCAGCAACGGTGCCGGACTTAGCCTTGGTGATGATCTTTTCGATGTACGGGCGAAGGACCTTCGCCTTGGCATCGGTGGTCTTGATAGCGCCGTGCTCGATCAGGCTGGCTGCCAAGTTGCTCAGCATGTGAGCCTGCTGCTTGGCGGAGCCGCCGAGACGGGCACCCTTCTTAGGGGTTGGCATTGTGTACTCCTCGTATGCGGTAAAAGTTGAGCGCGCGGCAATTAGGTCATTGCCGCAAGTCAGCGGGGTTCTTTACTCGGAATCCTCAGCAGCCGGATCCTTGAAATCACCGGTTTCTGCGTCGTAGCCCTCGAGCTGGGTCGGGTCGAAGTCCTCAGGGGTGTCCTTGAGAGCCAGGCCCAAGTTAGCCAGCTTGATCTTTACCTCATTGATCGACTTCTGGCCGAAGTTGCGGATATCCAGCAGGTCGGACTCGGTGCATTCAGCGAGCTCGCCCACGGTGTGGATCTCCTGACGCTTCAGGCAGTTATAAGAGCGGACGGAGAAGTTCAGGTCCTCGATCGGCATGCCATAAGCAGCGATGTACTCGGTCTCCTGCGGGGAGGGTCCGATCTCGATGCCTTCAGCAGCGTTGTTCAGCTCGCGGGCCAGGCCGAAGAGCTCGACCAGGGTGCCGCCGGCGGAAGCCAGGGCATCGCGTGCAGAAATCGAGTTCTTGGTTTCGACGTCGATGGTCAGCTTGTCAAAGTCGGTGCGCTGCTCAACACGAGTTGCCTCGACCTTGTAGGAGACCTTGAGGACCGGGGAGTAAATCTGGTCGACCGGGATGCGGCCGATCTCACCGGAGGTAGGAGCGGCTGGGACATAGCCACGGCCGCGCTCGACGACGAGCTCAATGTCCAGCTTGGCGGTGTCATTCAGGGAAGCGATGTGCAGATCCGGGTTGTGGATCTCCACACCAGCCGGCGGCTGGATATCGCCCGCGGTGACATCGCCCGGGCCTTCCTTGCTCAGGTACATAACAACCGGCTCATCGGAGTCGGAAGAAAGCACCATGCTCTTGATGTTCAAGATGATCTCGGAAACGTCTTCCTTCACACCGTTGATGGTGGTGAACTCGTGGAGAACACCATCGATCTTGATGGAGGTTACCGCTGCACCCGGAATGGAGGACAGCAGGGTACGACGCAGCGAGTTACCGAGGGTGTAGCCAAAGCCCGGCTCGAGCGGTTCGATAACAAACTTGGAACGAGACGAGTCGATGAATTCCTCGGTGAGCTGAGGACGCTGGGAAATGAGCATTGAAATTCTCCTTTTCGGCGACCGCTATTTGACGCCGGTAGAGGGGTAAAAATCTTCGGGATTGAAGATTCCTGGTTATCCGCCAGGCCATTACAGGCCGTGCGGTATAACAGTTTACTTCGAGTAAAGCTCGACGATGAGCTGCTCCTGCAGCGGAATGTCGATCTGAGCGCGCTCGGGCAGCTGGTGCACGAGGATGCGCAGGGTATCAGGAACAACCTGCAGCCATGCCGGTACGTTGGCATCGATGAGGGCGTCCTGAGCATCTTCGAACCATTCCATCTTCTTGGAGCGGTCACGGACATCGATGATGTCGTACTGGGTGACCTTGTAGGAAGGAACGTTGATGTTCTTGCCGTTCACGGTGAAGTGACCGTGGGAGACAAGCTGGCGAGCCTGGCGGCGGGTGCGTGCCAGACCTGCACGGTAAACTACGTTGTCCAGGCGGGACTCGAGCAGGATAACCAGGTTATCGCCGGTCTTGCCCGGGAGGCGGTTGGCCTCTGCGTAGTAGCGACGGAACTGACGCTCCAGCACACCGTAGGTGTACTTTGCCTTCTGCTTCTCCTGGAGCTGCAGCAGGTACTCAGATTCCTTGATGCGGTTGCGGCCAGCCTGTCCCGGTGGGTACGGGCGGCGCTCGAATGCCATATCGCCGCCGACCAAGTCGACGCGAAGACGGCGGGATACGCGGGTAGCGGGGCCAGTGTAACGAGCCATTTTCTTACCTCTTCCTTTCCCTTAAACCTTGCGACGCTTGGTCGGACGGCAGCCGTTGTGCGGCTGTGGGGTTGCATCCGTGATCGAGGAAACCTCGAGGCCTGCAGCCTGCAGGGAACGGATGGCGGTCTCGCGGCCGGAGCCCGGACCCTTGACGAATACGTCAACCTTCTTCATGCCGTGATCCATTGCCTTGCGTGCAGCATTCTCGGCTGCCATCTGAGCGGCGAACGGAGTGGACTTACGGGAACCCTTGAAGCCAACGTGGCCGGAGGATGCCCAAGAGATAACAGCACCGGTCTGATCGGTGATCGAGACGATGGTGTTATTGAAGGTGGACTTGATGTATGCGTGGCCGAGGGCCACATTCTTCTTTACGACGCGACGGCCGGAACGGCGCGCGCCGGAACGAGTCTTTGGAGGCATGAATTACTTCTTCTTTCCTGCGATCGTCTTCTTCGGGCCCTTACGAGTGCGCGCATTGGTCTTGGTGCGCTGGCCACGTACAGGCAGGCCACGGCGGTGGCGCAGACCCTTGTAGCTTCCGATTTCAATCTTGCGGCGGATATCAGCCTGAACCTGACGGCGGAGGTCACCCTCAACCTTCCAGGTAGCCTCAATTGCGTCACGGAGCGCCGACAGCTGGTCATCATCCAGGTTGTCAGTGCGCAGGTCAGGAGAAATGCCAGTCTTTTCTAGCAGTTCCTTGGCACGGGTTGGACCGATGCCGTAGATGTAGGTGAGAGCGACCTCCATGCGCTTATTGCGGGGGAGGTCAACACCAGCTAGACGTGCCATATGGCGTGTCCTTTCGGGTTGTTACGGCGGTTTTCTCCCCATCCGTCCCGCTCCATGCAACGCTTCGCCCGGACCGTGCCGGGAATCCTTGGGTTGCTTACCAGTGCGGGCTCAGGCCACCGTAGCCTGAGGTGGACAGAGTGAACCTGTGGGTTCACCCTTGGGTGAGGAGGCTTACAGTCTTTACTTGTAGCGGTAGACGATGCGTCCGCGGGTCAGGTCATAAGGAGACAGCTCTACAACCACGCGGTCCTCTGGGAGGATGCGAATGTAGTGCTGACGCATCTTGCCAGAAATGTGTGCAAGAACCTTGTGTCCATTGTCGAGCTCGACACGGAACATTGCGTTGGGCAAAGGCTCGATAATGCGGCCTTCTACCTCGATTGCGCCTTCCTTAGCCATAACCTCTACTTTTCTGGCGACGGCCAAGTGTGCCGTCACCTGCATGTTTGTTGTCTACTGCGGTGGCGTATCCGCGCCAGCCTCGCTGACGCTATACACCGACTTAACAGCATACGCTGCAGCGACACGTTTTCCAAACCGCTGCGCTTTCCGACGCCCCGCTAGCTCTCCTGCCCTCCCCCTCAGCCGGAAAAATCCCCCGAACTGATTTTCCTCTTCGGAAGATTAGTTCGGGGGATGAGGTTTTCGCTTAGAGCGCGGGCCTTAGTAGATAAAGACCTTATCGCCAACCTGTACATTATCCCAGTAGCGCTTGGCAGCGTCTGGTGGCAGGTGAACGCAGCCATTGGAATCAACGGCCGGGTCATCCAGGTGGAAGGCGTGACCGTTATTGGTGAAGTAGATGGAGTACGGCATCGGCGCGTTATTGAACTCGCGGGAAATCTCATGCTCTACCTTGCGGGTCACGTGGAAAGTGCCACGTGGGGTTTCCTGACCGCGCATGCCGGCGGACATTGCCGGGGACACGTAGGACACCTTGCCGCCATCCTGCAGCCAGGTGCGTCGACCATTCAGGTCGACACAAACCTTCGCATCGGCCGGGCACGGGCCACGGTCGAATTGGTTGGCGCGGCGCTGTGCTTCCGCCTTGCGTGCGGCAGCCTCAGAGCGAGCCTTCTCCGCAGCGACGCGCTCAGCGTTGGCGCGAGCAGCTGCCTCGCGGGCCTTGCGTGCTTCCTCATTCTTCTGTGCAATCAAGCCCGGGAAGAGGAATTCTACGGCGCCGTCCACAGCGGTCTGGACGCTAGGTGCCAGTTCCGGGGAGAACTTCTCTGCCTGGTCCAGGATCTGGTTGCGAGTATTCCAGGCCTGCTCGCGGCTCTGGCCATGGAAGTTATCCAGCTGCTTCTTTGCCTCAGCGGTGAGCTGATCCAGGCCGGACTGGGAAGAGAACTGAGCGAGGTCGGAGTTTGCCTTGGAGCTGAGCTGATCCAGGTTCGGCATCTCCTGGGCGGTAGCGGCAGGAGCCGCAATGGTGGTGCTCAAGGCCATCACGCCAGCAACTGCGGGCGCTGCAACCGTGGCACGGATCTTGCGGAAGCTAAATTTAGACATGGCTGTGAGTATAAACCTTTCAGGGGCATATGCCTAGTGCAACAGGCATATCGGGGAATAAATGTCAGTAGCGGCGGGTAAGAATACGGGGCCCATCGGCGGTAGCGGCCACCGTATGCTCCCAGTGAGCGGCAAAGGAGCCATCGAGGGTAACGACCGTCCAGTCATCCTCTAGCACGGCAGAATCCTCTGTGCCCAAAGTTAGCATGGGTTCAATAGCTAGGACGGAACCTTCTTGGATCAGCGGGCCGCGGCCCGGGCGGCCCTCGTTGGCCAGGTAAGGCTCCTCGTGCATGGTACGCCCGATACCGTGACCGCCGTAGCCATCCACGATGAATAGATCCACGCCGAACTTCTGCTCGGCTCGGCGGGTGGCTTGCTCTAGGGCATGGGAGACGTCGGTAAGCAGATTGCCCGGAACCATAGCCTGCATGCCTTCCATGAGGACATACTCGGTGGCCTTATTGAGGGCTGCGACGCCTGCATCGAGCTCGCCTACTGCAAAGGACCAAGCGCTATCGCCTACCCAGCCATCGAGCGTGGCACCGCAATCGATGGACACCAAGTCGCCATCTGCGAGGACGGTTTCCTTATCCGGAATGCCGTGCACGATGACGTCATTAACGGAAGCACAGATGGAGCCCGGAAATCCTTCGTACCCCTTGAAGGTGGGATAGGCGCCGGCATCGCGAATGGTCTGCTCAGCCACCGCGTCCAACTCGAGGGTAGATACGCCAGACGCCGCAGCAGCGCGGACTTCCTGCAGGGCCTTGCCAACAATCTCGCCGGCGGCCTGCATGGCGTCTAGCTCACCCGGAGTGCGGGCGGGGATGCGCTTACTGCGACGTCGAAAAGCCATACTTACTTACCCAGTGCTTCCATCGCACGGGCGTTGATTTCCTCCACGGCACCTTCGGCCTTGATGGAGATGATGGCATCGCCGTAGTGCTCGATAAGCGGGAAGGTTTCCTCGCGGTAGACACCGAGGCGGGTGCGGATAGTCTCCTCATTATCGTCGGCGCGGCCACGGGCCATCATGCGCTCAACAACAACATCCTCAGAGACCTCGAAGTTGAGAACTCCGTCGAGCTTCTCGCCCTTCTTAGCAAGCAGCTCCTCCAAGATGTCTGCTTGCTCGGTGGTACGTGGGAAGCCATCCAGCAGGAAGCCATTCTTGGCGTCATCCTGATTAAGGCGGTCCTCGACCATACGGGCGGTGACGTCGGTAGGTACCAGCTTGCCTGCATCGATGTAGGACTTTGCCTCTACACCCAGCGGAGTGCCTTCGCCAATGTTGGCGCGGAACAGGTCGCCGGTGGAGATGTGCGGAACGTTCAGCTTCTCGCTGAGGATAGCTGCCTGGGTGCCCTTGCCGGCACCGGGAGGTCCTAGAAGTACAAGACGCATTACTTAAGTAGTCCTTCGTAGTTGGATTGCAGTAGCTGGGACTCGATCTGCTTGACCGTGGTCAAGGCGACGGAGACCATAATCAGGATGGCCGTACCACCAAAGGCGGAGGTGCCGCTGGCGGAGGAGCTGCCTACGCCGAGGTCCAAGAGGATATTCGGCAGGATGGCGATAAGTGCCAGGTACAGGGCGCCCACGCACAGCAGACGGTTCATCACATAACCAAGGTACTCCGCGGTCGGACGGCCCGGGCGAATACCCGGGATAAAGCCGCCGTACTTCTTCATATTATCCGCCTGCTCTGCCGGATCGTACTGAACCGATACATAGAAGTAAGCGAAGAAGATGGTCAGGACGAAGTACAGCACGATGTACTGCCAGGAGGAAGGTGCCTGCAGGTGCGCGATGACATTGCGCTGCCACCAGTTATCCGGGGTGCCGGGGGAGCCAGAGTTCACAATCTGGGTAATGAGGACCGGCATATAGATAAGGGAGGAAGCGAAGATGACCGGGATAACGCCGGCCTGGTTGACCTTCAGCGGCAGGTAGGTAGAGGAACCACCGTACTGGCGGCGGCCGACCATGCGCTTTGCGTACTGCACCGGAATGCGGCGCTGGCCCTGCTCGATGAAGGTAATGCCAACAACTAGGACGACCAAGCCGGCTACAACCATGGCGAAGACGAGGCCGCCATTGTTCTGCAGGATGCTTACACCATCGGTGGGCAGGCGGGTTGCGATACCAGCGAAGATGAGCAGGGACATGCCGTTACCGATGCCCTTTTCGGTGATGAGCTCACCCATCCACATCACCAGTACAGCGCCGGAGGTCATGGTAATGACCAAGACAATGAGGGTGAAGAAGTTTCGGTCATCTGCCAAGACCGGTACGCCCTGGCCCAGCAGCTGCTCACGGTCTGCCAGCGCGACGATGCCGGAGGATTGCAGCAACGCCAGCGCGAGGGTCAGGTAGCGGGTGTACTGGGTCATCTTGGCCTGACCGGACTGGCCTTCCTTCTTCAATTCCTCAAAGCGAGGAATGACCACGGTCAGCAGCTGCACAATAATGGACGCTGTAATGTACGGCATGATGCCGATAGCGAAGATCGACAGCTGCAGCAGCGCACCACCCGAGAAGAGGTTGATGACGGAGTAAAGGTCTCCGGACTGCTCGGTCAACTGGCGCAAACGGCCAGCAATTGACGCATAGTCAACACCCGGGGACGGGATCTGTGCACCGACGCGGTACGCGATGATCATCACGATGGTGAAGATGATCTTCTTACGTAGGTCGGCATCCTTGAAAGCCTGGACAATGGCGGACACTACAAAATCCTCCTGGCCTACCGCTGCCGAACGCGAAATCTAGGGAGGGTTTCGCGTTCATACACGGAGGTGGAAACTCATCTGCCCCTAGGAAACCACACCCCCTGAGCCGGAAAGCTTAGGGGAAATTCAGGCTTCCTTCAGGAACGGTTGAACACTTATGACCCCATTACCCTACCAGCCTTGCCCCGCATAGCCACATTAAGACCCAATAGTGTGACCATGATTGCTTGATCTTTCGCGCGTTTTGCATCCGGGGTTTACCATGAAGGGTATTGCCCCCGCGCAATTCCCTTAAACAGTCTCCGACCTCACAGCCTTGCGCTTCGAGGCCGTTATTGGTGTGAACCTAATGTTTCGAAAGAAGTACTCATGAGCAAGAAATTCACGCCGATGACCGTTGCTGAGATCATCGACGTATTTGTCCCTAGCCCCAACCCTTTCCGCTGGGAGGCCTTCGATGGGTCCGCGACCGGACCAGAAGACGCCCAGTACAAGGTGACGATTAATAGCCTTGAGGGCCTCTCCTTTATTGCTACCCATCCCGGCGATGTGGGTTTTGCGCGCGCCTATGTCACGGACGGCATCACGGTGCATGGCGATCACCCGGCACACCCCTATGGAATTTTTGACGCGCTGCATGCCATGTATGACAGATTCCAGAAGCCGGACGCCAAGACCCTGGCGCGCGTTGTTCGTTCCCTAGCATCCATGGGCGCCTTCCAAATCCAGCCGGTCCCCGAGGTGGAGCGCGCTTCGTGGCTGCGCCGCAAACTGCACGACGGCCTGTCCAAGCACTCGAAACAGCGCGATGCCGATGTCATTTCTGATCACTATGACGTTGGCAATGATTTCTACGAGCTCTTCTTGGGCGATTCGATGACCTACACCTGCGCCTACTACCCCTCACCGGACGCCACCCTGGAGGAAGCCCAGGAGAATAAGTATCGCCTCATCTTTGACAAACTCCGTCTCAAGGAGGGCGACCGCCATTTGGACGTAGGCTGCGGCTGGGGCGGTATGGTGCGCTACGCAGCACGCCGCGGCGTGAAGTCCATCGGCGTCACCCTCTCCAAGGAACAGGCCGAGTGGGGCCAGCGCAAGATTGAGGAGGAAGGCCTCCAAGACTTGGCGGAGGTCCGCTTCATGGACTACCGCGATATCACCGAAGAGGGCTTCGATGCCATCTCCGCCATCGGCATTATCGAGCACATTGGTGTAAAGAACTACAACGACTTCTTCAAGTTCCTCCACGGCAAATTGAAGGTCGGCGGCCTGATGCTCAACCACAACATCACTTACCCGGATAATCACAAGACCCCCAAGGGCGGCTTCATTGACCGCTATATCTTCCCGGACGGCGAGCTCACTGGCTCTGGCAATGTCACCAAGGCCATGCAGGACAATGGCTTTGAAGTCATTCACACCGAGTCTCTGCGCTTTGATTACATGCGCACGCTGCACGATTGGTGCGAGAACCTGAAGGACAATTGGGACGAGGCCTGCGCAACCGTGGGCCTGCCCACCGCCCGCCTCTACGGCATTTATATGGCCGGATCTGAGTGGGGCTTTGAGCGCAATATCATCAACCTGTATCACTTCCTCGGCGTCAAGCTGGGCGAGGCCGGTTCCCGCGCCGGCGTTCCCGAGCGCCGCTGGTGGGAAGATAGCCGCTTTTAAGGAGGGGTGTCATGACTCTCATTGATAACCTGCGTGAACGCCTCGCCGCCGCCCAGCCGCGGCCGGTGGATGCCATGCCCATTGAGCCGGTGGGGTGGACGGCGCACCAGGAGGGCGTCGATAAGCTGCTGGCGAGCTTCCGTGCTGTCCCGGCCGGAAAGCGCGTGCGCCTAGCTAAGAAGACCTCCAATCTCTTCCGTAGCCGCAGCGAGGAGCAGGAAGGCCTCGACGTATCCGGCCTTAGCGGCGTCATTGAGGTCGACCCAGTTGCCCGCACGGCCGATGTGCAAGGCATGTGCACCTATGAGGACTTAGTCGATGCCACCCTGCCCCATGGCCTCATGCCCTTCGTCGTACCGCAGCTTAAGACCATTACTTTGGGCGGTGCGGTTACTGGCATGGGCGTGGAATCCACCAGCTTCCGCAACGGTCTCCCACACGAGTCCGTGCTGGAGATGGATGTCCTTACCGGCACCGGCGAGATTCTCACCTGCTCCCGCGAAGACAACGTCGATCTCTTCCGCCTGTTCCCCAACTCCTATGGCTCGCTGGGCTACGCGGTGCGCCTCAAGATTGAGCTGGAACCCGTGCCCGCCTATGTAGAGCTGCGCGAAGAGCGTTTCCACACCGTGGAGGAAGCGAGCCGCGCGCTTGCCGACGTCGCCTCTTCCCACACCCACCGCGGCGAGCCCGTCCACGGCCTCGACGGCGTAGTCTTCTCCGAGGACGAGGCGTACCTTGTCTTTGCCCGCTTTACTGATGAGGAGGGACCAACCTCCGATTACACACGGGACAAGATTTACTACCGCAGCATTCAGCACGCCTCTGGCATCCGCCGCGATCGCCTCACCATCCGCGACTATATCTGGCGCTGGGATACCGATTGGTTCTGGTGCTCGCGTGCTTTTGGTGCGCAGAACCCGAAAGTGCGCAAGGTGTGGCCGCGCGAGCTTCGCCGCAGCTCCTTCTATTGGAAGCTGGTCCGACTCGACCGCAAATACGAGCTGGAATATAACTTCATCAAAAAGCCCCACGGTAAGCCACGCGCAGAGCGCGTGGTGCAGGATATCGAGGTCACCCCAGAAAACCTGCCGGAATTCCTCCATTGGTTCTTTAATGCCTCCGATATTCAACCGGTGTGGCTGTGCCCCATCCGTCTGCGCGATGGCGTGGACGAGCTCGTCGGCACCGGCGACATTGCCGCTGACTCCGCCGATCCATGGCCGCTTTACCCGCTGCGCCCCGGACAAACCTGGGTCAACGTCGGCTTCTGGTCCGGCGTGGACGGCGACCACGTCGATCCGTCCGCGCCGAATAATGGCGCGTTCAACCGCGTTATCGAAGCCAAGGTCAACGAGCTGGGCGGGCACAAGTCCCTCTACTCAGAGGCCTTCTATTCCCGGGAGAAGTTCGAAGAGCTCTACGGCGGCAGTCTTCCTGCCTCCATTAAAGCGGTGACCGATCCGGATGACCGCTTCCCCGGCCTGTACGAGAAGACCGTAGACGAGGCCTAGGCCTTTCCTCCCCCGCGGCTACTCTGGTGGGAAAAGCAAAAAGGGTGGAACGCCCTCCCCGAGCGTTCCACCCTCCTTTTCGTCCCAAAGTCTCGGGTCATTCGCGCTTTAGTAGGCAGCGGTGATGTTGTCGTAGCCGTTGATCTTCAGGGCGTCCATGACGCGCTGCACAGCTGCCTCATCCTTCTCCGGGTTGTAGGTCTCCGGGAAGGTCAGGTGAGCAGAGTGGTCATCCTTAAACTCGATGTTCATGAACTCGTGGCCGGCCTCCTGAGTAGCCAAGGCGAGCTCGCGCTGCACGGCCAGCTTACCGCTCTGCAGGTTGCCACCGTTGAACCCTGGATCGACCTCTTCGGCATCCTCTGCGTCACCGTTGATGACATCTTCCTTATCGCCGGTGATGCGGCCCTTCTCAGCGTGCACACCCGGCTGCTGGTCCTGCGCAGGCTGCTCACCAGCCTCAACCGGTGCGGTCTGGGCGGTCTCAGCAGGATCCGGCTGGGAGAGCTGTTCTTGGGCATCGACCGGGCCGGTAGAGCCGGCAAATGGCATGATGGCAGCAATTGCGGTTGCGAGCAGGGAAGAAACAGACGACATAAGAGCCTCCTTAACGTTAGATGATTTTCAACTAAGGATGACTGTAACACTCGTGAATATATATCGCTATACCACCAACCTTATTTATTTATAAAAGTTTGCTGTCAACAATGTTCACTGCCGAGTGCTGGCATTCGCCCCGCCCAACTATTCGAACCAACCCCGGTGCGTCCGTCATAAAGCACTAAAAATCCCCCTGCCCCGCGTGTGCGGAGAGGGGGGATGAAATCTACCTAGAGGAGATTACTTGGTGTTGGCGGAACCGCCAGCAGCCTCGATCTTCTCAACAGCAGACTTGGAGAACTTGTCAGCAGTGACGTTCAACTTAACGTTGATGTCGCCGTTGCCCAGAACCTTGACCGGCTTGTTAGCGCGGACCAGGCCAGCAGCTGCGATGTCAGCAACGGTGATGTCGCCGCCATCTGCGAACTTCTCAGCCAGGTCAGCTACGTTAACTACCTGGTACTCAACATGGTTCGGGTTCTTGAAGCCCTTCAACTTAGGCAGACGCATGTGGATCGGCATCTGGCCACCCTCGAAAGCAGCGGAAACCTGCTTACGAGCACCGGTGCCCTTGGTACCGCGACCAGCGGTCTTACCCTTGGATGCCTCACCGCGGCCGACGCGGGTCTTAGGCTTGTTTGCTCCTGCGGTTGGGCGCAGGTCGTGCAGCTTGATGATATCAGCCATGGTTTACTCCCCTGCCACTTCTTCGACGGTGACCAGGTGGCGAACCTTGTGAACCATACCGCGAACAATCGGGGTGTCCTGCTTAACTACGGAATGACCGATGCGCTTGAGGCCGAGAGCCTCAATGTTCTTGCGGTGGTTCGGCTTGGTGCCCACCAGGCCCTTTACCTGTGTAATCTTCAGAGCCATTGCTTATGCCTCCTGACCTGCGCGCTTGCGCAGCATACGGGCCGGGGTGACCTCTTCGATGGACTTGCCACGACGTGCGGCAACCTCTTCAGGGCGGACCAGCTGCTTGAGGCCGTCCACGGTAGCGCGGACGACGTTGAGTGCATTGTCGGAGCCCAGGGACTTCGACAGGATGTCCTGCACGCCAGCGCATTCGAGCACTGGACGAGCAGCACCACCAGCGATAACACCGGTACCAGGTGCGGCAGGCTTCATCATGACGATGCCAGCTGCGTCGCGACCCTCAACCGGGTGGGTGATGGTGCCGGCAATCATCGGAACGCGGAAGAAGTTCTTGCGAGCCTCTTCAGCACCCTTCTGGATTGCGGCCGGGACTTCCTTGGCCTTGCCGTAGCCAACGCCAACCTGACCCTGGCCGTCACCAACGACGACGAGGGCGGTGAAGGACATGTTGCGGCCACCCTTAACGGTCTTGGAGACGCGGTTGATGGTCACAACGCGCTCGATGTACTTATCGCGCTCGTTGTCCTGCTGGTTACGACGATCGTTGCGGCGGCCGTTGCCACCGCGGTTGTTCTTGTTGTTCTCGGCGGAGCGTCCGCCGTCACGCTGTTCACGGTCCGACATTAGGCGTTCCTTCCGTTGATGTTTCCGTTGACGATGATCATTAGAACTTCAGACCACCTTCACGTGCGGCGTCAGCCAGCGCAGCGACGCGGCCGTGGTACTTGTAGCCTGCGCGGTCAAATACGACGTGCTCGATGCCAGCGGCCTTAGCGCGCTCGGCAACCAGCTCGCCTACCTTGGCAGCCTTGGCCTTCTTATCGCCCTCGAGTGCACGAACGTCCGCCTCCATGGAGGATGCGGAGACCAGGGTGTGGCCTGCCAGGTCATCAATGACCTGCACGTGCATGTGACGGGAGGAGCGGTGAAGAACCAGACGCGGTGCCTCAGGGGTGCCACGCAGGGTCTTACGGATACGGAAGTGACGGCGTGCGCGTGCTTCGCGACGACGAGAGGAAATGTCCTTGCCGACTGGAGTGCGCTTGGTGTTTTCAGTGTTTGCCATTGCTTACTTACCCGTCTTTCCGACCTTGCGACGGATCTGCTCGCCCTCGTAGCGAATACCCTTGCCCTTGTAAGGATCGTCCTTACGCAGACGACGGATATTTGCGGCGATCTGTCCGACTAGTTGCTTGTCAATACCGGTAATGGACAGCTTGGTTGCGCCGTCCACTGCGAAGGTAATCCCCTCCGGAGCCTCGATGAGGATCGGGTGGGAGTAGCCCAGGCTGAATTCCAGGTCCTTACCCTTCTGCTGGACACGGTAGCCGACACCGAAGATTTCCATCTTGATGGTGTAGCCCTCGGTCACGCCAACAACGGCGTTGTTCAGCAGGGAGCGGGACAGACCGTGCAGAGCACGGTGCTTGCGGTGGTCATCAGGGCGGGAGACGGACAGTACGCCGTCTTCCAGGTTGATGGCGATAGGTTCTGGAACGTTAACGCTCTGGGTGCCCTTTGGGCCCTTAACCTCAACGTCTTGGCCGTTGATCTTGATTTCGACGCCGTTCGGTACGGCGATTGGTGCTAGACCGACTCGAGACATGTGTCAAACCTCCCTTTACCAGACGTAGGCGAGAACTTCTCCGCCTACGCCCTTCTCCTCAGCCTGACGGTCAGTCAGCACGCCGTGGGACGTGGAAATGATAGCCACGCCCAGGCCGCCCAAGACCTGTGGCAGTTCGGTGGACTTTGCGTACACACGCAGACCCGGCTTAGACACGCGACGCAGGCCAGACAGGGAGCGCTCGCGGTTGTTGTACTTCAGCTCGAGGGACAGGGTGTGGCCCTCGACGGTGTAGTCAGCGATGTAGCCTTCCTGCTTCAAGATGTCGGCAATGTTTGCCTTCAGCTTGGAGGTAGGCATCGACACGGTGTCATGGTGCGCATTACTTGCGTTGCGCACGCGCGACAGCATGTCGGCAATAGGATCAGTCATAGTCATATGAGTGACCGTGTACCTTTCTCGTTGCGGTTCCCGTGCTCACCAAAGCGTTCTCCGTGTGATTTCGGGCTACTCACGCTCCCTACGGTCAATACCGTAAGGCGCTCGCCACCCTTTGATTCAGACAACGGTCCGCTATCTACGGCGAGGGGCCTACAACAAAGTTGATGTTCAGTTCTTGCATCGGCTCAGCGCTTTCTGCAGCTCAGCGTGCCAAAATCCACAATGATTGGGGCACGCCAACGCCTCGGCGCAAGCACGAGGTACTATGCTACGCCATAACCTGCGGTTTTCCAAATAGTCTTGTGCCTTCATTAGAGTCGAGACCAGCACGAACGTAAATAAGGAGATGGTGATGAGCCAAACACACGAGGACCCCATCCAATCCGCACACGAGTGGCTCGAAGAAGCCGCCCGTCACCTCGGCCTCGATCCCAAGGAGGCAACCGCGCTCACCCGCGAGATCCTGGACCTCACCAAGGACGTCGCGCACAATCGCTCCCGCCCCGCGGCCCCACTTACCGCCTTCCTCGTGGGTCTAGCCTCCAGCAACGTAGAGGAAGCCCGCAGCAATATCGATGTCCTGAAGCAGGAGCTGCAGTAATGGCCGGCCGCAAGAACTCTACTTTTGCCGTCACCAAGGTCCGCCTGGGAGATGGCCTGCAGGTCGATACTCGCGCCGATACCGTCGCCGGCGAAGAGCCCCTGGAAATCCGCGCGGGTGGCCAGACCATCACCACCACCATGCGCACTCCCGGCCATGACATTGAGCTGGCGCATGGGTTCTTGCATTCAGAGGGCCATATTGCCTCGCCTGGCGACGTCACCGAGGCCCGCTACTGCGCCGGCGCCACCGTCAACGGCATGAATACCTACAACCTGCTCGACATCGATCTGGCGAAAAAGAATGTGCTGGACCTGAGCGATCTGCGGCTGACCACCACCACTTCCGCCTGCGGCGTTTGCGGCACCTCTTCTATCGAGGCTTTGACTAAGCAGACCCGCTACCCGATTCCGCATATACCAGTGGACCCCTATGTCGTCGCCAAGCTGCCGGACAAGCTGCGGGCCGAGCAGAAGCAATTTAAAAAGACCGGCGGCATTCACGCCGCCGGTGCTTTCACCTTAGACGGTGAACCGGTAGTCATTCGCGAGGATATCGGCCGCCACAATGCTGCGGATAAGGTCATCGGCCACCTCCTATTAGAGGAACGACTCCCCGCAGATGACCTCATTTTGGTGATGAGCTCGCGCGCCAGCTTCGAGCTCGTCCAAAAGGCAGCAATGGCCGGGTTCGGCATGCTCGTTGCCGTGAGCGCCGCCTCCTCCCTGGCCGTAGAGACGGCCCGCGAAACCGGCATGGCGCTCGTCGGCTTCGCTCGCGGCGACCGCTTTAATCTGTATTCCGGCGAGCTCGCCTAGTCGCGGTAAGCCTCCGGCCCACGGTTGAGCCAGGCGTATACGCCGCCAATCAGCAGACCGCCGCCAATCAAATTGCCGATCCACACCAGGATCCAATTGAGCGCCACATTGCCCACAGTCAGGGTTGCAGGCAACGGGTCGGATCCAAAGAGGGTGAGACTAAACAGGCAGAAGTTCGCAATTACGTGCTCCAGGCCCAGGCCAACAAAGGCGCCAATAATCGGAATGATGACGAAGAACTTAGAGACAATGTCCTTAGCAAAGATAGCGCCGACGATGCCCATATTGACCACAAAGTTCGCCGCGATTCCCTCTACCAGCATTCCCTGCGGGGACTTGGCCAGCTTCCCCTCAGAAAGGGTGACCAACAGATGCGAAGGATCCACGTCAGCGAATTTTGCGGACATACCCATGATGGCCGCAAAGATGACTGCGCCCACCAGATTGAAGAGAGTCGTGATGAGCAAAAGGTAGAAGGCTTTGCCCCACGAGACCTGCTTATTGCTTGCGGCATAGACCATATACATCATGTTTCCCGTGGCCAGATCCGCGCCCAGAATCAAAATGGCGAAGAGCCCGAGGCCAAAGAATAGAGCAAAGGCCACCGCACCCAAGCCTGGTGCTACACCATTGACGGCTTGGCCAACCACACCAGCAAATGCGGTACCGATGCACAGGTACACGCCGGCCAAAGTGGAGCGCACCGCGAAGCGAGAGAAGGATTCATCCAACAAGGTGACCTTTTTGACAGCTGCCGCCTTGGCAGCATCATTGAGAGACATCTTTTACCTCATTAATTAGAGCGAATTAAATCTTTCTAATCTTATCCTGACCACCTGTTTCCGAGCCAATTCCGGGTATGCGCGCCCTTTCGTTGTAAGCTAAAGCTTCCCCTAACCCCTTTACTTCTCTTCGGAGGTCGCATGGATTCCCACTACCGGCCACGGAGGGAACCGACTCGGCTTCCCGCTAACGGGCGCCGGCACGTTCCAACGCGATCCCAGTACACAGATGCGGATCGCCAATGGCGCCAGACCTAGTCGCGCACCCGCCAAACAACAACGCCGACGCCCGCCGCGCCGCATTGAGGACACATCGCTTCCCCGGCACCGCCGCAAACCCACCCTGTGGGAGCGGATCAAAAGGGTATGGAAGTCCTCTGGCATCCTTCGCGTGGTTATCGGCATCGTCGCCACCGTGTTACTCGCTAGCACGATTAACCGCGTGGTCAACCCTCCAGAGGGACTAGAGACCAATGAAGTCACCGCAGAAGAGGCGCCTGCCATCGACCCTTCACCTGCGGTCGAGCTCTTCATCCCGGCTATTGAGATCCATGCCGATTTCCAGGACGGCTCCTGCCGCGTAGTTAACGGCGCCATCAATCCGGATTCCATGAATAAGGCCTGCACCTATACAGCCGAAGACCGTCCTTATTCACTGCCGGGCACGACGGCCCAGGACATCGTAGTCATCGCCGGGTATACGGGTGCGGGCGTGCCAGGCGTATTCAATATTCTCTACGATGGCTCCGCCAATGAGCACAAGGTTCATCTGGGAGACAAGCTCTACGTGCGCACCCAAGACTCCGGGCAGAACTGGCTCATCTATACCGCAACTGACCTTCACGACCCTGATAAGCAAGGCCTGTCTGACGACACCTCTATCTGGGGCGATGGCCCCATGCCCGGCCGCCTACTCACCATCAGTTGTATCCAACCTGCGAATCCGCTGGAGCCAGCGGTGCGCAACGCGGTCGTCGGCTGGCAGTATGAGGGCACCACGCACACAGAGGCCGAAAGCGCTTAAGCCAGGCCCGCACACACCAGCGCCTACGCACCTTTGAAATCAAGATGCTCGGTAAAACTAGAAAATCCCAACGCCCCTTCTGGGGAGTTGGGATTTCTTAGCGCTCTATTTACTTGAACGGGAAGCCGAGCTCGCGCAGGAGCTTGCGGCCCTCGTCGTCGTTAGTAGCGGTGGTAACGACGGTGATATCCATACCACGAGGGCGATCAATCTTGTCGATGTCGATCTCGTAGAACATGGACTGCTCGGACAGGCCGAAGGTGTAGTTGCCGTGGCCGTCGAACTGCTGATCAGACAGGCCGCGGAAGTCACGAATACGTGGCAGCGCGATGGTCAGCAGGCGGTCCAAGAACTCCCACATACGGTCGCCGCGCAGGGTAACGCGTGCACCGATAGGCATGCCCTCACGGAGCTTGAAGTTCGCGATGGACTTCTTAGCGCGACGCAGCTGTGGCTTCTGACCGGTAATAGCAGTCAGGTCCTCGAGTGCGCCGTTGATGACCTTGGAGTCACGTGCGGCTTCGCCAACACCCATGTTGACAACAACCTTGGTGACACCAGGGATCTGCATGACGTTGTCGTACTTGAACTCGTCATTCAGGGACTTGCGGATTTCCTCGCGGTAGCGAGTCTTCAGACGCGGGGTGTAGTTCTCGCTCATTTTTAGATGTCCTTCCCGTTGCTACGCGCGATACGGACCTTCTTGCCGTTCTCGTCGAAACGGTAGCCCACGCGGGTCGGGTTGCCTTCGGAGTCAACGATCGCAACGTTGGACACGTGGATCGGAGCTTCCTGGGTAACGATTCCGCCGGACTCGGCGCCACGCTCGGTAGCGGAGTTAGCGACGTGCTTCTTGATGCGGTTAACGCCCTCAACGAGGACCTTGTCACGCTTTGGGTATGCCTCGATGACCTTGCCCTTCGCGCCCTTATCTGGGCCCGAAATAACGATCACCATATCTCCCTTATGGATCTTCATAAGACTAGATCACCTCCGGTGCGAGAGAAACGATCTTCATGAAACGCTTGTCACGAAGTTCGCGAGCAACCGGTCCGAAGATACGGGTACCACGGGGCTCGCTATCGCCCTTGAGAACAACTGCAGCGTTCTCGTCGAAGCGAATGTAGGAGCCGTCCGGACGACGGGTCTCCTTCTTAGCGCGGACGATAACGGCCTTTACTACGTCGCCTTCCTTGACGTTGCCGCCTGGAACGGCGTCCTTGACAGTCGCGACGATGACGTCGCCGATGCCAGCGGAGCGTCGGACAGAGCCGCCGAGAACGCGGATGCACAGCAGTTCACGTGCACCAGAGTTGTCGGCGACGCGCAGACGCGATTCTTGCTGAATCACTATGGGTCTCCTGACCTGGATTGATGTGCGGTAAGATTTCCGTCCTTGCCGCACGCGGTCTACAAACTTGCGATGCTCAAGCCTTGACAACGGACTATGCCGAAGGGTCTCGGACCGGCGGTTCGGAAACGCACCGCTACGGGCCGACCAGCTTTTGCAACCTATACATTCAACCACACGCCAGCGCCCATACCAAAACACCGCTTAGCACTTGCCGACGCCCCCCTTTCCTCCCAAATTATTTTCGCCAACACCCCACCTACCCCTTGGCCTCTGATTTCGAATGCAGCGACACGCATATATGACGAAGTTGACCACATTATCTGCACTTACATACAGCATCATACCGGCCCTTAGTGCAATTTCAGCCACACAGCTGTTCTATTTTTCTAGGTTTTCCACAGTCATAACGCATGAAAATTACAGTTAACTGCAGTTTTTCGCGTGACAACTGTGAACCTTGTGACTATTGTGATTGGCGTCGAGAACGACTCGTATCTTTTGGCGCGTACCTCCACCGGATGCGCGTAACAACACATTCCCTAAAGGAGAAACACATGAAGCGTTTGCCACAGACTCTGACCGCTGCAGCACTGGCCGGCGCGCTCGCCTTCGGCGGCGCAGCCGTTGCCTAAGCTCAAATTGGCGCCCCAGCGTCCGTAACTAAGGGCAGCGAAGAGTACGTTCGCCAGGCCGATGGAGCTACGTATATTTACGATCAGCGAGACGAAGCCGGAAACCTCGTTGAGCGTTGAGCAATTTCCGTAGAAGAGGCCCGAAAGATTCGCGACGCGGAGATCGAAAAAATCGAGGCCGAGGAAGCACCTTCCAACGACCAGGCCCCGTCCGACAATACCGAAGACACTCAGAATAACGACAAGCTGGCCGGTAATGAGGACGAGAATTCCGATAGCAACCTGCCTGAGGGTATCCCGGCTCCGGCTACCAAGAAGGACGCTGAGGCCAACGAGTGGTACCAGAGCCTGAAGGATCCGGCCGTCTACGTTAATAACCCGGCTCTGGTAAACGAAGAGATCACCGACGATATGCGCGACGCTTACGCCAAGGCATTCCCGTCTGAGGATTCGAAGCCTGGCTTCGACGAGAAGAAGCTGGCTTGGTTGGCACTTCCGGCAGCGCTAGTTTTCGGCGGCGTCACCTGGTACCTGTCCTAGGACGGCAAGACCTACGTCAGGGACGAGGAACGTAAGGGCCAGGAGCCAACCGCTGAGGAGAAGGCTGCTTCCGAGCAGATGCTGAACTCCAACAAGGATGAGGTTGTTGCTCAGGGCGGCAAGCTGGCCGAGGGCGACGCAGCCCAGGCTGACGCTCCTTCCACACCATCTGCACCGGCTGCTGGCGAGGGCACCGATTCCGTTCGCGGCATGGCCGCTGAGACCGGCTCCAACTCCGTTGCGCAGGCTCTGGCCGCTCTGGCCGTAGCTGCAATGGTTGCTGCTGGTGCATTCGCTGCACGCCGCAAGTTCTTCGCTTAAGAAAGAACTCCCCTACTGAGTAGGGTCTGAAACTGAGACTGGCTGTGCCGGTCGGACTACGGTCCGGCCGGCACAGCTTTTTGTATGCCTGACTAGAACTGCAGTCACGCAGAGTAGGGGCCCATCCGAGTTAAGGCCGATCTGATCAGGCTGAATTGAGGTAGAAAAGGCCGATCTGAGGAGTGGTTTTCCTCAGATCGGCCTGATCACTATGGATCTAATGGGATGGCCCTAAGATGATGGGCTCGAGAGCCCACCGTTGGCTTTTAAAGGATGCGCATTAAGACGCGGATTCGGAAGCCGGCGAGGCTGTCTGTGCCGGTACTACGGCGGGCTTGGGATCCACGGTGAAGATATCGGTGCTGGAGCCAATGAGCTCGCCGGGGCGGAAGACCTCGGTAGGAATAACGGGCCGGTCTTCTTCGAATTGGAGACAACCACCGGGGTAGTTACCGGAAGTTCGGTGGCCTCGATGGCGTCGATATCGAATTCGGCGAGCACATCGCCCTTCATATCACCGATACTATGAAAATATGACTATTCATGTGTGCGGCGAAGGCTTGGTGGACCTCGTTCCCGTGGCCCCAGGCAGCTTGAACGACCACACCCCGGCGCTGGGCGGCGGGCCATTTAACGTGGCCATCGCGGCGGCGCGACTGGGGGCCGATGTGGAATTCCAGTCCCGTATCTCCACCGATGGTTTTGGACAAGAACTTGTCGGCCGCCTTGAGGCCGAGGGCGTGACCACCTCTCACCTGCAGCGCGGCGATGAGCCCACCACGCTTGCCGTGACAACCATCCACGAGGATGGCTCGGCCTCCTATAACTTCTATATCGAGGGCACGGCCGACCGCTTGGTCGAACCACGTTTAGTGCCGGCCGATATCGCGTGCTTCGGCACGGTCTCCCTCGCCCTTGAACCTGGTGCCTCCCGCTATGCGCAACTGCTCAAAGATTTTGCCGCGCAGGGAACTCTGGTTGCCCTCGACCCGAATATCCGCCCCTTCTACGCCACGGCGGAACACCGCGAATTCTTGGCGGAGCTTCTCCCTTACGTGACTTTGTTGAAGCTTTCTGATGAACAGGTCGAATTCCTGGGCGATGACCTCATTTCGCAGGTGCCCATCGTAGTGGTCACCCGCGGCGGCGAGGGCTTGAGCGTTCGCGCGGGCGATACCACCCTCACGGTGCCGGCCGCGCAAGTAACCGTCTCCGATACCATCGGCGCCGGCGATACCATCATGGCCGCATTGCTGACCCAGATTGATGAACGCGGGCTCGACTCCTCCGCGCTCGCCCAACTGGGCGCTGCAGAGTGGAAGGAGCTGCTTTCCTTCGCCGCAGCCGCTGCAGGAATCACCGTCTCCCGGAGGGGCGCCAACCCACCGCGGCGCGAGGAAGTAGAGTCATCGCTATGACCTATACCAAGCGCACCCTGTGGCTGCACGCCGCGCTCTTTCTCCTCGCGTTTCTCGCCTTCATCCTGCCCGTAGTCTTTGGTACCGCCGCTCTACTCCCCGTCTGGTTGACCGGCGGGCTGAGTCTGGGGCTTGCAGCTTGCGCGCTTGTCGACGCCGCCTATAAATTCTTCGCCCCTACCTCCCCTCGTAGCCTCCGCCTGCTCTCTGGTCTTGCCGGCCTCGTTCTGCTCATCGGCTGGGCCATCTGGGTCTATATCTACGGCAATATGGCCGCCGTAGGCACAGGCTCCTATCGAATCGGCACCTTTTTGCTCGGCGCGGGAAGCGTGCTCAATCTTTTTGTAGTGGCAATTTCTTTTCTAGATGTACAACGAAAGGTCAAGTAAAGCGTCTAGCACACAGCCACTATTGGCAGCTCTCCACTAATGCGCCGCTACGACGCGGCGGGGAACGATAATGGGGGCATCGCCAAGCGGATCCTCCCAGGCCTCAGCCTCGATGCCATAGGCCTGCGCCAATACCTTCGGTGACAGCGCTTGTTTCGGTGCCCCACGAGCGATGATATCGCCGGATTTCATCACCACCATGGAATCAGAATAGTGGCCCGCCAGCATGAGATCGTGTAGGACTACAACCACTGTCTTTCCCGCCTGCGCCTGTGCGCGGGCCAACTCCAGCATGCGCATGGCATGGGCAGGGTCGAGGAAGGTCGTGGGTTCATCGAGAAGCAGCACGGGCGTATCTTGTGCCAGGGCCAACGCCAGCCAAACGCGCTGGCGCTGCCCGCCCGATAGCGAAGCGATATCACGATCGAGGAAGTCTACAATTTCGGTAGCCTCGCAGGCCTGCGCAATGATCTCCCGGTCCGTCGCGGAAAGGCCGCGCATCCTCCCCTGATATGGATGACGCCCGCGCGCGACCAACTCACCCACCCGCAGCCCATCGGGGGCCACGGGGTGCTGTGGCAGTAGCGCCACCTGTCGCGCGGCATCCTTCGCGGACATGGCGTGTAGGTCAACTTCCCCGACCATGACGCTGCCCTGCCGCGGGGCCAGGATTTTCGAGAGAGTTTTCAGCAGCGTGGACTTGCCGCAGCCATTCGGCCCAATGAGCGTGGTAACTTCGCCGGCGCGGGCGTGCAGATCAACGCCGGCAAGGATATCCTCGCCATCCTTATATCCCGCATGAATGCCGGTGGCGTGGAGGCTGCACCGAGGCTTCGGGCTCGTGGTCTGTTTTGGCTGATTAGGCCGATTATCCTTCATTTCTTTTCCTTCATCCACGTCTGACTGTCTAGCACCATCTGGCGCCGTGCTTATCCGTTCCCCTGCTGTGCCGCGGCACAACGTTTAGCCGCGCCCGGCCGCATTCCACACCAATATCACCAAGGCGCAGCCACCAATGACCGAGGAAACCGCACCCACCGGTGCATTTACCGGGATAGCACCAGCGATCACAGCACACACGGTCAGCAATGCGGCACCCGCGGCTGCCGATGCCAGCGGCGATGGCGTGGGGGTGCGTGCCACCATCCGCGCCAGGTGCGGCGCCAACAGCGCGATAAACCCAATGGGCCCCACCACCGAGACCACCACAGCGCTGATACCGGTTGCCGCAATAAGCAGGAGGGCGCGCTGGCGGGCGATGTTCACGCCCAGGGTGGTTGCGGAGGAATCATCATGGGCAAGCAGCGGCAGCTCCCGCGCGCACCAGATGCCTATGGCGAGAAACGGCGCTAATGCCACCAGGAGGGGGAGGATGACCTCCATGTGCACAAATCCAGTCGATCCCGCGAGCCAAGTCTGCGCCTCCGCAGCGCGCAGGATCTGGGCGCTGCGCATTAAATACGCGACTAGGGCGTTAAACATCAGCGATAACGCAATACCGATGATGACGATGCGGTTGCTCGTACCGATGCCCCCCAGAACAGCGAGGAGGATGACAACGAGGAGGGCGCCGATCATCGCCAAGCATGCCCGCCACCAAAACTCCGGGATACTCTCGGCGAAACTGGGGCGCGAATGCACGGTGCCCAAGACCACCAGCACCGACGCCCCGCCGGTAACGCCTAAAATATCCGGGGAGGCCAGCGGGTTACGAGCCATGGTTTGCGTCCAAGAACCGGCCAAGCCGAGGGCTGCGCCCACGATAACGGTGGCGATGGCAACCGGCAGGCGCAAGTCCCACACCACCCTGATGTGGTTCTTGCTGCCGCCTCCGGTGAGGACATCGATAACCTGCCGCGGACTCAATGCCATGGGACCTTGCCCCAGTAACACTAGGTACGCACTAAGGGCGATGAGGATGAATGCCAGCGTGGAAGCGAGCACGCGCACGTGCCGGCGGCGTTGTTGAGCTTTTAAGATAGTGCTGATTGCGGTCATGCCTTATTGCCCCCATGCTCTGCCCACGCCGCGGTGAGCACCCCAAATGAGGAAAGGTGCGCCCACTACCGCGAGGACGATCGACATCTCCAGCTCCGAATTACCCGCAATGAGGCGGCCGGTGATATCAGCGGCAAGCACGGCACAACCGCCCAAGAGCGCAGAGGGCAAAAGCAAGGTGGCAACGCTAGGGCCCACCACCCGCCGCACGATGTGGGGAATGGCAAAACCGACGAAGGCAATAGGACCCGTTGCTGCCGTTGCGCTGCCGGCCAACACCACGACGCTGAGCGCCGCGCCCACCCGCGCGGTAGTGGGGGACCCGCCCAATGCGAGGGAGGACTCCTCCCCCATTGCCAGAAGGTCGAGGGGTCTAGCCACCATCGCTGCACACGCTACGCCAATAACTAGCCCTATGCCCGCGATCGCGACATCTTCTGGGCCGCGGCCAAAGGTCGAGCCGATAGTCCACCGCCGCATGCTATCGAGGACGTCCGTGGAATATAGACCGATGATCATCGCGCCCGATCCCAAAGCTGCGGAGACGCCGGCGCCCACCAGAATGAGCGTCAGGGGATCCTCAAACCGCCGCGATACGGCTAAGACCAGCAGCGTAGTAATACCCGCGCCAACGAGCGCGAGGGCGGTCCGCATACTGATGGAGGTAGCAATGCCAATGGCCGTGCCTAAGGCAACGAAGAAGGACGCGCCTGCGGTAACGCCAATAAATCCTGGATCCGCTAGCGGGTTTCTGGTCCACGATTGCGCCAGCACACCGGCTACAGCAAGAGCCGCGCCGGCGAAATAAGCCAAGAAGGTGCGGGGCAGGCGCAGGTTCCACACGATATCGCGGATATCCTGCTCCCCTGCCCCGTGCAGGGCAGCAATAACCTCCCCGGGCGGAATCGAGCGGGATCCCACCGCCAAAGACGCCACCGCCAACACCAGGCTGGCGAGGATGAAGACGACAAGGAGCATCTTATGACTCTGTGCCCGCGCCACTACCGGTGCGTGGGTGCCGGTGGTCGTAGGACTATCTGCTGCGGAATCCGACTGGATTTGTTGGCCGTCCATCGTGGTTGTTGACAATTACAGCTTCTCTTCAAATTTATCTACTGCCCAGGGGATGGTCACCGGGTTCGGCATACTCATGGCATTGCCGGTATCCGTATCCAAGTAGCGCACGCGATCATCCTTGACAATGTCGAGGCCTTGGAAGGTCTTATCCTTCTTCAAGACATCGGAGGAGCCGTTGTAGTCCAGGACAAAGAGGTAATCAACCTGGTTAAGCTTCGCGTAGTTTTCTGGGGCAATGTCGACGAAGAAGCTGCCTCCATCGCCCTGCAATGCATCGGGGATCTCCATGCCAAGGTTCTCGATAAATTGTCCACGCCCATCCTCCTCGGTGTATAGACCAATTTTGCCGTCATAAGGCATGACGATGGCCGCAGACTTATCCTGCAATTCCGCGTGCTCGTGGCGGAATTCCTCGAATGCCTTTTCGGTGTCATCGATAAGCTTATCGCCTTCGTCTTTTTTGCCCACCGCATCCGCGATGGTCTCTACCTGCTTTTCCCAGGGCACCTGCCAGTCTTCATAGCCGTTCGGCTTGACGGTGGTAGGCGCGATTTCTTCCAGGGATCCCTTCGTACGTGCATCCACCGCCTGGTTCACCGCAATGATCTGGGTGGGGCCAGCCGCGGTGACCTGCTCAAAGGTATCCGCCGTAAATCCGGTTGCGGTATTATAAATCACCTCAGGCTTTGCCTCGCCCAAAAGTTCCTCTGCCCAGGGTCCGACGCCCGAAGGGTCGCCATCGCCCTCAGCACCCCACGGCGCCACCGTTACGGGAGTGATCCCCAAGGCAAGCAGCGTGTCGGCATCACCTAGACCCAGGCTAGCCACGCGCTGCTCGCTGGCAGCGTCGGTCGCCTGAGCTGTTTCATCGCCCTCACCACGCGAGCAACCGCCTAAAGCTAAGGCTCCGGCGGAAAGCATTGCTACTGCGCCCATGGTGCGACGGCCGAAAATCTTCATGAGGTTAAGCCTTTCAATAAAGGAGGAAAATAGCCTTGCTTACCTTATAACGCATAGGGACGATTAGGCAAGGCTAAACTAAAATAGTAATTTATTAGACACATGAACCCTTCTCTACAATCGGCCCCAATGTCTGCGCACGAACTCATCCCCGTTACTTTGACCGCCAATAAACGGATCCGTCCGCGCTTGCACCGGCTCACGTTCTACGCCGAGGCTTTCCGGACATACACCCTCTCCGGTCCCGATGAATTCTTTGGACTCGTCATGCCCCGAGCTAAACAAGAATTTACCCCCTTCCCCGTCGACGGCATAAACCTCCGCTCGGCTGTGAGCGCGATCGACGAGGAGAGGCGGCCGGACCTGCGCTGGTACACCATCCGCGCGCTCCACTCAGAGGAGGCCACAGTCGATGTCGACGTGGTGACACACGGTGATTCAGGACCTGGCTCGCGGTGGATTCGCCGCGCACAAGCCGGCGATACGGCAGGATTCTTTACCTGCAACGAACTCTGGCGGCCAACCGAGAAGCCACAACTTCTAGTCGCCGACGCATCCGCCCTGCCCGCGCTGCGGCATATTTTGGCCTACCAAGAAGATCATAACCCGGAAATGCTTCGGGCCACCGACGTTATGGCCGTGGTTACCAGCAACGACGAGGTTGAACCAGGCCTCGCAGCTAGATGGGAGGCGAGCGTACGCAGCCTGCAGATTATTCATACCCAACCGCACGAGGAGGCAGAGGCTGTCGTTGCCGCCCTGAGAGCGGACTATGCCGGTGCGCCGGGGCCAGGGTACGTTTGGGCTTCCGGCGAGGGGAAGCTAGCAAAAAGCGTGCGAGGCCTCGCGGTGAATGAATGGGGCCTAGATACCACCGACGTCACATGGGTTCCCTACTGGTTTTATGGCAGGGCCCGGCCGTAAAGAAGTCCTAAAACGGCGAAGGCCCCCGCCCCGAACCCTAAGATTCGGAGCAGGGGCTGCGCTGGCTAGTTTTTACTTAGCCTTCTCGATGATCTCAACGAGACGGAAGTGCTTGTCCTTGGACAGCGGGCGGGTCTCAGCGATGCGTACGAGATCGCCGATGCCTGCGGTTTCTTCCTCATCATGCACCTTAACCTTCTTGTTAGAGCGCATGATCTTGCCGTACAGGGCGTGCTGCTTGCGGTCTTCCAGCTCGACAACGATGGTCTTGGTCATCTTGTCGGATACTACGTAGCCGGTGCGAACCTTAGGAGCGCCCTTGACCTTCTCCTTCTTCGGAGTAGGTGCCTTCTTGGAATCAGTCACGTTAGCCTCACTCATGATTAAGCCTCAGCTCCCGGAGCAACGGACAGGCCCAGCTCGCGCTCGCGCAGAACGGTGTAGATGCGGGCAATGTCGCGCTTAACCGTGCCGATGCGGCGGTTGTTGGTCAGCTGGCCGGTGGCCTTCTGGAAGCGAAGGTTGAACAGCTCTTCCTTCGCATCCTTCAGGCGGGACTGCAGCTCAGCGTTGTCGAGCTCACGGAACTCGTGGGCGGGGGTACCGGTTGCCATTAGAACTGGTCCTCCTTCTTGATGATACGGACCTTGCAAGGAAGCTTCTGGCCAGCGCGGCGCAGAGCCTCAATTGCAACGGCATCGTTCGGATAGCTCATCTCGAAAAGTACGCGGCCTGGCTTAACGTTAGCCACCCACTTCTCAACCGGGCCCTTACCGGAACCCATACGAACGCCGAGCGGCTTCTGGGTCAACGGACGGTCCGGGAAGATGTTGATCCACACCTTGCCACCACGCTTGACGTGGCGGTTGATGGCAATACGTGCGGCCTCAATCTGACGGTTGGTGATGTACGCCGGCTCGAGAGCCTGGATTGCGTAATCGCCGAAGTTGATGCGGTTACCGCCCTTGGACACGCCGCGACGGTTCGGGCGGTGCTGACGGCGGTACTTAACACGCTTAGGAATCAGCATGGATTAGCCCTCCTGCTTCTGCTGTGCACGCTGGCGGCGCTGGCCACCGCGGCGGGAGCGACCATTGCGGTCACGGCCACGGCCCTGTGCCGGAGCGTTCAGTTCGGACTCGCGTACGCCACCGACGACGTCACCCTTGTAGATCCACACCTTGATGCCGATGCGGCCGAAGGTGGTGTGGGCCTCTGCGGTGCCGTAGTCGATTTCGGCGCGAAGAGTGTGCAGCGGAACGCGACCCTCGTGGTAGCGCTCAACGCGGGACATTTCTGCACCGCCCAGGCGGCCGGACAGCAGGATCTTGATGCCCTTAACCTGTGGCTGGCGCATAGCGGACTGGATAGCCTTGCGCATTGCACGACGGAATGCGACACGGTTAACCAGCTGCTCCGCGATGGAGTGAGCAACCAGGGTTGCGTTTGCGTCTACCTGCTTGACCTCGAGGATGTTGAGAGCAACCATCTTGCCGGTGAGCTTTTCCAGCTCGCGGCGGATGCGGTCAGCCTCAGCACCGCGGCGGCCAATCACGATGCCCGGCCGGGCGGTGTGAATGTCGACGCGGACGCGGTCGCGGGTGCGCTCGATGACGACGTCGGCGATGCCGGCGCGCTCAAGGCCCTTGTTGAGGTAGTTACGAATCTTGATGTCTTCGGCTACGTAGTTCGCGTAGTCCTTATCGGCGAACCAGTGGGTCTTCCAGTCGGAAGTGATGCCCAAACGTAGGCCGTGAGGATGGATCTTCTGGCCCATTACTTGGCCCCTTCCTGCTGGCTTTCGACCACCACGGTGATGTGGCTGGTGCGCTTACGAATCATGAATGCACGACCCTGTGCACGCGGCTGGAAACGACGCATGGTCGGACCCTCGTTGGCATAAGCCTCGGAGATGACCAGGGTGCGTGGGTCGAGGCCGAAGTTGTTCTCAGCGTTAGCGGCTGCAGAAGCAACGACCTTGGCAACTGGCTTGGAAGCACCCTGCGGTGCGTACTTCAGGATAGCCAGGGCTTCGCTTACGGACTTGCCGCGGACCAGATCGAGCACGCGACGTGCCTTCATCGGGGTGACGCGGACGTAGCGGGCCGTGGCGGATGCGGAGGTGATGGTCTCACTCATCGCTTATCGACGTCCCTTCTTGTCATCCTTGACGTGACCCTTAAAGGTCTTGGTTGGTGCAAACTCGCCCAGCTTGTGGCCGACCATGGAGTCCTCGATGAAAACCGGCACGTGCTTGCGGCCGTCATGGACGGCGAAGGTGTGACCGATGAAATCGGGGAGAATGGTCGAGCGGCGAGACCAGGTCTTGATGACCTGCTTGGTGCCTGCATCGTTCTGAGCATCCACCTTGTTGAGGAGGTGCTCATCGACGAACGGGCCCTTCTTAAGGCTGCGTGGCATTGTTTACCTCCTCTTAGCGCTTCTTGTTCGGGCGACGACGGCGCACGATCATGTTGTTGGAGTAACGGTTCGGGTTGCGGGTGCGACCCTCCTTGTGGCCCCATGGGGACACAGGGTGGCGACCACCCGAGGTCTTACCCTCACCACCACCGTGTGGGTGGTCAACCGGGTTCATAACGACACCGCGGACGGTCGGGCGTACGCCCTTCCAGCGCATACGGCCGGCCTTGCCCCAGCGGATGTTCATCTGCTCGGCGTTGCCAACCTCACCAACGGTGGCGCGGCAGCGGATGTCCACACGGCGGATTTCGGAAGACGGCATACGCAGAACTGCGTACTTGCCTTCCTTACCCAGCAGCTGGATGGAAGCACCAGCGGAGCGAGCCAGCTTAGCGCCGGCGCCCGGCTTGAGCTCAACAGCGTGGATGATGGAACCGGTCGGGATATTGCGCAGCGGCAGGTTGTTGCCAACCTTGATATCTGCGTTCGGGCCGGACTCTACGATGGTGCCCTGCTTCAGGCCCTTAGGGGCGATGATGTAGCGCTTCTCGCCATCAACGTAGTGAAGCAGTGCAATGTTTGCGGTGCGGTTCGGGTCGTACTCGATGTGAGCGACCTTTGCCGGAATGCCGTCCTTGTCGTTACGACGGAAGTCGATCAGACGGTAACGGCGCTTGTGGCCACCGCCGATGTGGCGGGTGGTGATGCGGCCGTAGTTGTTACGGCCACCAGTCTTGCTCAGCGGGCGCAGCAGGGACTTCTCCGGAGTAGAACGAGTGATCTCGTCAAACTCAGAAACGGAGGATGCGCGGCGACCCGGAGTTGTCGGCTTGTACTTACGAATAGCCATAATTCTTCCTTACTTCGTCTCCGTCTTAGGCCTGTGCGCCAAAGACGTCGATGGAGTCGCTGCCTTCACGGAGCGTCACGTATGCACGCTTGGTGGACTTACGCTGGCCGTAACCGGTGCGGGTGCGCTTACGCTTACCTGCACGGTTCACGGTGTTCACGGAGTCGACCTTTACGTCAAAGATCTGCTCTACGGCATCTTTAATCTGGGACTTGTTGGAGTCCGTGGAAACGTAGAACGTGTATACGTTCTGTTCCATCAGACCGTAGGACTTCTCGGATACAACCGGGGCGATGATGATATCGCGTGGGTTAGAAATCTTAGCCATTAGTTCTCCTCCTTATCCGCGCCGGTTGCGCGGTTGATGAAGGTGTGTAGCGCCTCAACGGAGAACACAACGTCATCGGAGTAGAGAACGTCGTAGGTGTTGAGCTGGCCAGCGTCCAGGATCTGAACGTTAGGCAGGTTATTAGCGCTACGACGAGCATTGATGTCCTCGCGGCCGATGACCAGCAGCACGTTCTTGCGCTCGGTCAGGGACTCGAGGAAGGCCTTGGCCGACTTGGTGGACGGCTTCTGGCCCGGTACGAGCTCTTCGATGACGTGGATGCGCTCGTTGCGAGCACGGTCGGACAGCGCACCGAAGAGAGCAGCCTTGATCATCTTCTTAGGGGTGCGCTGTGCGTAGTCGCGTGGCTGTGGGCCATGGACGGTGCCGCCACCGGTGTAGTGCGGTGCGCGGATGGAGCCCTGGCGTGCACGGCCGGTGCCCTTCTGACGGAAAGGCTTGCGACCACCACCGCGGACGTCGCCGCGGGTCTTGGTTGCGTGGGTGCCCTGGCGTGCAGCAGCAAGCTGAGCGTTAACAACCTGGTGCATCAAAGCAATGGATGCCTCGGTGTCAAAGATTTCAGCTGGCAGGTCTACAGAGCCGTTGGTCTTACCCTCGGAAGTGTGGACGTCTAGCTTGAGGTTGCTCATGCGTGTGCACCGCCCTTCACTGCGGTCTTAACGGTGACGAGGCCGCCGCGCGCACCAGGGATAGCACCCTTGATGAGCAGCAGGTTGGACTCGGCATCGATTTTCTGAATCTTCAGGTTCTGGGTGGTCACGCGGTCATGGCCCATACGGCCAGCCATGCGCTTGCCCTTGAAGACGCGGCCCGGGGTAGCAGCGCCGCCGATGCCGCCAACGCGGCGGTGAGCGGCCTGGTTACCGTGAGCTGCGCCCTGGCCTGCGAAGCCGTGGCGCTTCATGGCGCCGGCGTAGCCGTGGCCCTTGGTCTTGCCGGTGACGTCAACGAAGGTGATGCCCTCGAAGATGTCAACCTTGACCTCTTGGCCAACCTCGTATGCAGAGGTGTCGTCCATGCGGATTTCCGCAACGTGACGGCGCGGGGTTACGCCAGCCTTCTTGAAGTGTCCACCAACCGGCTTGTTTGCCTTGCGTGGGTCGATTTCGCCAAAGGCGATCTGGATGGCGCTGTAACCATCGGTTTCGGGGGTGCGAATCTGGGTGACAACGCATGGCCCTGCCTCGACGACGGTAACCGGCACAACGCGGTTGTCCTCGTCGAAGACCTGGGTCATGCCGAGCTTCTTGCCCAGAATGCCCTTGATCTCGTTTTCACTCATTATTTGTTCTCCACCAAAGTCGCTTACTGGATGTTCACGTCGACGCTTGCCGGAAGATCGATGCGCATAAGAGCATCAACGGTCTTCGGGGTTGGGTCGAGAATGTCGATCAGGCGCTTGTGAGTGCGCATCTCGAAGTGCTCGCGAGAGTCCTTGTACTTGTGCGGAGAACGAATAACTGCGTATACGTTCTTCTCGGTTGGGAGCGGCACTGGGCCAACTACACGAGCACCGGTACGGGTAACGGTCTCGACGATCTTCTTTGCAGAAGCGTCGATAGCCTCGTGGTCATAGGCCTTCAGCCGAATGCGGATTTTTTGTCCCGCCACGCTTATCCTCTTCCTCGCTTCCCCACTTTCACATTCCCGGCGTTTCCGAGGCGTGAAGCGGTGGGAAATTGCTTCTCGATTTCTCTATAACGTTGTCCGGGCTTGGGGCCTGACACAACGCCAGTGGTCTGACTGCCATGACGACCAAGAGTTGCAGTACATGGCAAGTGCCAGAACGCAGTGCTCTCGACGGGGTACAAGACCCGTAGTCAAAGTATTGTGAAGAGGACGGTTTTCACGCATTACACGTGGAGAGTGTCCAATTCGTCTACTGCCGCTGTTTATTTGCCATGCCCCTTCTCCGGTCCATCTTCTCGGGGTGTCACTGCTCTAACGCGGACCTAGCCCGATTGGATGACCTTCCAGTCAATGCTTCAGGTTTTCCTGAAGCATGGCGACAACGAAGGTGTCATGTTCGCTTTACCAGCTCAGCGTCTCCCCGAGACTCATGCTTGGCGACGTCCGCCGCCATCACCGAACCTCGGTTCTCGCTGCCCTGTTAAAGCAACCTTTGTATTTAAGCATGTTGGGCTGCGGTTTTTCAAGCCGCGTATTAAACCGTGCCAAAAATCACGTTTTGGAAAATTTTGTTGCCTCGCACCCCACACTCGGCTGAGAAGTATCTAAGCTCGGAGTCAATGGCTGTGGACTCTTTGTCCTGCCTAGATAGTTGAATATCGCGTTCATGCATCACCCAATAGAGAAAGGCTCACTCGCCCATGTCTGAAAACAAGACCCCTGCACAAAACTCTGACAACCAGGTTCCTGCTTCCCAGGAGCGCGAGGTCAATAACAACCTGGAAACCCAGTACGGCACCACCACCATCGATGATGTCGTGGTGTCCAAGATTGCCGGCATCGCTGCCCGCGAGGTTTCCGGCGTGGATGCCCTGGGTGGCGGCGGAGCCCGCATGATCGGCAATATCCGCGAGTCCTTCGGTGCTTCTGAGGACGTCCGCCAGGGTGTGGACGTAGAGGTAGCGGACGGCACCGCTCGCATCGACATTGCCATCACCGCTGAGTACGGCGTGGCCATCCACGAGCTCGCCGAGGCTATCCGCCGCAACATCATGAATGCGGTAGAGCGCATGACCGGCCTGAGTGTCGAGCGCGTCAACGTTGTTGTTCACGACGTTAAGCTGCCGAAGGAAGAGTCCGAGGCTGAGGACCAGGCTGCTTTGAACCAGGGTCAGGCTTAAGCCCAATGCCTGAGCCCCGAGCACGTTTTGAGCTCGAGGTAAGCCACGCCCGCGCTATTGCAGAGGCAGTCCAGAAGGTACGCGGTGTCGCCGCGCTCGACGGTGGTTCGTTCGGTTCGGTGAGTTTGTACCTACCGGGCGAACGCATCGTCGGCATGCGGCGGCCCGACCCGCGCGATGATCGCCACCTGCAGATCAACATTCGCGTTGATATCAGCGCCGCGCCGGATCTGTATGCCTTGGCAGAAGATATTCGGTCCGCCGCCCGTGGGGCTTGTCCCGAACTGCAGCGCATTGACGTTGAGTTTTCTGACGCCGTAGATGGCTTATCCGCTGCTCCATCGAAGGAATAGATATGAAGAATTACACCACTTTGGGCATCATTTCCGGCCTTATTCTTGCCTTCTTTTTGTACCTAGGCTGGGGTCCTACTTTGCTCGCCGTACTCCTTGCCGCAATCGGCGGCATTGTGGGAGCACACTTTGATGGCCGTATCGATCTCACTTCTGTGTGGAATGGCCTCATTGGTAAGGAGAAAGGCCAAGGTTAATGACAGATAGTTCCACTCAGGGCCACACGCGTATCTCGCTGCGGACCATGGAACGCATCGTTACCGCCGCGATTGCTAGCGTGCCCGGCACCAAGGCTATAGAGGCCAAGCTAGCGGGCATCGGCGGCCGCGGTTTTCCACGGGTCTCGGTCCAAATGGACTCGGAGCGCGAGGTAGCGGCCGTCAACGCCACCATTGGCGTGGTGTGGCCTTCGCCGGTCACCACGGTGGCGGAACATACTCGTGCTGCCATCTCGGAAGCCATCGCGGCACACACCGGTTATTCCACAACGCGCGTCAATGTCACCGTCGGCGGTTCCGTTCCGGGCAATCGAGTGACTGCCGCAGAGGTGGAGCAACGCCAGGTTGCTGCTGCCGTCGCGCCACGCATCACGCCCTCGCCGGTATGGCAGCCGGTCACTGCAGAGTCGGTGAATGTACGCAGCATTGCCACACCGCAGGAGACACCGGTGCGCACCATCGCTGCGCCGGCCGCCGGCGCCGCAGTGCAGTCCGTGGACACCCCGCGCGAGACTGAGGTACGCAACATTTCCACTGACCTCCCAGACCACCAGCTGCGTGAGATTTCGTCCCCAAGCGACCACACGGTGCGGCCGATTAGGGAACCCAAGCCGGTTCGCGTACACAGCGTGGCTGCACCTCGCCCAACCAGGTTGATCCCTAGTGGGCAGGTTCGTCCGCTGGCACGAAAGGTTCAGGTAGCAGTCCCTCGGCCGCAGCCGCTGCACGAGATTGAAATTCGCCACGAGTGGACTCCGCGCCGCGTCGAGGCCCCCAAGTCTGCCCCTGCGCGCACGGTAAAGGCCCCGCGGCCACAACCGCTCAAGCGCATTGCGGTCACGCCGGCAAATCCTCGGCCGTTGCACGTCGATGCGCCACGACCCGAGCCCTTGCGCGCCATTTCCATTAACCCGTATCGCCCACAAGGAGGCAATAATGGCTGATCAGCACATGCCTGAACACTTTGGGCGGCAGCCGAAGGCGTCTCCGGCGGCGCGTACTTGGGCCGTGATCCTTGGGCTCCTACTGCTCGCCGCGGGCGTCGTCGGCGTGCGCGAGACGTGGCTGGTGGGCTCCGGCTCCGATGCCCAGTCCTGGGTACAGCCGGTACTTAATCTCATTGCCACCGAAGAACTGCAGACCTGGATGATCTGGGCCGGCGTCGCGTCCATTGTCGTAGGTCTGATTTTCCTCTTCGCGGCAGTGAAGACGCGCCGCACCACGCACATGCAGCTTGCCTCCGATACCGCGTCCATGTGGATGCGGCCGGTGGATATTGCCCGCCTCTCTTCGGCCACTGCTCGCCGTGTTCCGGGCGTGGCCTCCGCGCAGACCTCCGCGGATAGCAAGACTGCCAAGGTCACCGTTAATGGCGATACGGACGATGCGGAGCTGCAGAGCCGGGTGGAGACGGCGGTAACACGCTGCCTGGCCCACCTCAAGAACCCGCCGCAGGTCACCGTAGCTGTAGAGAAGATTCCGGAGTTGGATAACAATGTCTAGAAAACTTGCTACCTTTGACCGCATCCTGCTGGGCCTGCTGGGAATCATCCTCATCGCTTTGGGCGTGTGGCCTATCTTGATCCACTTCAACGTGGAATTTGCCAAGTACTTAGCCCTGTGGGTGGACCACGATACGTGGAAGAGCTTGGCGGACAATGACTGGTGGGTGTGGGCGCTGGCCGGTGGCTCCGCACTGCTACTTATTTTGGGGCTGTGGATTGTCGTGGCCAACCTGCGCCACCGCCGCTTCAATAACGTGGAGTCCGCTTCTTCCAATGACAAGGGCTCTATCACGACGTCGATGAACGCTATCGCCGGCGCCGTGGCCCAAGATTTGGATGGAGTCAAGGGCGTGGACCATGTAGAGCGCCTCGTGGCCTATGACCGCGCGCGGCCCACGCTGCAGTACACAGTGACGGCAAATCCGGACACCCCGGTGGAGCGCCTTACTGGCGCCGTTGAAAACAATGAGCGCGATTTTCGCGCAGCGTTTCCCGACGCCGATTTGGACACCATTTACAAGCTGCAGTTCAGCAAGGTAGGTCCGATGAAGGACCTATCCGAATAACGGGTTAGGAGTCTCCGCCACCAAGATTTCCTGAACGGTCCCAAGGCGGGCCGACTCGCCGCCCCCGAGGATCATTTCCAGTTCCTCGCCGGGGCGGCATTTTTCTATGCGCTGCCAAGAGTAGTCCTGGCGAGTTACGCGGCGGTTTTCCTTAGCAAATAGGTGCAGCCCATGATCGAGCACACCGATGGCTGCTGCGAAGCGAAGGATGAACACGAAATCACCCAAATCCTGCCGCTTCAGGCCATTAAGGTCTGGGCACTCAGCGCTTAACCGCATAAGCCTAGAGACCACGCCAAAGCGGTGTTCAAAGCCCTCGGTATCCCGAATGGTAAATGGACGGCTAGGGCCCGTGGGACGAATGGACTCATAGGCCCACACCACAGGCTGGGTGTCAAGGCGGCGCACAATGATGTGGGTAGGGGTGGCGGTGATGCGGTAGGTGGGGGCGTCGGCAAGCACGAGCCATTCCCCTTCCACAATGCGGCCGCCCTCCAAGGGAAGCAAGGGCGGATGCACGCCCGCCTGGCGCTCCAATTCCGCAACGAGTTCGGCGTCGGTAGCGCCCCATCCAATGCCTTGATTAGCCAGCATGGCAAAGAAAGTGGGAAGGCTGAGGTCAGGCTGCCCCTCCCAGGCGCGGCGGAGGGACTCAAGCGTGGGATCGATGCGGGTGGGGTCATCCATATCCGCCAAGATTACCCAGCGCCGCCACCGGCCAGGCAGCCGGGGCCGAGAGGAGAATTTTCACCCCCGAGGTAATTTCATTCAATTAAATAAATACTATAAGTGTTCAACAATCTCGAGCCGCGTATTTCCTGCTCAAGGTGTATTTATTGAAGATTTTCCCACCTTAGCCACGTTCAGCAATACCTGTCATTTTATTGGGGATTTATGTCACGGGGCTGATGTGATTGTGCTCCGTGTAACAGGTTATTAGATTAGTCACATACAACGTTTTGCTCGTTGGATACACCTTTGCACCCCGTTTCCTGCTTAACCGCGCACGGAGAATCTCTATGACTAAATATCTGATCAAAAAGACCTTGGGCTGGTTACTCATGATCTTTTTGGCTACCAACCTCGCCTATCTCTTGGCGGCCAGCTTCTTGGACCCACGGTCCAACTACACCGGCCGCCGCCCACCGCTTTCACCGGAGGAAATCAATAGCCTCCTCGAGCCCTATAACCTCAGCCCCGATACCCCACTTGTGCAACGCTGGTGGACCTGGCTGACCAATATCCTCACCAAATGGGACTGGGGCCAATCCCCGGTGGGCGAGGTGGTGAATTCAGAAATTAGCTACCGCATCTGGGTTTCCGCGCAGCTGCTCTTACTCTCCACCATTTTGTCCATTCTCATCGGCGTGGCCGTGGGCGTTTACACCGCTTCGCGCCAGTACAAGACCGGCGACCGCATCTGGCAGGGCATTTCCATCATCGCGATGAATACCCACGTAGTAGTGGCGTCCATCGCCGTGGTGTGGGGCGCGCTGAAGATCAACGAGCTCAGCGGCAAGAAGATTTTCTATGTCGTCGGCTCCCATTCGCTGGATGTGGAAGGTTTCTTTCCCAAGCTGGTGGACTCCGCACAGCACTTGATTCTTCCCACCATTTCGTTGGTATTCATTAGCTACGCCAGCTATCACATGACCCAGCGCACCTTGCTACTGGATAACTTGGATGCGGACTATGTGCGCACCGCCCGCGCTAAGGGCCTGACCCGCCAGCAGGCGATTCGCAAGCACGCACTGCGCACCTCCATCATCCCAGTGGCAACCTCGGTAGCCTTTTCCATCCCGGGCATCTTCACCGGTGCGGTGATGACCGAGCGCATCTTTGGCTGGAACGGCATGGGCCAGTACTTCATCGAGACCATTAGCAAGAACGACGTCAACGGTGCAGCGGCTGTCGCTGCCTTTGGCGCCGCCATGACGGCCATCTCCGCGGTATTGGCGGACCTGGTTGTCGTCGCGCTTGATCCACGAGTGAGGGTGAGTTAAATGACCCCATCTAAAGACCGCAACTATTTCAAGCAGGAACCGCGCGGGGAAATCACCGCACACAGCGAGGTCACTTCGGGAGACCCCTTCTCCCCCGCCGAGGCAGAGCAGGTAGCCACCCTAGAGCAAATGCCCCGTGGCACCTCGCGCTACAAGCTGTACCTGCGCCGCTTCTTCCGCAATAAGCTCGCCACCTTAGGCCTTATTATCCTGGTTTTCTTGGTCCTTGCGGCGCTTTTTGGCGGCTTCTTTGCCAAGTGGGACTACACCGAGCCGGACTTCCTTGCCCTGTCGGAACCGCCGAGCCCCGAGCACTGGTTTGGCACGAATGACACCGGCAATGACCTTTATGCCCAGACCATTCACGGTTTAGGCAGGTCCCTGACCATCGCCATCGTGGTATCCCTGGCTACCTTGGTCATCTCCGCGTTCATCGGATCCGCTGCAGCCTTGTGGGGAGGCATTGCCGAAAAGGCGGTGCTGGCGGTCATCCACTTCCTGCTGTCCATCCCTACCTTCCTGCTGATCGCACTGGTGGTGGCGGATTCCGGCGGCGATTGGAAGCTGCTTATCGTCGTGCTCATCCTTTTTGGCTGGATGTACCAGGCCCGCGTGATTTGGTCGCTGGCGCTTACGGTGCGCGAGCAAGACTACGTCCGCGCGGCGAGCTACATGGGCGTGTCCAAGCTGCGCACCATCGTGCGCCACGTCATTCCCAATATTGGTTCGCTACTCATCATCCAGTTCGTCTTCGGCGTGGTGGGCACCGTGGGCTCCGAGACGGCCCTGTCCTTCCTGGGGTTGGGCGTCAAGCTTCCCGACGTCTCCCTCGGCACCCTCCTGCAGGGCGGCACCGCCGCCGTGCAATCCTCCCCATGGCTGTTCTACTTCCCTGCCGCAACCCTGACCTTGCTCACCGTGTCCATGGCTTTCATTGGCGATGGCCTGCGCGATGCACTCGACCCCAACTCGAATTCCGGAGGTAAAGCATGACCTCGCCCGTCTTATCCGTCAAAGACCTGCGCGTAAACTTCCCGTCCGAAGCCGGATCCGTCTCCGCGGTCCGTGGCGTGGATTTTGATCTCTACCCCGGCCGCACGCTCGGCATCGTGGGTGAATCCGGTTCCGGTAAGTCCGTGACCTCCATGTCCATCATGGGGCTCCTGCCGGACTACGCGAAGATCACCGGGTCCGTAAAGTTCGACGGCCGCGAGCTGCTCGGTCTCAGCGACAAGCAGATGTCCGAGATCCGTGGCAACGGTATTGGCATGATCTTCCAAGATCCGCTCTCCGCGCTCACCCCGGTCTTCGATATTGGATCGCAGTTAGTGGAGGCAATTCAGGCTCATAGGGACGTCGGCAAGAAGCAGGCCCTCAAAGAGGCCACGGAGTTGCTCGACCTCGTGGGCATCCCCGACCCGCACCTGCGGCTGAAGTCCTTCCCGCACGAGTTCTCGGGCGGCATGCGCCAACGCGTGGTCATTGCCATCGCGATTGCCAATAATCCGCGCGTGCTCATCGCCGATGAGCCTACGACCGCACTGGATGTAACCATTCAGGCGCAGATTCTGGACGTCATTAAGCTCGCTCAGCGCGAAACCGGCGCCGCCACCATCATGATTACCCACGACATGGGTGTGGTGGCAGAAACGGCCGATGATGTCATGGTCATGTACGCCGGCCGCCCCGTGGAGCGCGGCGATGTGGATACCATCTTCTCCCAGCCCCGCATGCCCTATACCGTAGGCCTGCTCGGCTCTACGCCGCGCCCAGATGTATCGGCCGAAGAACCGCTCACACCTATCGTGGGCAGCCCGCCGGTGCTGGTGGACCTCAAGCAGCGCTGCCAGTTTGCCCCGCGCTGCCCTGTGGCGCAGCCCGCCTGCTCCGACGGCGAGCCGCCGCTTATCGCGCTTGACGACGCCCCCTCGCACCAGAGTGCCTGCCTGCGCGCGCCCGACATCCACGACCGCAAAATCGGCGGCGAGCTCATGTTCACACCACCGCAGCTCGCGGAGGACGTCATGGCCGGCATCCCCCGCGACGAGCGTCCCACTACCTTGAAGGTCACGGACCTGCGCAAGGAATTCCCACTTACCAAGGGCGCGCTGGTCAAGCGCCGCGTGGGCACGGTCAAGGCAGTGGACGGCCTCACCTTTGATATTCGCAAGGGCGAATGCATGGCCATCGTAGGCGAGTCTGGCTGCGGTAAGACCACCACCCTGCTAGAAATCATGGACTTAAAGCCCGAAAACGGCGCAGTCGTGCTCAACGGGAAGGACGCGGCCGGGATGAGCAGCTCCGAGCGCCGCGAGGCCCGCAAGGACATCCAAATTGTCTTCCAAGACCCGATGAGCTCCCTCAACCCGCGCCTGACCGTGCGCGAGGTCATCGCCGAACCGCTCAACTCCTTGGGCTACGACAGCGACGTGGACGCCCGCGTGAACGAGCTCATGGGACTTGTCGGCTTAGACTCCTCCCAGCTGGATCGATTCCCCAGCCACTTTTCCGGCGGGCAACGCCAGCGCATCGGCCTCGCCCGCGCGCTGGCCACAAACCCTTCGGTTTTGGTCTTGGATGAGCCCGTCTCCGCGCTCGACGTCTCCATCCAGGCCGGCGTCATCAACCTGCTCGAGGATCTCAAACGAAAACTGGGCCTATCCTACCTTTTCGTCGCCCATGATCTGTCCGTGGTGCGCCACCTTTCAGACAGGGTGGCCGTCATGTACAAGGGCGCATTTGTAGAGTCCGGGCCGACCGATGACATCTTCGAAAACCCCCAAGCGGACTACACCAAGAAGCTCCTGGATGCCATTCCGATTCCGGATCCGGCAGCTGCCCGCAGGCGACGCAACCCCAGTCCAGCGCAAGCCTCACCAATTTCACAAAAGTGACCTTACGCACACCCCGTCTTATATATAGTTATTCTCACAACTGAAGTGCTGCGGCGGCTTCCCCTGCTACCGCAACCTTCACTTTCCTCTCACTCAAGGAGAAACCCCACCATGAAAAAGTTCACCCGCTTCCGGATTGCTACCGTAGCTACCCTCTCCGCCGCGGCACTCGCCCTCACCGGCTGCGCCGCCAACTCGGACGGCGACTCCACCAAGGCAGTCGGCGGCCTCGACATCGAGGTTAATCCGGCTGGCGACTACAACGAAAAGTCCCGCGACGAGCTCAAGGACGACGGCGAGCTCACCCTCGCTCTCGATGAACTCACCGAGCAACAAAACATGTTCCACGCCAACATGACCGCCGATACCCGCAAGGTCTGGGGCTGGTACAACCCACAGCTGGCGCTATACGACGGCGAGGGAAACTACACCCCAAACCCCGACTACATCGATGATGTCAAGGAAGATAAGAAGGGCGAGAACACCGTCGTCACCTTCAAGGTCAACAAGGATGCCACCTTCAACGATGGCACGCCTATTGACTGGAAGGCCTTTGACAATACCTGGCGCTTCAACAACGGCAAGGACGAGGACGTCCAGGTAAACGCCACCGATGGATTCGAGCGCATTACCTCCGTGGAAAAGGGCGCTACCGACAAGGACGTCGTTGTCACTTTCGACGGACCCTACCCGTGGTGGCAGGGCCTCTTCAACGAGCTTCTCCACCCCGCCATCGACAGCCCAGAAAAATTCGACAAGGCATATCTGGGCAAGCTGAACCCGCAGTACGGTGCCGGCCCATTCAAGGTAGAAAACGTAGACTTCAAGGGCGGCACCCTCACCCTCGTGCCCAACGAAAAGTGGTGGGGCGATAAACCGAAGCTGAAGAAGGTAAGCTACCGCGTCATGGAATCCCAGGCCACCATCAATGCCTTCCAAGCCGGCGAAATTGACGCAGCCGGTGTGGCCGATAAGAACAGCCTCACCATTGCCGGCGAGATGGGCGAGGACATTGATATCCGTGCCGCACTGCGCCCCGCCAACGTCATCTTCACCCTCAATTCCAAGGCACCACAGCTCAAGGACGAGGATGTACGCCACGCTGTCTTCTCCGCCATCGACCGCGATCAACTGGCCGAAATCCGCTATAACGGCCTGGGCTACGAAGAAGAGATGCCGGGCTCCCTTACCCTCTACTCCACCCAGGAGGGCTACAAGGACAACGTCAAGGACGTCATCGAGTTCGACCCTGAGCAGTCCAAGAAACTGCTAGAGGACGCCGGCTACCAGCAAGGCGATGATGGTATCTATGCTAAGGACGGCGAGAAGCTATCCCTGCGCTACATCCTCATCGGCGACGATGAAGTGTCGAAGTCCCTCGCCGCAGCGGTACAAAAGATGCTGAAGGACGTCGGCGTTGACCTCAAGATTGAAGAGCGCCCTTCGTCCGAGTTTTCCAAGGTAACCTCGGAGCGAGATTTCGACCTATTCCTTTCCGCATTTGCCTCCTCTGACCCGTTTGGCGTCGCCTACTTTGGCCAGACCTACGCCAGCGATTCCACACTGAACATGTCGAGCACCGGCACCAAGGAATTCGATAAGAAGATTGAGGAGCTGCAGAACCTGCCGACCAAGGACGAGCAGATTGAGCGGGTCAATGAACTCGAGTCGGAGGCCTTTGGCCACTACGGCATCCTTCCCTTTGCCAACGGTCCACAGATGGTCGGCGTGAAGAAGGGCCTGGCCAACTATGGCGCCAACGGCTTCGCCATCCTCCCCAAGGAAGATATCGGCTGGGAGAAGTAGAAGCACTAAAAGCCCCTAGCGCAATACGCTAAAGCCTCCCGCGGCATTCCGAACAGGCGATGCCGCGGGAGGCTTCATTCTGCTCGTAAAGTCCACGCATGCGGCACTAAATACTCGCGGTAGTTCTACGCGCAGCTGCGGTGGCCAGAGAGCAAAAAATCCGCCCCACCCGAAGGTGGAGCGGACTCTTTAAAGCTCTACTGAGCGGTTACGGGGTATCGATTACTCGATAACCTTGGTAACGCGGCCAGCGCCGACGGTGCGGGAGCCCTCGCGGATAGCGAAGCGCAGGCCCTCGTCCATAGCGACCGGCTGGATGAGCTCAACGGACATCTCAACGTTGTCGCCAGGCATAACCATCTCGGTGCCCTCTGGCAGGTTAACAACACCGGTAACGTCAGTGGTACGGAAGTAGAACTGCGGACGGTAGTTGTTCATGAACGGGGTGTGGCGGCCGCCCTCTTCCTTCTTCAGGACGTAGACAGAACCCTCGAACTTGGTGTGCGGGGTGTAAGCGCCCGGCTTGATAACAACCTGGCCACGCTCAACGTCCTCACGCTTGGTACCACGCAGAAGCAGGCCACAGTTGTCGCCAGCCTCGGTGTAGTCCATCATCTTGCGGAACATCTCGATACCGGTAACGGTGGTGGTCTGGGACTTCTCCTGGATACCGATGATCTCAACGTCCTCGTTGACTTCCAGACGGCCACGCTCAACACGGCCGGTAACAACGGTACCGCGGCCGGTAATGGTGAAGATGTCCTCGATAGGCATCAGGAACGGCTGGTCGGTAGCGCGCTGCGGATCCGGGATGGAGTTGTCGCAGGCTTCCATCAGGTCAACGACGGACTGTACCCACTTGTCCTCGCCCTCGAGAGCCTTCAGAGCGGAGATGTGAACGATAGGAGCTTCCTCATCGTAGTCCTGCTCTGCGAGCAGCTCACGGATCTCCATCTCAACGAGCTCGATGATTTCCTCATCATCAACCATGTCGCACTTGTTCAGTGCAACGAGGATGTAAGGAACGCCAACCTGGCGAGCAAGCAGAACGTGCTCGCGGGTCTGCGGCATCGGGCCATCGGTTGCAGCAACAACCAGGATAGCGCCGTCCATCTGAGCAGCGCCGGTAATCATGTTCTTGATGTAGTCGGCGTGGCCCGGAGCGTCAACGTGTGCGTAGTGGCGCTTCGGGGTGGAGTACTCAACGTGGGAGATGTTGATGGTAATACCGCGCTCCTTCTCCTCAGGAGCCTTGTCGATCATGTCGAACGCGAATGCCTCGTTCTCCTCAGGGTACTGGTCAGCCAGAACCTTGGTGATCGCTGCGGTGGTGGTGGTCTTGCCGTGGTCGACGTGTCCGATGGTGCCGATGTTCACATGCGGCTTCGTACGCTCGAACTTCTCCTTTGCCACTGTATGTCCTCCTGGACTATATGGTGGCTACGACCTTCGCAGCCACGTGGTTGACAGTTGTCATTGGCACCCGACCCACAGTATGTGGGGCAAAGCGCTAATGACGCTTTCTTTACGTGCCAGTTACACGATCCTAGATTTATGTCGCGGTTTTTTCAAACCGCCGTTATAGGAGGTAACCCCGCGAAAAATCGCGGCCATTTCCCTCGACAAGAATCTTTTTAAAAGGATCCTGGGAGGGTAACGGCCGGCTCAATTCACAACTTAGAAGCTTAAGCTGCAAACTCAGCCCGCCGCTACCCTGGCCCAGTTGTCCCGCCCCGCGGCGGGTCTGGCATCTACTGGCGAAGAGTACCAGCCCGACTAAACGCGGAGGAGACGGGGCTAGCGCTTAGTTGGCGCCGCCGGTGCGCTCCTCGATGATCTCCTGTGCCACGGAGGAAGGAACCTCCGCGTAGGAATCGAAGACCATGGTGAAGTTTGCGCGGCCTGCGGTGGACGAACGCAGGTCACCGATGTAACCGAACATCTCGGACAGCGGCACCTTAGCCTTAACGACCTTCGCACCGGAGCGGTCTTCCATTGCGAAGACCTGGCCACGGCGGGAGGAGATGTCACCGTTAACGGTACCCATGTACTCCTCAGGGGTAACAACCTCAACGGCCATCATCGGCTCGAGCAGAACCGGCTTAGCCTTGGCCATTGCTTCCTTGAAGACCTGGGAGCCGGCCAACTTGAAGGCCATCTCGGAGGAGTCGACGTCGTGATAAGCGCCGTCTTCCAGGGTGGCCTTGATGTTGACCATCGGGAAGCCTGCCAGGTAGCCGTACTGCATAGCGTCCTGGATACCAGCGTCGACGGAAGGAATGTATTCCTTCGGAACGCGGCCACCGGTAACGGCATTCTCGAATGCGTAGGTTGCGGACTCGCCCTCTTCCAGGGTCTCTGGGTCCGGGTTGTACGGCTCGATGGTGCAGATAACCTTTGCGAACTGGCCGGAACCACCGGTCTGCTTCTTGTGGGTGTATTCCATGGACTCAACCTTCTTGCGGATGGTCTCACGGTAGGCAACCTGCGGGTTACCGATGTTTGCCTCGACCTTGAACTCGCGCTTCATGCGGTCAACCAGAACGTCGAGGTGGAGCTCGCCCATGCCGCCGATAACGGTCTGGCCGGTCTCTTCATCCAGCTCAACGGTGAAGGTTGGGTCCTCAGCAGCCAGCTTCTGAATGGCGTTACCCAGCTTCTCCTGGTCGGCCTTGGTCTTTGGCTCGATGGAAACCTTGATAACCGGATCCGGGAAGTCCATGGACTCGAGGATGATCTGGTCATCCTTGTCACACAGGGTGTCACCGGTGGTGGTCTCCTTCAGGCCAACAACTGCGTAGATGTTGCCGGCGTCTGCCTGCTCAACAGGGTTCTCCTTGTTGGCGTGCATCTGGAAGAGCTTACCGATGCGCTCCTTCTTGCCCTTGGTGGAGTTCATAACTTCGGTACCCGGGGTGACCTGGCCGGAGTACACGCGGATGAAGTTCAGCTGGCCGAAGAACGGGTGAGCTGCAATCTTGAAGGATAGGGCGGAGAAGGAAGACTCCACGGAAGGCTTACGGGTGAGCTGGTTGTCCTCGTTGCCGACCTCGTGGCCGATAACCTCGCCAACGTCCAGCGGGTTAGGCAGGAAGTCAACGACAGCGTCCAGCAGCGGCTGCACGCCCTTGTTGCGGTAAGCGGTACCGCAGTAAACCGGGTAAACCTCAGAGTTGATGGTGAGCTTGCGGATGCCGGCCTTGAGCTCGTCAATGGTCAGCTCCTCGCCGCCGAAGTACTTCTCCATGAGCTCTTCGTCGGACTCAGCAACGGTCTCAACCAGCTTCTCGCGGTACTCTGCAGCCTTGTCCTTGAGGTCCTCAGGGATCTCTTCGTAGGTAGGCTCAGCACCGGTCTCGACCTTGCCGCGCCAGGTGATGGCCTGCATGTTCAGCAGGTCAACGACGCCGTCGAAGTCATCCTCAGCGCCGATAGGCAGCTGCATAACCAACGGCTTAGCGCCCAGGCGGTCAACGATGGTGGAAACGGTGTAGTAGAAGTCTGCGCCCAGCTTGTCCATCTTGTTGACGAAGCAGATACGCGGAACGTCGTACTTAGCAGCCTGACGCCAGACCTGCTCGGACTGCGGCTCAACGCCTTCCTTACCGTCGAAGACTGCGACGGCGCCATCGAGAACACGGAGGGAACGCTCAACCTCAACGGTGAAGTCAACGTGACCTGGGGTGTCGATGATGTTGATCTGGTTGTTGTTCCAGAAGCAGGTCACGGCAGCGGAGGTAATGGTGATGCCGCGTTCCTTCTCCTGTGCCATCCAGTCAGTGGTGGAAGCACCGTCGTGGGTCTCGCCCACCTTACGGTTAATACCGGTGTAGAAGAGAATACGCTCGGTGGTGGTCGTCTTACCAGCATCGATGTGGGCCATGATGCCGATGTTGCGGACCTTGTTCAGGTCCTTAAGCACTTCTTGTGCCACGTTTATACCCCAACTTAATAGTCGTCGACGCCGTGACCAGGTTTCTGGCTATGACGCCTGCATGGATAAGGTCATGTATCTTTTTGCCACTATTTGGCCGTCCTCGGAGCAGCCTGCCCCTAGACTTCCATCGCTTCAGTGTACTGGACACTCCACGATGCCGCTGGACTGGGCAGGGATACCGCTCAGAGATCACACCCATTAGGGCAAAAAATGGCCCAAGCAAGAGATATGGAGTTTTGGGTTGCCGCGGCGGGAAAGCTGCCGGCAGCCAGCGCGAAACTTGTTTCTCGTTGCTTGGGCCATTGATGTAGGTGCTGAAATTACCAGCGGTAGTGAGCGAAGGCGCGGTTGGCCTCTGCCATCTTGTGAGTATCCTCACGACGCTTAACGGAAGCGCCGAGGCCGTTGGAGGCATCCAGGATCTCGTTTGCGAGACGCTCGATCATGGAGTTCTCGCGACGCTGGCGGGTGAAGGTCACCATCCAGCGCAGTGCCAGGGTGTTAGCGCGGTCAGGGCGAACCTCAACCGGCACCTGGTAGGTTGCGCCACCGACACGGCGGGAGCGAACCTCGAGGTCTGGGCGGATATTGCCCAGTGCCTTCTCCAGGGTGCCAACCGGATCGGTACCGGTCTTCTCGCGGCAAGCCTCGAGAGCGCCGTAGACGATGCGCTCTGCGGTGGACTTCTTGCCGTCCTGGAGGATCTTGTTGACGAGCATGGTGACCTGCTCGGAGTTGTATACCGGGTCCTTGACTACAGGACGCTTCGGAGCAGCATTCTTACGCATTGTTTATTACTGTCCCTTCTTTGCGCCGTAACGGGAACGTGCCTGCTTACGGTCCTTGACACCCTGGGTATCCAGAGCGCCGCGGATGATCTTGTAACGAACACCAGGAAGGTCCTTCACACGGCCGCCGCGAACGAGGACCATGGAGTGCTCCTGCAGGTTGTGGCCCTCGCCCGGAATGTAGGCGGAAACCTCAATACCGGTGGTCAGGCGAACACGAGCAACCTTACGCAGTGCAGAGTTCGGCTTCTTAGGAGTGGTGGTGTACACGCGGGTGCACACACCGCGACGCTGCGGGGAACCCTTCAGCGCAGCGGTAGACACCTCAGAACGCTTGCTGTGGCGGCCCTTGCGGACCAGCTGCTGAATAGTTGGCATTTAACAGTCTTTCTGTCGAATCGCACCACTACCAAGGAAAAGAACCAAACATGCAAAAATGGGCGCTCTTTCCCGGGGCGCTGCCGCATGTCCAGAACTCTTTCCAAGGCCGGTGCCTTGTTAAGGATCAGACTCTTCACCGCGCGCCCAGAAAGGCACGCATAGTGAACTGAGGTTTAGAGTAGCAAACCGATCACGCTTTATACAAAACGCGATCGGCGCCTTCCTCCTGCTAGGACCATTCCCAGACCAGGTCCGCCTCGGCGGCCTTCGTGACAAAGTAGTCCTTTTCCTGTGCTTCCCAGGTTTCAAACCACTGCTCGTAGTCAGGCTCGCGGGCGATGGCGCGTTCACGGCGCTGGTCACGAGGGCCGTCGATAAGCACGCTAACTACCGCTCCCCTTTCCTTTGCTGCTGCGATATTGGCCGGGGTTACCGAGCCCACGCCTTCCACAATGAGGTCATCGCGCACGTCCAGACTAGCCCAGTCTCCAGGGGCGTCTGCCTCCCAATCCCAGCGCCAATAGCCGGGGTTCATGGTGCGCAAAACCTGCTCTGCCACCATGTCCGAGCCCTTGTCCAAACCGTGCCAGCCGGGATAGAACTCATCGAGGTGCACTACCCGCCAGTTGGTGCGCTCGGCCAGCGCGGCGGCAGTCCAGGTTTTTCCGGCGCCCGAAGGGCCGTCGATAAGGACGGTCACTGGTTTGAAGGCACGCTTTCTAGCTGCCGCCAGCGTGACAATATCCTCTAAAAGGCGCTCTTGTTGGCTATCAAAGTCCATGGTCGCTCAATCACTGCTTTCGCGGTTTATAGGCCGAAGAATCTCCAGGCCCCAGTGAGTACCGAAACTACCACCGGTACGAAAGCGAAGACAGTACCTAGGGCCATAATCCACCCATCACGGGCCCGCAGGCGGGACTCGCGAGCCCACGTACGTGCCCCTCCTCTAGGCGGAGTACGACCAAATCCGCGCGCCTCCATTGCCGTGGCCAACTTGCCACCGCGGCGCAGCGCGATGACCAATAGACCAAAAGACATGGTGAGCAGATGCTTGAGCTTACCGACGTCCGTCAGTCCCCTCGCCCTGCGCGCCATACCCAACGACTGCCAGTCAGACTGGAAGAGCGTCATCATGCGCACACCGGCGACCGCTCCAACAACAAAGCGCGAGGGCAGCTTGAGAATCTGCGAGAGCGCATCGCCCAACTCCGTCGGATCAATATCGCGAGCCAAGACCACCATCGGTAAGGCCACGGCAAACACACGCAGCGTGATAGCAATCGCGAGGGTCAGCGAGTTCTGTGTTACCGCGATGAGCCACCAACTGAAGTACTGCCTGCCACCAGGCTCGCCATATAGCAGCATCGAGATGCCAGAAATCGGCGCTATAAGAAAGAGGAACCAACCGGCCTTAAAAAGCCGCACCCATGACACCCCGCACAGCGGTGCGAGGATCAGGGTAAGCGCCAGCGATACCGCGGCCGAGACCCAGTCAATAGATCCCAATAGAGGGGTAACCCAGATAAACATCAAAAAGATGCGGCTAAGCGGGTTAGCCCCGCGCAAAAGATTAGGCACCGGACACCTCCACTCGGCAATCGCCCAAGGCCTGGATGAAAAGCGGGTCATGGGTGATAGAGGCGATAGTGGTGCCGTCATCTGCCAATTGCCGCAGCAAGCACACCAGCTCCACAAACGTTTGGGGGTCTTGCCCAAAGGTGGGCTCATCCAACAGCAACACCGACGGCGCGGTCACCAAGGCAGTAGCCACAGACAGGCGCCGTTTCTCGCCGCCCGAGAGCGTAAACGGATTGGCCTCCAAGAGATGTTCGAGCCGCAGTGATTCCACCAGCTGCGCGATCCTTTCCTCCGGCGGGTCCACGCGCATTACCTTGGGCGCAACGCGCAGCTCTTCGGCCACCGTACGGGCGACGAATTGGTGCTCCGGATTCTGGAAGACAAAGCCTATGCGGTCCGCCAGCTCGCGCGATTTCCAGCGCAGCGGTGACCCTTTGACCCCGCGACGCACGAAATCGGCCACCCCAATTTCCCCGGATTTAGCCGGCAGCAACCCGGCCATGGTCATCAACCAGGTGGACTTACCCGCGCCATTCGGCCCGGTAATGACCGTGGATGCTCCCGCCGGCAGCGCAATCGTGCGCGGCGGACCATAGCGGGTTACGAGGTCGGTGCTCCACAGCGCGGCTTCGCGCTCCGCAAGCTCGGCCTCGCCAAGGCGTCGCGCCTGCGGCAGGCCAGAGACCTGGCGGCGCTTGGCCACCTCCGCGAAGGAAGTATCGGCCACGATGCGCCCGCGGTCCAGCTCCACCGCACGGTCGAGCACACCGTCCCACGCCGCGTGCTGGTGCTCTACCACCACGAGCGTCGCGCCGGTTTCTTCCACCAGCCTAGCCACGGCGCGCACCACATCGCGTGCGCCGGCGGGGTCAAGGTTGGCCGTGGGTTCATCGAGAAGTACTACGCCCGCCCCCATAGCGATGACGCCGGCGAGCGCCAAGCGCTGCTTCTGCCCACCGGAGAGCCGCTCGGTGGGAAAGTCCAGGTCCACGAAAGGCCCAACCAGTTCCTTGGCTGCGGCCACACGGCGCCAGATTTCCTCGCGCGGATACGCCAGGTTCTCGCAGCCGAAAGCAATGTCATCACCCACGCGCGCGGAGATCACCTGCGAATCCGGATCCTGAAGCACCAGCCCCACTGGGATGGTACGGCCTGGTTCCTCGACCATGCCGGTGGAATCTTCTAAGAGAATTTCACCAGTGCGGGTTCCTTCCTCATCGGAACCCAGCACTCCGGCCATCGCCGCAAGGAAGGTAGACTTTCCCGATCCAGAGTCGCCGCATAAAAGCACGCGTTCTCCCGGCTCGATGATCAGGTCAATATCGGATAGCGCCGGTTCGCTGCGCCCGGCATGAGTCCAGCCGAATCCTCGGGCCGTTATCTTGGTGGCGTTTCCCGCCAATGATGCACAATCAGACACGGACACAACACGCCCTAAGCGCGCTGTTCACGGCCTGCGGCAAAGCGATCCAGGGCCCCGGTTTTAGCCAGGGCTTTCACCACGAAGAAACCCAGCGCACCGGCCAAGATAGCGCCGGAGATGTTCAGAGTCACAAAGTAGATGAGCTTGAACTCGAAGGAACGAGCCAGGTTGCCGGAGGTAAACAGCTCCAGGATGAAGGCACCCCAGCCAGCTGCCATGCCGGCCAGAATGGATACTCCCAGGCCAAACTTGCGGTACAGGAAGATGGCCAGGATGATTTCCACGCCAATGCCCTGTGCCAAGCCCGAGTACAGGGTGCTAGGGCCCCACTGGGAGCCCAGCATTGCAGAAACGGTTGCGGCAAGAACCTCCACATAGACAGCCGCACCTGGCTTGCGAATAATCAGACCACCAAGCACACCGCCAATAAGCCAGATACCCGTAGCGATACCGCCGAGGCCTGGAGTCACAGCGTCCATGGCCTCAAACCAGGCATAGCCCACTGCATTCCACCCCAAGAACACAAAGCCACAAGCCACGCCTAGAACGGACGCCACCACAATATCGACCACGCGCCAGTTCAGGCTGCGCTTCGGGGCAGCAGACGCACGTGTATTAGTAGTCAAAATTTCCTCCCTCTCGCCGGCATTATCCGGATCAGGTTCAACGGTTCACCGCGCATCTGGCGGCATCTCAGCCCGACACAGCTGCAAAACAGAGCAGCGCGCAAGCACCCGTGAAGTGTGCAATTTTCAATAACTTAGGCCGCACTCCTTTAAAGGTGTCTGGCCAAAAGCTGCATTCATACTAGCAAAGCAGTCTAGCGGTGCTCCCTAGACATCGAAACAGCCCCGCCTTCCTATCGTTGAACTGCTCCCCATTAGTTGGACTGAGAGATCAGTTTCTAACTAGTGGGGAGTATTTTTATGAGAGCACGAAGTTCTTTGAGTGAATCTCAGCGCGAGCAGCTCGTTGATTTGTTTGAGCAAGGGCTGGGCTATGCGGCGGCGGCTCATCGGTTAGGAGTTGGCCTCTATTCTGTAAAGAGATTTGAGCGTCGTTTCAAGCTGCATGGCAGACTATGTCTTGTGGAGAGACCAACTAATCAGCACTTTTCCTTCGAGGTGAAGAAGGAAGTTGTCGATCGGTTCATTGCCGGCCAGTCCAAGATGGAACTGGCTAGGGAGTTTGGTTTGTCATCGGATCAACTTGTCGCTAATTGGGTGAGGGCTTGGCGTGCGGGTGGTGATGAAGCGTTGCAGCCGAAACCGAAGGGACGACCGAAAGGCAGTGCCCGCTCGATACCGTTGACCGAGGAAGATCGGCTCCGCCGAGAGGTGGAGAAACTACGGGCAGAAAATGCGTACTTAAAAAAATTGCGGGACTTGAGGAACCAGCGACGAGGCTGAAAGTAGAAGCTATCGTCATCCTCAAGTCAGCCCACCGCCTGGAGGACCTACTGGTTGCGGCAGGTCTTGCCCGGTCAACATTTTTCTATCACCAACAACGCCTCACCATGGCTGATAAACATGCCCAGCTCAAGCAGGCAATCGTCGATGTCTTTGAGCGTATGAACCGTCGTTATGGTTACCGGCGGGTGCATGCTCAGCTACGCCGGGAAGGATGGGTGGTCAACCATAAGCTGGTCTACAAGCTCATGGATCAACTAGGGCTTAAATCCAAGATCAGGGCGAAAAAGAAGTACAACTCGTACAAAGGCACGGTAAGTCACATCGCAAGCAATGTGTTGAATCGATGTTTCACACCTGATGAGCCAAATACGGTGTGGGCAAGTGACGTCACGGAGTTTCGCGTTGCTGGCACCAAGGTCTACCTGTCGCCGATCATGGACTTATGCGATCGGTCGATCGTGTCGTACAGCGTTTCAACCTCACCGAATACGGCGTTTACGTCGCAATCTTTACGCGATGCCATCGCGCAAGAATCACCAGATAAAGGCTTGCTTGTACATACCGACCAAGGATTCCAATATCAGCATTCCAGCTGGCGCACACTCATCACAGGTATCGATGGCACACAATCGATGTCAAGGAAAGGAAACTGTTACGACAATGCGGTAATGGAAAACTTCTTCGGACACCTCAAATCAGAGATGTACCACGGGGAATCATTCACCAGTCTGGAGGCGTTCTACCACGCAATTGATGACTACATCCGTTGGTACAACCATGAACGCATCCAAAAACGACTCAAGGGCCTGACTCCGATGCAATACCGGAACCAGACCCTTGAAGCCCTAACCGCCTAGAATTAAACCAGTCCAACTTTCGGGGGCCAGTTCACGTTCAGGAAGGCGGGGCCATTTATTTCCCGCGTTAACGCAAATTGAACTGCACGTTAGAAGGTGAAGTCCTCATCCAGCGGGACGGAAGCGCCGGTGAATTCACCGAAGCCGTCATCGCCGTAGATGGAATCGCCGTAAGTCGGAATCGAGTATGCGGCGTTGCGCGCAGCCTCGGTCGGCTTGACGGAGATATTGCGGTAGCGGGAGATACCCGTACCGGCCGGGATGAGTTTACCGATGATGACGTTCTCCTTGAGGCCAATGAGCTTATCGGAGCGCTTGTTAATAGCGGCGTCGGTAAGCACGCGAGTGGTCTCCTGGAACGATGCAGCAGACAGCCAAGACTCAGTAGCCAAGGAAGCCTTGGTAATACCCATAATCTCCGAACGCAGCTGAGCCGGCTCACCGCCCTCTGCAACCTGGGCAGCGTTGAGGTGCTTAGCCTCAGAGAGGTCGATGAGGTTACCCGGCAGCAAGTCCGTGGTACCTGCATCAATGACGGTGCCGCGGCGCAGCATCTGGCGGATGATGATTTCGATGTGCTTATCGTGGATAGCCACACCCTGGGTACGGTATACAGCCTGAACCTCGTTAATGAGGTGCTGCTCCACGCCACGGCGGCCGAGGACCTCGAGCACGTCGTGCGGGTCAGCCGCACCACGCATGAGGCGGTCACCGGTCTCAACATGGTCGCCGTCCTTGAGGGAACGCTCAATCATGGCGTCCGGGTTGGACTCCATCGGGCGACGAACCTGAGCCAGGCCCTGACGCTTGGAGAGCTTCTCATAGACCACGTCATCAGAGCCGTCATCCGGGGTGATGGTCAGGGTCCAGAAGTTGCCCTCATCGGACAGGGAAACAGTGCCGTCAACGGAGGCGATAGGAGCGCGGTTCTTCGGGTTACGGGCCTCGAAGAGCTCCTGCACACGCGGCAGACCGCCGGTAATATCGCCACCGACACCACCCTGGTGGAACGTACGCATGGTCAGCTGGGTACCCGGCTCACCAATGGACTGTGCAGCCACGATGCCAACGGCCTCGCCGATATCGACGAGCTGGCCGGAAGCCATGGACTTGCCGTAGCACTTGGCACACACGCCGGCCGGGGTCTGGCAGGTCAGCACGGAGCGAACCTTGACCTCGGTAACCTTTGCGTCAAGCAACTTCTGGGTGAGCTCCTCGGTGAGGTCGGAGCCGGCCTCGGCCACAACCTCGCCGTTGGCGTCCTTGACGTCGGTCGCGATAACGCGGCCGGATGCGGAGGTCTCCCACAGCTCGGAAAGAACAACCTTGTCGCCGGACTCCTCGCCGATTGGGACGCGGACGCCTTGGCGGGTGCCACAGTCTTCTTCGCGGACGATGACGTCCTGGGCCACGTCCACCAGACGACGGGTGAGGTAGCCGGAGTCAGCGGTACGCAGTGCGGTATCGGCCAGGCCCTTACGGGAACCGTGGGAGTTGTTGAAGTACTCCAGCACGGACAGGCCTTCGCGGAAGGAGGTCTTAATCGGACGGGTGATGTAATCACCGTGCGAGTTCACAACCATGCCCTTCATACCGGCCAGCGTCCAGATCTGACGCATGTTACCGGCAGCACCAGACTTCACAATCATCGGAATCGGGTTGTGGTCCGGGTACATGTTCTCGACGGCCTCACCGACGGTATCGGTAGCGTCCTTCCACAGCTCAACCAAGCGGTCGTAGCGCTCGCGCTCGGTCAGGGCGCCCTGCTCCCAGTACTTGCGCTCGATGCGCTCTGCTTCCTTCTCATAAGACTCAAGGATCTCGGTCTTATTCGGCAGAACCAGAACGTCAGACATGGTGATGGTCACGCCGGAACGGGTTGCCCAGTAGAAGCCGGCGTCCTTCATGTTGTCCAGCACCTGAGCAACGGTGATCATCGGGTACTTATTGGCCAAGTCATTGACCACGTCACCGATGAGAACCTTGTTGCCGGAGCCGCCGCCCTTACGGACCATGATGCCCTCGAGGTACGGGTAGTTCCATGGCAGCAGCTCGTTGAACATCACGCGGCCGATGGTGGTGTAGCCCATCCATGCCTGGCCCTTGGTCCAGCCATCCGGGAACTGCTCTTCCTCGATCTCCTTCGGCGGGCGAAGGTGATCGATGCGGACCTTGATCGGGGCCTGCAGACCAACGGTGCCGCGGTCATAGGCCATGAGGGCCTCAGCGTAGGAGGAGAAGACGCCGGTAGCCGGCTTGTCCTCCTCTGCCTCGCGGAAGCGGCCGTTGCCGCCGATTTCGTCCTCGGACTTGTCCATGGTCAGGTAGTACAGGCCGGTAACCATGTCCAGACGTGGCATGGCCAGCGGCTTACCGGATGCCGGGGACAGAATGTTGTTGGACGCCAGCATCAAGACGCGAGCCTCAGCCTGTGCCTCAGCGGACAGCGGCAGGTGAACTGCCATCTGGTCACCGTCAAAGTCGGCGTTGAACGCCTCACAAGCCAGCGGGTGCAGCTGAATAGCCTTACCCTCAACCAGCTTCGGCTCGAAGGCCTGAATACCCAGGCGGTGCAGCGTAGGTGCACGGTTAAGCATCACTGGGTGCTCAGAAATGGCCTGCTCCAGAACGTCCCACACCTCAGGGCGCTGGCGCTCAACCATGCGCTTGGCGGACTTGATGTTCTGGGCGTAGTCATTTTCTACCAGGCGCTTCATAACGAACGGCTTGAACAGCTCGAGCGCCATGAGCTTCGGCAGGCCACACTCGTGCAGCTTCAGCTGCGGACCAACGATAATAACGGAACGGCCGGAGTAGTCCACGCGCTTACCCAGCAGGTTCTGGCGGAAGCGGCCCTGCTTGCCCTTGAGCAAGTCAGACAGGGACTTCAGCGGACGGTTGCCCGGACCGGTAACCGGACGGCCGCGGCGGCCGTTATCGAAGAGCGCGTCCACAGACTCCTGCAGCATGCGCTTCTCGTTGTTCACGATGATCTCTGGAGCACCCAGGTCGATCATGCGCTTCAAACGGTTATTGCGGTTGATCACGCGGCGGTAGAGATCGTTGAGGTCGGAGGTAGCGAAGCGGCCACCGTCCAGCTGTACCATCGGGCGCAGCTCTGGCGGGATAACCGGGATGGCGTCCAGCACCATGCCGGCCGGATCGTTGCCGGAGCGCAGGAAGGCAGCAACAACCTTCAGGCGCTTCAGCGCACGCATCTTCTTCTGGCCCTTGCCGTTGTTGATGATCTCGCGCAGTTCCTCGGCCTCAGCCTCGAGGTCGAAGTTGCGGACCAGGGTCTGGATGGCTTCTGCACCCATGCCGCCGGTGAAGTAATCCTCGTAGCGGTCAACCAGCTCTTCGTAGATGGTCTCATCGATGATCATCTGCTTTGGAGCCAGCTTGATGAAGGTGTTCCAGATTTCATCCAGGCGGGCGATCTCGCGCTCGCCGCGCTCGCGGATGTGCTGCATCTCCTTATCGGCAGCGTTCTGTACCTTCTTGCGGGCATCTGCCTTGGCGCCGGCTGCTTCCAGCTCAGCCAGGTCAGACTCCAGCTTGGAGGCGCGCTCTGCGATCTCGGACTCGGTATCGTCCTCAACGTCCTTCTTCTCCAGAAGCATCTCTGCTTCCAGGGTGGACTGGTCGTTGTGGCGAGCCTCTTCATCCACGGAGGTGATGATATTGGCCGCGAAGTAAATGATGCGCTCGAGATCCTTCGGAGCCAGGTCCAGCAGGTAGCCCAAGCGGGAAGGAACGCCCTTGAAGTACCAGATGTGGGTTACCGGAGCGGCCAGCTCGATGTGGCCCATGCGCTCACGGCGAACCTTGGACTTGGTCACCTCAACGCCACAGCGCTCACAGATGATGCCCTTGTAGCGGACGCGCTTGTACTTGCCACAAGCGCACTCCCAGTCACGGGTGGGGCCGAAGATGCGCTCGCAGAAGAGGCCGTCCTTCTCCGGCTTCAGGGTGCGGTAGTTAATGGTCTCGGGCTTTTTGACCTCGCCCTTGGACCAGCGACGAATATCGTCTGCGGTGGCCAGACCGATGCGGAGCTCGTCGAAGAGATTTACGTCAAACACGTAATGTCTCCCTTTCATCCTCGTTGTCGAGGAATTGATGGCTTTCTATGAATTAAACGTTTATGCCCAGCCGCGGGGATTTCCCCGCGGTGGACCAAGAAACTAATTAGGCGATGTCAGCGGAGGAACCCTCATCGCGGGACAGGTTAATGCCAAGCGATGGGCTATCCATGTCATCGTCATCAGAGCCAGACAGCTCCATCGGCGTGCCGTCGGTGGAGAGAACCTCCACGTTCAGGCACAGGGACTGCAGCTCCTTGAGCAACACCTTGAAGGACTCAGGGATGCCCGGGTCTGGAATATTGTCGCCCTTAACAATGGCTTCGTAGACCTTCACGCGGCCGACGACGTCATCGGACTTGATGGTCAGGAGCTCCTGCAGGGTGTAGGCAGCGCCGTATGCCTGCATTGCCCACACCTCCATCTCGCCGAAGCGCTGGCCACCGAACTGGGCCTTACCACCCAGCGGCTGCTGGGTAATCATGGAGTAAGGACCGGTGGAACGGGCGTGAATCTTCTCATCGACCAAGTGGTGCAGCTTGAGCATGTACATGTAGCCGACAGAGATCGGGTACTTGTATGGCTCGCCCGAGCGGCCGTCGAAAAGCGTGGCCTTGCCATGCTCATCCACCAGCACATCGCCGTCGCGGTTAGGACGGGAGGAAGCCAGCAGGCGCTCGATCTCGTGGTTGGTAGCACCGTCGAAGACCGGGGTGGCGGTCAAGGAATTCGCAGGGACGTCGTACAGCTCTTCCGGCAGGGTCTTGAGCAGCTCGGCGTTCTTCGGATCCTCGGTATCAACCTTCCAGCCGGCGTGTGCCAGCCAGCCCAGGTGAACCTCGAGGACCTGGCCGATGTTCATACGACGCGGCACACCGTGGGTGTTCAGCAGGATGTCCACCGGGGTGCCGTCTTCCATGAACGGCATATCCTCTGGCGGCAGGATCTTGCCCACAACACCCTTGTTGCCGTGGCGGCCGGCCATCTTATCGCCGTCCTGGATCTTGCGCTTCTGGGCAACGTAGACACGAATCATCTCGTTGACGCCAGGGGCCAGATCGTCATCATCGTCGCGGGAGAAGCGAGCAACGCCAATGACCTTGCCTACCTCACCGTGCGGCACCTTCATGGAGGTATCGCGGACCTCGCGGGCCTTCTCACCGAAGATGGCGCGCAGCAGGCGCTCCTCCGGGGTTAGTTCGGTCTCACCCTTCGGGGTGACCTTACCCACCAGGATGTCGCCGGCGCGGACGTCGGCACCGATGCGGATGATGCCGCGCTCGTCCAGATCGCTCAGGACGTCCTCGGAGACGTTCGGGATCTCGCGGGTGATTTCCTCGGCGCCCAGCTTGGTATCGCGAGCATCGATCTCGTGCTCCTCGATGTGGACGGAGGTCAGGATGTCCTCTTCCACGATGCGCTGGTTGAGGATGATGGCGTCCTCGTAGTTATGGCCTTCCCACGGCATGAAGGCAACCAGCAGGTTGCGGCCGAGGGACATCTCACCATTGTGGGTACCAGGGCCATCGGCCAGAACCTGGCCGGCCTCTACACGCTCGCCCATGGACACCAGCGGGGTCTGGTTGTAGTTGGTGCCCTGGTTGGTGCGCTCGAACTTACGCAGGATGTAGGTATCGCGCTGGCCCTCATCATCCATGATGGTGATGACATCAGCGGTGACGTTTTCGACCACGCCGGCCTTCGGGGTGATAACAACGTCGCCAGCGTCGTACGCAGCGCGCTGCTCCATGCCGGTACCCACCAGCGGGGCCTCGGAGCGCACCAGCGGCACGGCCTGCTTCTGCATGTTCGCACCCATCAGAGCACGGTTAGCATCGTCGTGCTCCAAGAACGGAATCATGGCGGTACCCACGGAAACCATCTGGCGCGGGGAGACGTCAACGTAGTCCACACCGGCGGCGTCGGTAAGCCCGATGTCGCCGTCCTTCAGGCGGACCTCAATACGCTCGCCGGTGAGGTTGCCCTCTGCGTCCTGCTCGACCTCGGCCTGAGCAATAGCGAAGCGGTCCTCTTCATCGGCGGTGAGGTACTCCACCTGGTCGGTGATCTTGCCGTCCACAACCTTGCGGTACGGGGTCTCAATGAAGCCGAAAGCATTCACGCGGGCATAGGACGCCAGCGCACCAATCAGGCCAATGTTCGGACCCTCAGGGGTCTCAATCGGGCACATACGGCCGTAGTGAGAAGCGTGAACGTCTCGCACCTCAATGCCGGCGCGCTCACGAGACAGGCCGCCTGGGCCCAGCGCGGACAGGCGGCGCTTGTGGGTCAGGCCGGACAGGGAGTTGTTGTGGTCCATGAACTGGGACAGCTGCGAGGTACCGAAGAACTCGCGGATAGCAGCAGAGACCGGGCGCACGTTAATCAGGGAGGTCGGAGTGATGGACTCCGCATCCTGGGTGGTCATGCGCTCGCGCACAACGCGCTCCATGCGGGACAGGCCTACACGGACCTGGTTCTGGATGAGCTCACCCACGGTGCGCAGGCGACGGTTACCAAAGTGGTCGATGTCATCCGTGTGCAGGGAGATCATCTCACCGTTCGGCGCCTTCATCTCGCGCTCGCCTACGTGCAGGCGGACCAGGTACTCGAGGGTGACGGCAATGTCTTCCTCAGTCAGGGTCATCAGACCATCGTGGTCGCCGCCGAGCCCCAGCTTGCGGTTGACCTTGTAGCGGCCGACCTTAGCCAGGTCGTAACGCTTTGCACGGAAGAAGGAGTTATCCAGCAAGGACTGAGCCAGCTCACGGGTGGGCTGCTCGCCTGGGCGCTGCTTGCGGTAAATCTCCAGCAGTGCCTCATCGGTGTTCGCTACACCGTCAGACTCCAGGGTCGACATCATGAGCTCGGAGAAGCCGAAGCGATCCTTGATCTGCTCCTCGCTCCAGCCCAGTGCTTTAAGTAGCACGGTTACCGGCTGGCGGCGCTTGCGGTCAATGCGCACGCCGACGGTGTCGCGCTTGTCGACGTCGAACTCCAACCATGCACCGCGGGAAGGAATAACCTTCACGGAGTGCAGCGGGCGCTCGGTGGACTTATCGATCGAGCGATCGAAGTACACGCCCGGGGAGCGCACCAGCTGAGAGACGACGACGCGCTCGGTACCGTTCACGATGAACGTGCCCATATCCGTCATGATCGGGAAATCGCCGATGAAGACGGTCTGCGACTTAATCTCTTGGGTGTCGTTATTAATAAACTCTGCGGTCACGTACAGCGGCGCGGAGTAGTTGATGTCCTTTTCCTTGCACTCATCCACGGTGTTCTTCACCGGTTCAAAGCGCGGCTCCGACAAGGACAGGGACATATTGCCCGAGTAGTCCTCAATCGGCGAGAGCTCTTCAAGGATATCCTCGAGGCCGCTCGTCACGCGGGCGTCATCGCCGCGCTCAGCCTGCTCGCGCTCGCGCCACTCCGGCGCGCCGACGAGCCAATCAAAGGAATCAAGTTGTACGTCAAGGAGACCCGGCAGGGCGATAGGCTCGCTGATTTTTGCAAACGAGTATCGCTTCGGGGCTCCGGGGATATTGGCCACTGACTTGGTCTGGCGGGAGACTGCCAAGATGGGTCCTTCCAGCACCTCACGCGGATTGCCTGCTCGCCCTGGCCGACGAGCCGCAAAACCGCTGGTAATTCTAGCATTCGGTCTGCTGTGGAGTGTCTGGGTTCAGAATGCACAAAATCACCTTGTCAAGTCGGTTTTGCCATCACCGGCCTGAAAGGCTAAATGTGCACCGAAGATCCAGATTCCAGCGCAACGAAACAGCTTATAGGAAAAGACCTGCCATGTAAAGACACACCACTCTTGGGGCGTGTCGCTACCGCGCTAGGGGGCAAGCTCGCGCTCGCCACGGCGCTAACGCGTCCACGTCGCGCGACTGTGCGCGACAACCACCGAGCACCCTACCACTAAAATCTCAATACACCGCAACCCCGGCGGTGATTTTGTTTTCCAGCTGCGCTTTTACCGGCTCGCCGGCACCGCGCTTCCACCGATGCGTCCGCGGTTATGGCGCGAGCGGGCATGCTTATTCTTGCCGCCAAATAGACCGAGTGCGCCTATGATTCCGAGCAGGGTCAACAGTGCGCCGAGGCCGATGGCAACCCACCGCACGATTTCCGCTACGCGGTCGTGCGGGAAATCTGCCGCCTCTTTGAGCAGCGCCTGCTGGTCCTCTTCAGAGGTAGAGCCATTAAAGACGAAAGCGCGCTCGCGGCCCACGCCCTCGCGGTCCGCGTAGTAATCATCGATATCCATATCCATGCCCACCACGAGGCCGGTTTGTTGGTCCACGTAGAAGTCGCGGCTGCCGGAGTGGGTCAGGTAGCCCTGCTCCTCGCCGCCGTCTTCCTTGGGCAGGCTGGTGGTATTGCCATCGGCCGCAAATAGCTGCGCGACGTTGGTCGGCTCAATTTCTTGGTGGTAGCGGTAGACCGTGCGGCCGTCCATCGTGGTTTCTTCTTCAAAGACCGCATCGACGGCCTTGCGCAGCGTCGGGTCAAAGACCGGGTAGTTGGTCTTCTCTGCGCCTGCTGGGAACTTAAGCCAGTAGCCATCCACCGTGACTTTATCCGAAGGCGTAGCAAGCGTATGGCTAAGCGACGCCTCCTCCAGCGCCTCACCACTCAAGCGGTCCACCGGGTAGCTCCATACCTGGGCCTGGCTCAGGTCATTGAGGCCCTCCCCCTCGCCACGCATGCGGGTCTCACCAATGCGCACGGTGGCCTTCTCATCGTCCGAGGGCTCTTGGATATCCATGTTGATTTGGTACGTCATAGGGCCCGAATACGGCGTGGTGCCGTCCTTGGACAGCTGCTGCGAATCCGCAGAATCATCGTGCAGTGTCCACGTACTGCTTTTCAGGTTCAGCGGCAGCCGCGGGGAGTAATCCAAAAACGCCGGCGCCACAATACCGGCGGCGATGAGCGCGACGCCGAGGCCTAGGAGCAGGACGGAAAAAATGCGGGACTTAGGCAGCATGGGGGCTAATTCTACAGCCCGTGGCGGCGATTCCCTGTTTCTACAGGCCGCCCCGCCACGCCGGAATGGTTTTAGGCCGTCTGCGTATTCCAAGCGATGATGCTGCTCGTATCCGTGGTCTGCCGCGCGCACCAGAGATCAAACTCTTCTTGCAGCCCCAGCCAAAACTCTGCCGAATTGCCAAAATAGGCGGAAAGACGGAGTGCCATTTCCGCACTAATCCCAATGCGCCCACGCACCAGCTTGGAAATTTGGGACTTGGAGCTAAAAATGTCCTTGGCCAAGCGGTATTGAGTCAGTCCGAGCGGCTCCAGAAACTCCTCGCGCAGGACCTCTCCAGGGTATGGAACGGGGACGATATCCGAGGACTCTTCCCCCTTATTTGTGATAATCGATGAAGTCAACGTCCACAGCCCCTTTCCCTGTCCACCGGAAGACTACTCTCCACTGCGCATTAACACGGATGGAATAAAATCCGTCCCACTGCCCTTCAGCCTTTCTAAGTGATTCGCTGGTGGAATCCTCAAATCGGCAAGAGAGGCTGCTCGATCAATCATGATGAGTTTGCGGCGCAGTATTCTTCGCAGTTCAGGGGGCACGTACTTTGGCGCCTTACCATCTGTATGAAAGCGCTCTAAGCTACCCCTCCTGAACTCCACAATGCCATAGTGTCACACTTTGACACTATTGGCCATTGCTGTACTACCCGCATTGCGCCCGCGAGCATAAAACGAGGAAACCCCCAGCTCCCACCGCGCGCGGCGGTAAGAGTGGGGGTGTGAAAGCGTAAAGCTCAGTGAAATTACTTGAGCTCGACGGAAGCGCCAGCCTCTTCCAGCTTGGTCTTAGCAGCCTCAGCGTCGTCCTTGGAAGCGCCCTCGAGGATAGCCTTAGGAGCACCCTCGACCATTTCCTTAGCTTCCTTCAGGCCCAGGCCGGAGACGATTTCGCGGACAGCCTTAATAACGCCAATCTTCTTAGCGCCAGCGTCGGTCAGAACGACGTCGAACTCGGTCTTCTCCTCAGCGGCAGCAGCGCCGCCCTCAGCCGGAGCGCCAGCTGCAACAGCAGCAACCGGAGCAGCAGCCTCAACGTCGAATACCTCTTCAAATTCCTTAACGAACTCGGACAGTTCGATGAGGGTCATTTCCTTGAAAGCTTCAATGAGCTCGTCCTTGGTGAGCTTAGCCATGATGGCAAGTCCTTTCTGTGTTGTGTGTGCGCTGCGCGTGATTTATGCCGCGCACACGGTGTTGTAATTGTGCGTCTGTTGTGACGACTTAAGCTTCTGCTTCCTTCTTGTCCTGCAGAGCTGCGACGGTGCGTACAGCCTTGGTTGCAGGAGCGTTGAAGAGAGCGGCTGCCTTCGCCATAGAACCCTTCATAGCGCCAGCCAGCTTTGCGAGGGTGGTCTCGCGGTTGTCCAGCTTGGCGATGGCCTCAACCTGGTCGGCAGACAGTGCGTTGCCGTCCATGTAGCCACCCTTGATGACGAGTGCCTTGTTGTCATCAGCAAACTTGGTGATGACCTTCGCAGCATCCACTGCCTCGCCCTTGATGAACGCAATTGCGGTCGGGCCAGTCAGCAAATCATCAAGACCTTCGATGCCAGCTTCCTTGGCAGCGATCTTGAAAAGGGTGTTCTTGGCGACGGAGTATTCAACGTCAAAGCCCAGATCGTTACGCAGCTCCTGCAGCTGGGATACGGTCAGGCCGCGGTACTCGGTCAATACGACAGAGTTGGCGCCAGCCAGCTTCTCCTTCAGCTCTGCCAGGTCTGCAGTGTTCTTTGGGTTTGCCATTGTCTCTCGCCTCCTTCCAAAACATCTCTTTTATTATTCCGCCGGGGCCTTCCTCGCTTCGGTTGCCCGAAACAACAAAAGCCCCGTGCAAGAGCACAGGGCGCGCGACATAAGAAAATGCCGCGAATAATCGCAAAGTGTCTCCTGCGTGGGCCGCCTCCTAGGATGGAGAACCTTCGATCCAAATGGATGACCAACGGTCTTCGGTGAACTTTGACTCGGCCATGAAGTGGCCGTTCAAACTTCGTGGAAAACACTACCTCCCCACCTCGGTTTCTCCAAATCGCCGTGTGCTCCGCGTAGCATGGCCGCTATGACCAGCCTGATGTGGTTCCGCGATGACCTGCGCCTGCACGATAACCAGGCCCTTTCCCTCGCGGCCGAGGCCGCCTCGCTTGGCGACGCCCCCTTGGTCGCCGTCGTCCTCGACGAGCCCGCCTATCCCGGCACCCGCCCACGTGGCGCCACGACTCGCTCCTAGTCCATACTCCCTACCTTCCACCCGCTTCGGGGAGAGGCTGCCTGCATGGCGGCAAAAGGAAATCTTCCGCGACCCACGCACCGGCTTTGTGGTGGGTGCCTACTGCATTGAAGACGAGGTTATCCTGCGCCGCGAACTGGACTTCCCGGATGGCATTGCCGTGGGAGATACCCTTGCCATTCCGAATACAGCCGGGTATTTTATGCACATCCTGGAGTCTGCTTCGCACCAAATTCCTTTGGCACGCAACGTCTACTTCGATGGCGGCGATTGGGCACCAGACGATATTGACGCCGTGTAGCTGCAGGCGGGCTTAAACATAGAAAAAGGGCTTCGAGGCAATCCTCGAAGCCCTTTAACTTTGAACGCAGTGCGTTAGAACTGCTTACGCGGTGTAATCCTTGACCACGGAACCGTCAACCGGGATGCCCGGGCCGGAGGTGGTGGAGATGGTAGCGCGCTTGATGTAGATGCCCTTAGCGGAAGAAGGCTTCAGGCGCTGGACCTCGTCCATGAGAGCGCCGTAGTTCTCAGCCAGCTTCTCAGCGTCAAAGGATGCCTTGCCGATGATGGCGTGCAGGTTAGCAGCCTTATCAACGCGGAAGGAGATCTTGCCGCCCTTAACCTCAGAGATTGCCTTAGCAACGTCTGCGGTAACGGTGCCGGTCTTCGGGTTCGGCATCAGACCACGCGGGCCCAGGACGCGAGCAACGCGGCCAACCTTGGCCATCTGATCCGGGGTAGCGATAGCAACGTCGAAATCGATGTTGCCCTCGTTGATCTGCTCGATCAGTTCAGCGGTGCCGACGATGTCAGCGCCAGCTTCCTGAGCGGCGGTAGCCTTCTCGCCCTCAGCGAAGACAGCAACGCGAACGTCCTTACCGGTGCCGTTAGGCAGGGAAACGGTGCCGCGAACCAGCTGGTCAGCCTTGCGCGGGTCAACGCCCAGGCGGAAGACTACGTCAACGGTGGCGTCGAAGTTCTTGGAGGAGGTCTCCTTGGCCAGCTTGGTGGCCTCGATCGGACGGTACAGGCGGGACTTATCTACCAGTTCCGCAGCGGCCTTATAAGCCTTAGACTTGGTGCTCATTTAACAATTCCTTTTCTGGATTGGTGTGGTGTTCGGCGGGCCGTAGCTGGCCCTACCACATAAAGTTTTTACTTCTCCGGTGCGCCATCAACGGTGATGCCCATGGAGCGGGCGGTACCGGCGATGATGCGAGCGCCGTTCTCGATGTCACGTGCGTTCAGGTCCGCAAACTTGGTCTCTGCGATTTCCTTGCACTGATCCCAAGACACAGAACCAACCTTGTCGGTGTGTGGGACGCCGGAGCCCTTCTGGATGCCAGCGGCCTTCAGCAGCAGCTTAGCTGCCGGCGGAGTCTTTAGCTTGAAGTCGAAGGAACGGTCCTCGTAGACGGTGATCTCAACCGGAACCACGTTGCCACGCTGGTTCTCGGTAGCGGCGTTATAAGCCTTGCAGAACTCCATGATGTTGACGCCGTGGGCACCCAGTGCCGGGCCAACTGGCGGCGCCGGGTTAGCGGCGCCTGCCTCGATCTGCAGCTTGATGAAGCCGGATACCTTCTTCTTAGGAGCCATCGAATTACCTCTTTCCTGTGTTACCGGGATGTCCGCCACGATGAATAACGGGATCCCGTCCGGATGCTCACCTTCAGTGGGCCACCGGAGGATGAAACGTTTTCTTATACGCACGCCAAAGGCGCACGGCGTTCCAGTTTAGAACACCGTGCGCCCTGCACAAAATCACTTTTTAGGAGATGCGCTCGATCTCGGTCGGCGACAACTCCACCGGGGTCTCGCGGCCGAAGATGGACACCAGGCCCTGCATCTTGCCGGTCTCCGGGTCGATCTCGGAAATGGTCGCGGATACGGCGGCCAGCGGGCCGGACAGGATGGTCACTGCCTCGCCCACCTCGAAGTCGTGCGCATACTTCTTGGCCACTTCCTTCTCCGGCATAGCCACAACCTGCTCGCCCTCTGCCTCGTTCGGGGCAGCATCGCCCTTGGTGGACGGCGCCTCGTTCGGCATGAGGAACTTAGCCACGTCGCGGGTCTTGACCGGGGTGGCGTTGCCCTCGTTGCCCACGAAGGAGGTCACGCCTGGGGTTTCGCGGATAACGGACCATGCGGCGTCGTTAAGCTCAGCACGAACCAAGACGTAGCCCGGCAGCAGCTTTCGCTTCACAATCTTCTTCTTGCCGTCCTTGGTCTCCAGGACCTGCTCAATAGGAACAACGACCTCGAAGATGGAATCTTCTACCTCGAGGGTCTGGGCACGCATGTCCAGGTTGGTCTTTACCTTGTTTTCGTACCCGGAGTAGCACTGGATGATGTACCACTGGCCCGGCTGCTTCTTCAGCTCGCGGGTAAAGGCGCGCAGGCGCTTGCGGTAGGCGGCATCCTCGGACTCGTCTTCGCCGGCCTCAGGGGCTGCGCCCTCGGCCTCTACTTCGGCCGCTGCCGGTTCCACTGCGTCGGTGGACTCGCCTGCAGCGTCGGTGGACTCAGCCGTTCCTTGAGCTTCTTCCGCTGCCGGAGCGGCTGGGGTAGCGTCCTCCTGCTGTGCTTCTTCTACGGAGCTTGCGTGCTCTGCCGCCTGCTCTTGCACGTTGGACTGCATTGCCTCTTCCAGGGAGGTGCCTACGGTTTCGACGTTGTTTTCGTCGCTCATAATTCTTACTCCAAAAAATTCCTCGGCGCGTTGCGTAGGACCAGCCTACCCGCCCGCGTATGGGCAAAAAGTATCCCGCCGTTCCTTTAGCGGAAACAGCGGGATAAAAGATTATGCGTTTATCTTACTAATCTGAGAGAACCTGCTCAACTCCGAGACCTGCCAGGGTGTCAACGCCCCAGACCAAAACGGTCATCACGATAAGGAACCCAAAGGTAATGAGGGTGTACTGCAGCATCTCCTTAGCGGTAGGCCACACCACCTTCTTCATCTCGGACGCGACCTCGCCCGGGAAGGCGGCTACGCCGCCACCTGGGGTGTCATCGTGGTTCTTATCCTCGACGCGGACGACGTGCTTATCGGCGTAGTCCGCGGAGGACGTGGTAGCCGCACCAGAGAGCTGACGCTTACCGGTCGGGCGCGATGCACCCGAATTCTTCGGCTGCTGCTCATCGCTCACAGCTAACCCTCCTTGGGAACTAAATCTAATAGGGCGCTTAACGCGCACCTCCATAACTTTGTCAACCCTAGCAAAGCTTGTACAGCATGAAAAGCTGACCACGGCATTTGCAAGGCGTGGCCTTGACAACATGGTGGCGAGACAAGCGCCACGAAGAAATTAGGGCATGAAGAAACCCCGCCACCTAATGCCAGATGACGGGGTTTACTATGCAGGGGCGACAGGACTCGAACCTGCAACCTACGGTTTTGGAGACCGTTGCGCTACCAATTGCGCCACGCCCCTATTCTTTTATTCCTTGATGCCTCAGCATCAAGCGTTGAAGACCTTACCAGAGCCTTAGTTCCAATCCGAAACTAGGCACCGCCTGGACTGCCTTCAGCGCGGTAATAAAAAAGCGCCCTGCGGGCGCCTTTCTTTCCCGGTAGCGATGGCGAGAATTGAACTCGCGACACAGCGATTATGAGTCGCTTGCTCTACCACTGAGCTACACCGCCATATTCACCTTGGAGGAATTCCTTGCTCCAAACATGAATGGAGCCCCCTGACAGAATCGAACTGTCGACCTTTTCCTTACCATGGAAACGCTCTGCCGACTGAGCTAAGGGGGCACATCCTAGCGTTGAACACATCGCTATTTCGTTGTGCTCTCCGTTGCGGACTCCAATAATCTAACCTGCTTTCAACGTTTTACACAAATCGCCACGTCACGGCGTAAAAATGCATAGCTCCTGTGACACCTTTTCGCGCCTTTTGAAGGCAGTTAGACAAACGGCATGGCAGCCCACCCCTGCGGGCCGCTCGGCCACGCCTCCTACCGTGCGCCGGCAGGCGTGCGAAGGCATGTGGATTGGACGGTTGTGGGAAAAGACGTCGGCAAGCGTGGCAATGCTCACCGTGGGCAGTGACCTCGGCACGGACGCTGGTCGCTGAGTCCAGTGAGGCTTTCCGCAGTTGTTGAAAAGCTGCAAACAAGGCCATTGATTCGAGGCCCTGAGGGTTTAAGCTGGGTGTGTAAAATCCCACACCCCATACCGAGGAGCGCAGATATGTCCGCTACCGATATTGCCACCCCACACATCAATCCGCATGGCGCACCCATTGCGGAAACCATCCTCCTGCCCGGTGACCCGCTGCGCGCGAAGTTCATCGCCGAGAACTTCCTGGAAAATACCGTCCAGTTCAACGGTGTGCGCAATATGCTGGGGTTTACCGGCACTTTTAACGGCAAGCCCATCTCCGTCATGGGCTCCGGCATGGGCATTCCCTCCATCGGCATCTACTCCTGGGAGCTCATCCACAACTACGGCGTAAAGAAGCTCATCCGCGTTGGTTCCATTGGCGCCATGCAGGAAGACATTGAGCTGCACGATGTCATCGTCGCATCGTCGGCCTCCACCGATTCCAACTTCTTGAGCCAGTACAACCTGCCGGGCAGCTACGCCCCCACCGCCTCGTGGAAGCTCCTCAAGGCTTTGGTGGATCAGGCCGAAAAGCAGCAGGCCCACATCCACGTGGGCAATATTTTGAGCTCGGATATCTTCTATAACTTTGACCAGAGCGTTAACGAGCGCTGGGCGCATATGGGTGTGCTCGGCGTAGAGATGGAATCTGCAGCGCTCTATGCCACCGCGGCTGAGGCCGGCGTCGACGCGCTGGGGCTTTTCACCGTCTCCGACAACCTGGTGCATGATACCCACCTCTCCGCGGAAGAGCGCCAGACCGCCTTCCGCACCATGATTGAACTCGCGCTTCCGCTCAACGCGCTCGACTAAAAGGAACCTCTCCCCGTGACTTCCACCCACCCCACCGCTTCCCCGCAGGAAAAGCGGCCAGGCTCCGCGGTAAACCCCAAGGTTGCCGTACCCATCCTGCTCTTTGTCTTCGTCTTCTCACTGGTTATTGATAACGGCTTTAAGACGATGACCATGCCGATCGCCGAGGCGCTCGACATCTCCGTTAAAACCGCCTCCCTCCAGGCTTCCCTCGCCGGCGTGATCATCGGCATCGGCGCCGTGGTCTACGCCGCGCTGGCGGATTCCATCTCCATCCGCAAGCTCATGCTCACCGGCGTTGTCCTCATCGCCGTGGGCTCACTTTTGGCCTTCGCCTTTTCCAGCTTCTGGCCCATGGTTCTTACCGGCCGCCTCATCCAAACCACGGGCCTTGCCGCCGCGGAGACGCTGTATGTCATTTACGTGACCAAGCACTTGAGCGAGGCCGATCAAAAGACCTACCTCGGCTTTTCCACCGCCGCCTTCCAAGCCGGGCTGCTCATTGGCGCGCTGACCTCCGGCTTTATTTCCACCTATGTCTCGTGGACGGCGATGTTCCTCATCCCGCTCATTCTCATCCTGGCCATCCCGCCGATCATCAAGCTGGTGCCAGAAGATGAGGCTGTGGAAGGCCACCTCGATGCCCTGGGCCTGTTTTTCATCGCGGCCTTCGCCACCGGCCTAACCATGTTTATGCAGGAATTCAACTGGGCATGGCTCATCTTTGCTTTCCTTGGCGTCGTGGGGTTTATCATCCACATCGGCGACGCCAAGCACCCCGTGGTCACCCCGGAATTCTTTACTAACGGCCGCTACGTGTGGACCATCCTCATGGTCTTCTTCGTCTACTCCACCCAGATGGGTTTTATCTTCCTGCTGCCATTTGCCGCGCACGACCTGCATGGCATGAACATCGATAAGGCCTCCCTGCTGATGATCCCGGGCTACGTTTGCGCCATCCTCATCGGTATTTTCTCCGGCAAGATCGGTGCGGTTTTATCCTCCCGCGCCACCATCTACACCGCCTTCGGCCTGGTTGCCGGCGCACTAGTGGTGGCCGCGCTCTTTGTGCAGCTTCACGTCGCCGTACTCATCCTGGCCATCGTGGCCTTTGCCTCTGGCTTTGCGCTGATGTACGCCCCGCTGGTCAATACCGCGCTGCGCAATATCACCGCCGCCAAGTCCGGCATCGCGATTGGCTTTTATAACCTGACCATCAATATCGCCATCCCGCTGGGCATTGCCTATACGGCGAAGCTGCAGGACCTCACCAGCTATAACACCGTGCTGTGGATCCTCGCGGCCGTCGCCGCCATCGGCATTGCCCTGTACATCGTCTCTGACCTCAAGATGGCCCGTTCCGAATCCCGCCTCACCCGCTAAGGAGAACAATTATGACTTCCCGCACCGACGTTGCATCCATCATCGACCACACCCTGCTCAAGCCGGAGGCCACCCCGGAACAGTTCCGCGCCTTGGTGAATGAGGCGGCCGAGCTGGGCACCTATTCCGTCTGTGTTTCCCCGTCCGCCCTGCCCATCGAGGTTCCTGATTCGCTGCATATTGCTACCGTCGTGGGCTTTCCTTCCGGTGCTGTAAAGCCGGAGATTAAGGCCGCTGAGGCGGCCCGCGCGGTTGCCGATGGTGCCAAAGAGGTGGACATGGTCATCAATATCCCGCTGGCCATCGAGGGCCGCGCCGAGGATCTGCAGGCCGAAATCCAGGCCGTGCGCGATGCTATCCCAGGCAAGGTGCTCAAGGTCATCATCGAGTCCGCCGCGCTTTCCGACGACGCCATTGTCCTCGCCTGCAAGGCCGCCGCAGCCGCCCAGGCGGACTTTGTGAAGACCTCCACTGGTTTCCACCCGGCCGGCGGCGCCTCCGTACACGCCGTTAAGCTCATGCGCGAGACCGTAGGCGACAAGCTAGGCGTGAAGGCCTCTGGCGGCATCCGCACCGCCAAGGATGCCTTGGCCATGATTGAGGCCGGCGCAACCCGCCTGGGCTTGTCTTCCTCCGCCAAGATCCTCGAGGAGCTCTAAGCCATGTCAAAGGCCGCCACCGTGGATTATGACTACGCCCGCACCTGGGCCGAGCACGACCCCGATCCGGACACCGCCCGCCAGGTGATGACCTGGATTGAAGAGGGCAATACCGACGAGCTCGCCGCCGCCTTCGCCGGTCCCCTCGCCTTCGGCACCGCGGGCCTGCGCGCCGCCGTGGGCGCGGGCGAGTCCCGCATGAATCGCGCCGTGGTCATCCGCACCACCTATGGGCTAATCTCCTGGCTCAAACAGCACGTAGACACCCCAGTGGTAGCCATTGGTTGCGATGCCCGCCACGGCTCCGCGCAGTTCCAGCGCGATGCCGCACAGGTCATCTCCGCGGCCGGCGGCAAGGCCTTGGTTCTGCCAGCGCAGAACCCCACTCCGCTGACCGCCTTCACGGTCCGCTCGCTCAAGGCGGATGCCGGCATTATGGTCACTGCCTCGCATAACCCGCCGGCCGATAATGGCTACAAGGTCTACCTGGGCGGCCGCATCGCCACCGGCCCGGCAGAAGGCGTACAGCTGGTTTCGCCCGCCGATGCCGAAATCGCCACCGCCATCGCCGCGGCACCCCATGCCGATGAAGTCCCGCTATCCACCGAGAACATCGCGGACGTCGATACCCGCGCCGAGTACCTCGACCGCGCCGCACAGCTCGTGGGTGCACATACCGATGTCACCATCGCGCTGACCGCCATGCACGGCGTCGGCGCCGCCTTGGGCGAAAAGCTGCTGACCCGCTGCGGGTTCCGCGTCTCGCTGGTTCCTGAACAGGCCCAACCGGATCCCGATTTCCCCACCGTTTCCTTCCCCAACCCGGAAGAGCCGGGTGCCCTCGACCTCGGCATCCGCCACGCTGAGGAGATCGGTGCCGATATTCTTATCGCTTATGACCCGGATGCGGATCGCTGCGCCGCCGCCGTGCCCACGTCCTCAGGCACGTGGCGCCAGCTCACCGGCGATGAAACCGGCGCCCTTTTGGGCGACTATCTTGCCCGCCAGGGTGCGACAGGCAACTTCGCCAACTCGCTCGTCTCCTCCCGCCTGCTCAGGCGCATCGCCGCCCACTATAGCCTCGGCCACAAAGAGACGCTCACCGGTTTCAAGTGGATCGCCCGCACCCCAGACCTCGCCTTTGGTTATGAGGAAGCCATTGGTTTCTGCCCGGACCCCACCGCTGTCCGCGACAAGGACGGCGTTGCTACCTCCGTAGTGCTCGCCAGCCTCGCAGCCGAATGCAAGGCCGCAGGAACCACCTTGCTAGAGCGCCTAGAAGGCATCTACGCCACCGTGGGCGCCCTCTACACCCAGCCGCTGACCTTCCGCGTCGATGACCTCAGCATCATCGCCCAAGCGATGGATAAGGTCGCATCTACCCCGCCCGCTGAACTGGCTGGCTCGCCCGTGGCGAAGGTAGAGAAATTCGCCCAAGGTTCCAAATTTTTCACCGACAACAATGACCGAGTCATCGTGCGCCCCTCCGGTACCGAGCCGAAGCTGAAGTGCTACCTCGAATCCCCCGACGCCGACCGCCTCGATGCCATTGCGGCCGACCTGCGCGCCTACTTCGGGATTTAAACCCCTCCCCGCTCCGCGCTCTCTAACTGGTCCTTCCGGGATTGCTTAGGGCCAATGAGGGTGCGGACTAGTGGGCTTGCTGCCGCCAGACCCACCGCCGCAGTACCAACTATCGATTCCGGTGGGTCAAAAAGAACGAGTATCGCCGGTATAAGGATGAGCGCGCCGAAAATGACACCTACGGTTGTAAAGAGCCGTACTTTTGATTCAAATATCGCGTACTCGAAAGATTCTGCTGTAACTTTCCTATCGAGGACAATATCTGCATGAGCGTCCTCCATAATCCGATCGCCTGCGCCCGGCTGAATGTCATTGTGCTGTTTGATTATCTGTGGATGCGGAGTTGGCCCCTGAAGCGCCCACACAGCAATTTGGTCATCAAGGTTAGAAAGCCTATTTACGCCAGGGAGCGCTCCTCCAACTGGTGGGAAATCGCTACGTTTATTTTCCGGTGCGCCCGATAACTGCGAGTCCGATTGCGCAGATGCGCTTGCTGCGCTGCCTGCGCTACTCGCTGGCTTTGAAATAGGTGAATCTCGTTTACCCCGTCCAGCATCGTTCGGATCTTCTTCATATCCCATATCCTATCGCTTAACCCCGTACCTTCATCTCTACAGTGACTTTCTGTGCCTGATGGTATGGCTACCGAGCACGCCTGTTTGTACACAGCGCCTTAGAAAGGTGTAGTTTGCTGGTCCTGAAGGCCAAAATGAGAGGAGTTAAAGATTAAAGGACCCCACCATTCATCCTTAACAGTTTTGCTAAAGATTGCAGTTGGTATTTCATCATTGCTCTGCCTCGGCTATTTCATTGGCGGTTTGAATGCGGTATACGTTGCCAAGACCCTGGCGGGATCGGATTCCACCTCATTGCCAGATATTTCTCGCAGGCTAGGAAATGGCTTTTTCTACTTCAAGCCCGTTGCCACAACATCCAGGAGTCCAATTGTTTCATGCCGATTTAGAGCACTACTTAGCCATTGTTGAGCGGGTTTATGTTGCGGTGCAGCGGAGTGGAAGGCATAAACGAGAATGTTGACATCAGGAATGATCATCGAGTACCGCCCACACAGCTTCTTTGTTGCTGAGATCAACTAGAGCCGGTCCGCCGCAATCGAAGGAGGGCAGGTTAACGGGGGTGTCTTCGGTACTGATGCGGGCTTCCTTCTTGAGGGCAGCGCGGACCGCCTCTTCGACGTATGAGCTCAAAGTGACATTGTTGGCTTTGGCTTGGATCTTCGTTTCTTCAAGGAGTTTCGGCGGGAGGTTTATCGTCGTGCGCATACCTTTAGGGTAGAAAGCATCAAGTCATCATTCAAGAGGTGCAATGATGTATCTGCCTTCAGGAAGCCGTGAAAGGTTGACTGGTGTCTTAATTCAGTGCGAGCGTCAGGATCAGTACTCCGATGGAGAATGCGAGCATGCCTAAGCAGTTGATCCAGAATGCGCTACCGAGGAAGTGGGCGCGGACATGGGCTGCTGCGGCCGCGCAGAAATAGGCGATGACTCCAATCATGGCTGTGATTCCTACGCCGGGGAACCAGAGGCCGGCAATGAGTCCTACGGCGGCGAGGCACTTGATGACAATGAGCGCCCACCACCAGTCCTTGGGGAGTTTGACGCCGCTGAGGCAGGCTTCGATGAAGGGGACTGGTTTGAGGGAGAGGGCGGCGTCGCCAAGCAGAATGGCTGCTAGTAGAAGGGAGGGCCAGGCTGGGGAAGATTCTAGGATCATTGGGTTACTCCGAATGCGGTGTTGAGGCGTTCGATCGATGAGGCGGCTTGGGATGTGAGGTGCTCGGTGTCGTAGATTCCGGCGGCCCAGCCGATGAGTAAGCCGAGGTAGACGTTGTACAGCAGGTCGGCGTACTCGGCCGCATCGGCGCTGCTGAGCCTGGTGCCGAGTCGCAGGGTGATTTCATCGGTCAGGAGCGTTTTGAGTGCGGTGAGCGCTTCGCCTTGATTGCCTTGTTGGATGAGTGCTGCGCCAAAGGCGCGGGAGAGCTCTTCGTGGCCGGTAAACATCTGGAGGAAAGGTCTCAGGACATCGAGAAGGCTATCGGATTGTCCCCGGATGTCATCGTGGAGTTCTGAAATGTGTTGGCCAATGGTGCGGATGAGCAGCGTTTGTTTGTCGCCGACTCCCATGACGGTTCCCACGCTAACGCCAGCTTCGGATGCGATAGTCCGGATGCTGGTGGTGGCGTAGCCCTGAGTGAGGAAGAGTTCGTAGGCGGTGGCTAGGACCTTGCTGACGGTGCCAGCTTTGGCGGCCGAGCGCGATGAGTGAACGTGTTCAGTGAACATGTTCAAAAGGGTAGCTCTTGATGGTTTCGAGGTCAATGACGCCGAAGTGTTGACAGTTGGCGCTAGGCCAGCGTGGGGAAGACGCGGTCGCGCAGCAGGTGTGCAAGCTCGCGGTCGGGGGCTGCTGGGTTGACCCAGGCGGTGTCGCCGATTTCGGCGGCGGCATGGGGTTCGTCGGCGGTGACGGTGCGGGTGTAGGTGAAGATGGTGCCGACGACGACCTCGCCCGGTTCGTTGGCGGCGGGAGCGTCGAAGGTGCCGAGTTTGTTGAGGCTCTCGGCGTCGAGGGTGAGGCCTACTTCTTCGGCAACTTCGCGCAGGGCGGCGTCGACAAGCGCCTCGCCCGCCTCGGGCTTGCCGCCGGGCAGTTGGTACTTGGTGGAGGACTTCTTGCGCACGGTAAGCACGTGGCCTTGTGGGTTGCGGATGACGACGGCTGCTACTTCAATCATGGCTGCTGATTGTAGGCGGCCTAGAGCAGCGGCAGGAGCACGAGGGCGAGATTGAGTGCGATGACCAGCGCGGCAAGCGTCCAGCCCACGGCCATAGACCAGGGTTTCGCGGCGAACTCACCCATGACGTCCCGGGAGCCGGCATAGCGGAAAAGCGGGATGATGGCGAAGGGGATGCCCAGGGAAAGAAGTGCCTGGCTGACCACCAGTGCCATAGTGGGGTCGACCCCGCAGCCGATGATGACCAGCGCCGGGATGAGCGTGACCAGGCGGCGGACTAGTAGGGGGACCTTGATGTGAAGCAGGCCGTCCATGATTTCGGAGCCGGCGTAGGCGCCCACTGACGTCGAGGCGAGGCCGCTGGCCAGCAGGCCGATGGCGAAGAGAACGCCGGCCAGCGGGCCGAGGTGGCTGGCAATCGCCGTGTGGGCCCCGGAGATGGTCTCTGTGCCGTCCACGCCGTAGAGGGCCGAGCCCGCCAGGACCAGCAGGCCCACGTTGACGAGCCCGGCGATGGACAGCGCCACGGCGATGTCCGCGCGGGTGCCGGCCAGCACGTGGGGGATTTCCAGGTCGGGGTAGCGCTGCTTGGTCAGGGAGGAGTGTAGGTAAATGGCGTGCGGCATGACGGTGGCGCCCAACATGGAGGCGGCCAGCAGGATGCTGTCCTTGCCCTCTAGGCGGGGGATGAGGCCGCCGGCCACGTCGGCGGGGTCGGGCGGGGCGATGGCGAGGCCGGCAAGGAAGCCGATGCAGATGACCAGGAGCAGGCCGATGACAAGCCCCTCGAACCACTGGTTCTTCTTCTGGAAGATGAGGAGAATGATGGAGACCGCGCCGATGATGAGCGCGCCCGCGAACAGGGGGAGGTTGAAGAGGAGTTGCAGGGCAATGGCGCCGCCGATGACTTCGGCGAGGTCGGTGGCCGCGGCGATGAGCTCGGCCTGGGCCCACATGCCTAGGCGCGCGCGGCGGGAGAGACGCTCGCCCATGATTTCCGGCAGGGAGCGGTGGGTGACTAGGCCCAGTTTGGCGGAGTGGTACTGGATGAACATGGCCATGAGGTTGGCCACGACGAGTACCCACACCAGGAGGTAGCCGTAGTGGGAGCCGGCGCTGATGTTGGCGGCTACGTTGCCGGGGTCGACGTAAGCCACTGCAGCAACGAAGGCGGGGCCGGTGAGGCTGATTAAGGTCTTACGCATAGGCATCTCCATACCAAAAGTTCAACTACTTGAAGTCTAGTTTTCATCGCCATATGTTCAAGCCAGGGGATCGCTGGGGTTTTCTTAGTTGTTTTCCTCGCCAGTGCTTATGCGGTGTGGCACAAGGCTAAAAGCTCCCGCACCCAGGAGCCCAGCGAGTAGATCCCGCCTCACAGCTGCAGGTACGACGGAACCCCGCAAGCTTTTGCTTGCGGGGTTCATTCTGTGCCAGGTAGAAGATTCGAACTTCTGAAGGCAATGCCGGCGGATTTACAGTCCGCTCCCTTTGGCCGCTCGGGCAACCTGGCATGCACTGTGTGGTGCGAGTAAGTACTTTACTACGAACCACCCTCCCACCTACAAATCGCCAGCGTAGTAGGGGCGAATGGGGCTATAGAGAGGGGCTTAACCAAGCAGCTAGCCCACGCGGCGCACCGTGTAATCCGCCAGTTGGCGCAGGGCCTGGCTCGCGGAGTTCTCCGGTAGCACGGCAAGCTGCTCCTCCACCGTGCGCAGGTAGGCATTGATGTCCTCCAGCGCCTTCTGACGGCCGCCAGACTGGTGCAGGAGCTCGATGGCGCGCTCCACCTCGGCGTCGGAATGCAGCGGGCCAGTAAGCAGCTCACGCAACTTATCGCCCACTTCGCCCTCTTCCTCCAAGGCGTAGAGAACCGGCAGGGTAAATACGCCCTCGCGCAGGTCGGTGCCCGGGGTCTTACCGGATTCCTTTGGGTCAGAGAAGATGTCGATGACATCGTCCACAATCTGGAAGATCATGCCGATGGCACCACCAATGCGGTGCAGGGCTGCGGCATGCTCGGCCGAGGCGCCGGAGTGGTAGGCACCCAGGTAACCAGCAGAGGCGATGAGCACCGCGGTCTTTTCACGGATAACGGCCGTGTAGTGCTCCACGGCATTGGCCTCACCCGCGCCGATGGTCTCGCGCATCTGGCCGGTAACCAGCTCCTCAAAGGTATCGGCAAAGTGGCCCACGGTGTGGGTATCCAGCTTGCTCATCAGGCGGGACGCGTGCGCCAAGAGCGCATCGCCGGCGAGGATGGCCACGGAGTTATTCCACCGCGAATTGGCAGACTCCACGCCGCGGCGGCGGTCCGCCTCATCCATGACATCGTCATGATAAAGGGTGGCCACGTGCACCATCTCCACGACAGTGGCGGCCTTAACAACCTCTTCGCAGCCCGGACGCGGACCATACTCGGAGGCCAACAGCGCCATCATGGGGCGAAAGCGCTTGCCACCGGCCTGTGACAGGTGGCTGACCTTATCCTTTAAGAAGTCCTGGCCGCGGTCGATTTCACTGCGCAGCTTGTCTTCTACTGCTTTCATGCCCGCGCCAATGCGCTCATTGAGCTGCGGATCACCAAGATCCACGTGCGTAGCATGCGATTGACCGTGAGTCATTAAATAGTGTTCCTTGCAACTAAAAGCCAGAGATAATCGACTACCTACCGTAGTCCAAACTGCGCCCCTAAACACACTCGAGGGGTCGAACTCATGCAATGATAGTCCTCATGTCGGAGCAGATCGATTCCCAAACCTATGTCGAGGTCGCCATCATTGGCGCTGGGCCGGCCGGAGCCGCCGCCGCGATTCATGCCGCACGCGCCGGTTATGACGCCCTCCTTATTGATTCCGCGACGTTTCCCCGCGATAAAACCTGCGGCGACGGGCTTACCCCGCGCGCGATGCACCAGCTTGCTGAGCTCGGCATTGCGGTCAACGCCTCCTATCGCAATCGCGGCCTGAAGCTGCACGGCTACGGCGGCGACATTACCGCGCCCTGGCCGAAGACCTACCCTTCCCAGGTCGGCACGGCCCTGCCGCGCTTCCGCTTTGATGCCCTGCTTGCCGACGCCGCCCGAAAAGCCGGCGCCACCCTCCTCACCGGCACCCCCGCCACCGATCCGGTAATGGAGGGAAACCGCGTGACCTCCTTCCGCGTGGGCGAGGCCACCGTGCATGCCAAGTGGGTCATCGTGGCCGATGGCGTGCGCTCTACCTTTGGCAAGAAGCTCGGCCGCACCTGGCACCGCGAGGAGGTTTATGGCATTGCCGCACGCTCCTATGCTTCCTCTACGCATGCCTCCGAGCCCTGGATGCACTCCCACGTTGAGCTCAAGGACGAAGGCGGCGAGGTGCAACCCGGCTACGGCTGGATCTTCCCGCTCGGCCCCGAGCTAGGTCAGGTCAACATCGGCCTCGGCGCGCTCTCAACCGCGCAGCGCCCAGCCAAGATCAATACCAAGAAGCTGCTCGAGTTCTACGCCGCCCAACAGCGCCCCGAGTGGGGACTCGGCGAGATTGAGCATGTCACTTCTGCCCTGCTGCCCATGGGCGGCGCGGTGTCCAACGTCGCCGGCGCCAATTGGATGATCATTGGCGATGCCGCCGCCTGCATCAACCCCCTCAACGGCGAAGGCATCGACTACGGCTTGGAGACCGCCGCGCTGGCCGTAGACCTGCTCGGCCCGAAAGACTTCACCTTGGCTTGGCCTGCCGTCCTGCGCGAGCACTACGGCGAGTCCTTCCTCTTGGCCCGCACGGCCGCACGCCTGCTTACTTACCCACAGTTCCTACCGCTGGCCGGCCCTCTGGCCCTGCGCGGGCCCGTCGGCCGCATGCTCATGCCGGCCGCCGCGCGCCTGATGGGCAACCTCATTACTGACGATGACCGCGACCTCATCGCACGCACCTGGCGCGCCGCCGGCCGCACGGTCTCGTCCCTTCGCCGCGATACGCCACTCTGGGATTCGACCGCGGCATAGTCCCCACGCCCAAGGTCGCGGGCTGCTAAGCGCCTAGGCTGGCTTTACCGCCGAGTGCAGCGCCACGATGCCGAAGGTAAGGTTCTGCCAGCCGGCCTCGGCCCAGCCATTGCGATTGATAACCGCGGCGAGCTCCTCCTGCCCCGGCCACGCACGAATGGATTCCGCGAGGTAGATATATGCCTCCGGATTAGAAGAGACCAGGCGCGCTACCGGCGGGAGCAGGCGCATCAAGTATTCCTTGTACACGGTGCCAAAAATCGGTACCACCGGAGTGGAAAACTCCGCTACCGCAAGGCGCCCGCCTGGCTTGGTCACGCGCGCCATTTCGCGCAGGCCGAGCTCAAAGTCGTGGATATTGCGCAGGCCATAAGAGATGGTCACGGCGTCAAAGGTGTTATCCGCAAACGGCAGCTTCATGCCATCGCCAGCCACCTTGGGCACGTCGCGCTCACGGCCGGCGGCCAGCATGCCACGGGAGAAATCACACGCCACGCACCACGCACCGGACTTGGAAAGTTCCACGGTGGACACGGCGGTACCCGCTGCAAGGTCGAGAACCTTCTCGCCCGGTTTAAGGTTCAAACGCTCGCGGGTGCGCTTGCGCCAGTGCGCGTCCTGCCCAAAGGACAGCACGGTATTGGTGAGGTCGTATTTCTCGCCCACGGCGTCAAACATGCGCGCCACATCGAAGGGCTTTTTATCCAGATCTGCCTTAGACACAAAAGATAAGTCTAGGCTACGCGGGCGCCGAGGGCACGAGCCGCCCACCGCGGCAGCTCGGGACGCTGGCCCAGAATGGTCAGCGGCACCCGGCGAGTATCCTCCAGTACCTCTTCGTAATAGCCCACGAGCTGCTCGCACAGCGCCTTCCATGTCTTGGAAGAAATGGACTCGCGCGCATTGTCCCGCATCTCCTGATGGATCTCCGGATTGAGCAGAGCGTCCACCGCATTGGGGAGGTCTTCCACAAAGGTCTGTACATCCAGCAGAAGGCCGTTATAGCCCTCGTCGATGAGGTCTACCGGGCCACCAGCCCGCGGCCCGATGGTCGGCACGCCGGAAGCCTGTGCCTCCTGGATGGACTGACAGAAGGTCTCGAACTCGCCGGCGTGGACAAAGACGTCCAAGGAAGCATAGGCGGCGGCGAGGTCTTCGCCGGACAGCGCACCGGTAAAGACGGCACCGGGCAGCTGGACTTCCAACAGCGGGCGCTCCGGTCCATCGCCCACGATGACCAGCTGGATATCCTCGCGGCCATTGAGCGCCGAGAGGCGGTGCACGCCCTTTTCCGCGGCGAGGCGACCAACGAATCCCACTACATTCTTGGTGCCGCTCGGATCCCAGCTGCGGCGCAGCTCATCAGAGCGCTTGGAGGGATGGAAAAGTTCCGCGTTCACGCCACGCCCCCAGTGGCGTACGTTCTTGATGTGGTGCTTTTCCAAGTCCCGGATGGTCAGCGAGGACGGCGCCAGCGTCATCTGGCAGGAGTTATGAATCGTGCGCAGCCACTCCCACACGCCGTAGGCCAGCGCGGAGGCATGGTACTTGGTGGCAAAGCCGGCAACATCGGTCTGATACAACGCCACGGCCGGCACGCGCTGCTGGCGGGCGGAGAAAGCGCCAGCCGCGCCGAGTACGAAGGGGCTGGCCAAGTGAATGATATCCGGCTTGAAATCACGCAGCGCCTCATCGACCGCCGTGGTAGGCACGCCCACCGGCAGCGAATCCACCAGCGGCACGCGCACCGTGGGTACACGGTAGATGGGGAATCCTAGGTAGTCCGGGATTTCTTCTTGTCCCTCACGGGCACCCGGCGCGATGACGATGGCCTCCTGGCCGGTCTCGTGCAGGTGCTCTAAAACGCGCAGCACGGAGTTGGTCACACCATTGACATTGGGGAGGAAGGATTCAGCCACGATCGCAACACGCATGCCACCATCATGGCCCATTTTCTTAAGTTTATGGTGAAGCCAGTGGAAAATCTTGGTTAATTATTTCTCCGCACGGCGGGTAAAGAAGCTAATCAGCTTCCACAGCACGGCCGCGATGAGCGTGACAACCACCCCTACCGAGAGCGCCGGGATGATGGCCAGCGTCCATTCGCGGCCTTCGACCTTGACTAGGTCTGGGTCGTCCTGGGCGTATTGCACCCACACCTGCTGACCCTCGCCCAGCCCACTGGGATAGAGCAGCCCGTGCTGTGGGGTGTGGTAAATCCCTTCACTGTCTTGGAAATCCACCGTAGTGCGCAGCACGCCCACATCCTTGACCGTAGCCAAAGCGCGCGCGGGGTGGCTGGCGATGGCGTGGTCATTCAGCGCCGGCCCGATGACCATGCCCACCACACCCACCAGCGCGGCCAGATACAGCGCCAGCGTCAGCTGGTGCAGGCGGCGGCGATAGACCGCGGGCGTATAGCGCGGCACCACCGCGGCGTGCGGCTTATGCTGCGGCGGGGCCACTTACTGGCCTACCTTTGCGGTGAGCTTCTCATTGAGCGCCCGGCGCGTGGCACGGGTGGTCTTGGCCTCCACGACAGTAATCCCGGTGGAGTATTCCTTCAGCTCCGCCAGCGTATCCAATAGCTCCTGCGGGGTGGTCACCTCGCGATAGTCTGCTTCATAGGCTTCTGCCAGCTTGCCGACGTCCACCCCATGCGGCGTTCCAAACGCCGGCTCGAAGGACTCGCGCAGCGCATCGGCGCCTTGTTCCAGGGTCTCGAAGATGCCGCCACCATTGTCATTGGCCACCACGATGGTGAGGTTTTCCGGTCGCGCCTGATCTTCCGGGATGAGCAGGCTATTCGCGTCATGTAAGAAGGTGACATCCCCCATGAGCGCCACAACGCGTGGGGCACGCCAATTTGTGGGATCCAGCGATTGCGTGGCCAAGGAAATGCCGATGGCCTGGGCGATGGTTCCGTCAATACCGGCCGCCCCGCGCGGCGAGTACGTATCCACGCCGTCGAAAGGCAGGCCTACCAAGGCTGCATCGCGCACCGGGTTCGAGGCTCCCAACACCAGAGTGTCATTGACGGAGAGCGTATCGCCCACCGCGGCTGCGACGTGCAGACCGGTAAATCCCAGTTCCTCATCCTCGAGGGTCTCGCGCACCGCTTGTCCGGCCATATCTGTTGCACCTTCGCAGATCTTCATCCACTCGCGGCTCGGCTCGCCGGTGATCTTGACGGTGGTGCCAAGCCGGGCCTCGTCGCCGCGCTGGTTGGTGAAGTCATTGGTGCGCGAGAGCACCACCAGCTCAATATCCGGATCATTCATCAGCGCTAGCACGCCACGATGCAGCGTCGGGTGCCCCACGACGATGACCTGCTCAACCTTGGTATTGACCACATAATCATTCGCGGAGACCTGCGCCTTGCGGAAGATATGCGCCGCCGCTGGATGCACCGGATGATACGGGCCCGGCGCGCTCGGCTCCGCGATGGTTGGCACGTCTTGGAGACCTTCTACCTCCCAAGCCTCGTCGCCCGCAATGACCAGCGTGTTTTTGCTCAAATCCACGGCCACCTCGCCATGGTCCACAAAGGCTGGTGCGGGCTCGCGCACGCCGTCGCCGGTGGTGTGGTCCGGCAGGGTGTCGTCGACAAGCGGGGCGTCAAAGGCCACATTGATATGTACCTGTAGGTCTTCGCGGAAACGCTGGGCCATAGCCGCGATATCGTCCACGCCGGTGACCTGGGTGGTGTGCGCATAGACGCCGAAGATGCCCTGCTGCTCGATGGTCTGCGACGCCCCCGTGCCCACCAGCCGCTCCGGCCGATCCGCGCTAATGATGGCCAGCGGCGTATGGGAATAGTGTGCCTCCACCACGGCCGGCAAAGTATTGGCTACCGCAGTTCCCGAGGTCATCACCACGCCCACGTGGCGGCGCTGCACCCGCGCCATGCCTAGGGCGGTAAACGCTCCCCCGCGCTCGTCCAGGCGGGTGTGTACGCGAATATCATCACGCGCCAGCAGCGCCAGCGACAGCGGCGCGTTGCGCGAACCAGGGCACAGGACGACATCCGTGAGGTGGCGCGCCAGTTGGGCGGCTACCTTCTCAGCCAACTGCATCGATTCATTCATGCCGCCCGATTTTACCTGCCCGCGCGCCATTTCCCTTACCGGGCAGGTGCTGGGCGCTTAGTTCTGGTTGGCCGACTGCTCGCCGCCGCCCAAGAGTTCATTGAGGAGGCCCTCAATGTCCACATCGCTGCCCTTATCCAGCTGGTCTTGTACCTCTGGTGGCAGCTCGGTCGGGATATCGGACGGCAGGTCATTCTGGAAGTCCGGCAGCTTTGGCAACTTATTGGAGTTCTCATCCTGCGTATCCGGCTCTTCGGTCTGGGTCACGGTAGTGGGAACCTCCGTGGTCAGCGTTTCCGTCACCGGCTGTGGGTCCGGCTTATCCGCCTCGTCCGCAGCATTGCGCCACAGGAAAAACAGGACCGCCGCAGCCAGCACTGCAAGTACCGCGATGGCCGCGAAGACGCCGGCCATCGCGCCACCGCCGCCGCCCTTCTTCTTGCGGTTTTCCGGCTGGTCCGGATCATAGTTCGACGGCACCGGCTCGTACTCGGGCTGCTGCGCGTATTGCTGGTCATATGCCTGCCCGGCCGGCTGCTGATAGTTCTGGCCATAGCTTTGCTGCTGGCCGTAGCCCTGCTGATAGCCAGCGGTCGCATCGAATTGACGAGTCTCATTCTGCGGCTGCTGCTCGCCCGGGAAGTACTGCTTGGGGTGCTCGCGGCGCGCTTGGTCGCGGCTGGGGCCGGCGGCATTATCGGGCACGCGGCCAATCTGGCGCGTGGCATCATCCGCCGGGCTGGACCAGCTGCGGGTTTCATTATTATCGCCATGAGGGCCTTTAGTAGTCATACTCTCTACCTCTACCCCATTTTGCTGTGAGATCCCAGAGAGGTCTCCCACAGCTAACGGGCAGCTAAGGCTCGCCGCTTAGTGCGCTTGGCGTGCGCTCAAGGCGCGGCCGGTGGCGGTGTCTTCTGCGGCAACCTGTGCCGGGGTGGCATCCGCGATGATGCGGCCGCCATCTTCGCCAGCGCCCGGACCCATCTCGATGATGCGGTCCGCATTCGCCATGACCGAAAGATCATGCTCGACGACGATTACCGTATGGCCCGCATCCGCCAGCTTGTGCAGCTCGGTATTGAGCAGGTCGATATCGGCTGGGTGCAGGCCCGTGGTGGGCTCGTCCAGCAGGTAGACCGTGTGGCCGCGACGCGAGTTGCGGGAGCGCTGCAGCTCCGTGGCCAGCTTGATGCGCTGGGCCTCGCCGCCGGACAGCTCCGGCGCGCCCTGGCCCAGGCGGAGGTAGCCCAAGCCGACTGCCTGCAGCGTGGCGATGGCGCGGTAAATCTTTTCTTCCTCGGCAAAGACCTCCGCGGCCTCATCCACGGTGAGCTCCAAGATGTCCGCGATGGTGCGGCCCTGCCAGGTCACCTCCAAGGTCTCGTCGTTGAAGCGAGCGCCGCCGCACTCTGGACAGGTGGTGTACGAGCCTGGCAAGAAGACCAGCTCCACCTCGATCTTGCCCGCGCCACCGCAGGTGGGGCACTGGCCTTGCTTTACGTTGTAAGAAAAGCGCGAGACCGTCCACTTGCGCTGCTTGGCCTCATCGGTGGAGGCGAAGAGCTTGCGAACGTTATCGAAAAGCCCGGTATAGGTTGCCAGTGTGGAACGCGGGGTGCGGCCGATGGGCTTCTGGGTAATCTGCACGACGCGCTTTACTCGGTCAAAGCCCTCCGTGCTCTCCACGGACCAGCCCTTCTCCTCGGTCTCCTCCTCATCGGAAACGGCCGTGGCGGACTGTCGCAGCAGGCCTGCCAGCACCGTGCTGACCAGGGTGGATTTACCCGAGCCGGAGACACCGGCGACCGCTGTGAATTGGCCCAAGCCGAAGTCCACATCCAGGTTGTCGATGCTGCGTGCGTTGATGCCGCGCAGGGCGAGGTGGGAGGAGGGGGTGCGGGGGTCGTCGGCAAGCGCGAGCGTGCGGTGAGCCAGCGCATTGGCGGTAGGGGTGTCCGCGTCATAGTCTGCAACCGGGCCCGAATAGACCACGTTGCCGCCGCGCTCGCCCGCCAGCGGTCCGACGTCAACGAGCCAATCCGCCTGCGCGACCAAATCCATGTCATGCTCCACCAAGAGCACGGAGTTGCCGGCCGCGATGAAACGGCGGCACATATCCATGACCGCGTCGCGCTCATCGGGGTGCAGGCCGGCCGAGGGCTCGTCGAGCACATAGGCCACGCCAAAGAGACCAGAGCGCAGCTGCGCTGCCAACCGGATGCGCTGCATCTCGCCACCGGACAGGCTCTGCGTCGGCCGATCCAGGCTGAGGTGCGCCAAGCCAAGCTCCAGCGCCGAGGTCAACGCGGGCAAAATCTGCCGCAGGAGCAAATCCTCGGCCGAATTCTCCTCCGGGTTCTGCTTGCTGAGCACCTCATGCACCTTATCCAGCGGCAGCGCGCCCAGCTCATCGATAGGCATGCCCGCATAGGTCACCTTCAGCGCGGCCGGGTTGAGGCGGCGGCCGCCACAGGTCTCGCACTCGCGAGATTCCATATAGGACAGGGTGCGTTTGCGCAGCGTATCCGATTGGGTCTCCGCCAGCGTCTTTTTGAGGTAGCTGGCCACCGAGCGCCACGTGCCCTCATAATTGCGCTGAATCTGATCCTTGCCGCGTAGAGGCTTGACCGTGACGACGGGGCGCTCCTCCGTGAAGAGGATCCAGTCGCGGTCTTCTTGCGGCAGGTCCTGCCAGGGCGAATCCAGGTCGTAGCCCAGATTCATCAAAATGTCGTGGAAGTTCTTGCCGGCCCAGGCACCAGGCCATGCTTGGATGGCGCCTTCCTCGATGGAGAGGGTGGGATCCGGGACCATGGAGTCCTCGGTCGGCTCGTGAACTACGCCCGTGCCGTGGCACTGCGGACACATGCCCTCCGGAGTATTGGGCGAGAAGGAATCGGAGTATAGGCCCTCCGGGTTATCACCGGCGCGCGAATAGAGCAGGCGCACGCTATTGGAGAGCGCGGAGACCGTGCCAACCGTAGAACGTGCACCGCCGCCGGAGGTGGATTGTTGCAGCGCGACCGTCGGCGGCAGGCCCTCTACCTGGCTGACCTGCGGGTCGACGGCCGAGCTAATGAGGCGGCGGGCGAAGGGCGCTACCGATTCGAGATAGCGGCGCTGGCCTTCGCCGTGAATCGTGCCAAATGCCAGCGAAGACTTGCCCGAACCAGACACGCCCGTGACCGCAACAAGCTTGCCGCGGGGCATATCGACGTCGACGTTGCGCAGATTGTGCAGGTGGGCATCGCGGACCTTGATAGTAGACATGTCCCCTAGCGTACGCACAGGTGACGGGTTGGGCAGCGAGCTCGATCCTGGGTTTCCGCCGCCGATCACGATTTTTGTCCATATAAACCGGGGGTTTCGTCGACGGTTTGGGTGGTTTGTATGGACGAAAGTCGCGATCTCTGCAGATCTACGGAACCGAATGCACGGCGCGGCAGTCTAAAAGGCCATGTACACGCGAAAAGACCTCATCGAAGAAGGAATGACTCAATACCGAATTGAAAAGGAGGTGGCAGAGGGCAGACTCCTCCGCCTGAGGCGCAATTGTTATGTCCCGGCGGAGGCGAGTGCGAAGGATAAGCTCGCCGCGGTGGCGCAGCTTTATCCGGATGCGGTGTTTACGGGAACGGCGGCGCTTGCAGCCTACGGTTTATGCGAGGTGCGGCTGCCGGCAGCGATTCGGGTGGATAACAATTGCCGGGCACGGGCGGATGGGCTGGTGCGTACTGTGAGGTCGCGGCCGGTGCCGGTAAATCGGGTAAAGGGCGTAAAGATGGCGTTGCCCGCGCAGGCGGTGGCAGATGCGCTGAGCTTCGAGCGCTGTGGCAAGTGGCTACTCAAAGAGGCACTGGCGCAGGCGTACCGCGGGCTCAACGGTAGGGGGAGGTTCGCGGCCGATGTAGACATGGTGAGCAGCAGGGAAAAGGATGCGGTGCGCGAGTTGGCGAGGCTGGCACCGGTGGGGACGGCGTCGAAATGGGAGCAGCGGATGTTTCGCGAGATGCGGCGGGTGGGACTTAACCCCGTGCCGAATTTCCGGCTAGGACCATATACCTGGGATTTAGGTTTCAAAGCGGGAACGACCGTGGTGGACTTGGACTCGCTGTTCTATCACACGCCGGAGAATAATCACCGGGAATTCCTCATCGGGACGTGGAAGACCAATCACGCGGTGCAGCACGGATGGGCGCCACTGAAGTTTACGGATGAGTGCACCGACTACCACCTCAAGCTGGTGATGGAGACGGTGCAGGAGACGGTCGCGCATCGTCGCAGCGTGCGCGGGCTAAAGAGCAGGCCGCAGAAGGTGAGGAGGGCACTGGCGACTCCGGCGTGGAGGTTTCACCAGAGCTTGCTCTAGGCCCTAGTCAGCAAGGTGCGATTCAGAAAGGTGCGGCCAGCAGGCGCGCACGCGGTCGAACCACCAATCGCGGCGTTCAGCGGGGGCGGCGAGTGCAGCGAGACGGTCTGGGTCGGGGGCGAGGATATCGGCGGGAAGGTGGCCATCGATAAGCGGGCGCGGCGCGGTGACGTCTTCTTCAAAAAGGGAGCCGGTGGCAAGGCCGGCGGCGGCCGGGGTGACGTCGATGTCCTCATCGTCGTAGATGCGCGGGAGGGCGGCGACGGCCGCAAGGCCCATATTGATCCCAATGGAGGTATCCAGCGCGGAGGCCACCGTGATATCCATATGGCGCTGGCGCAGGTGTTGGGCCACCTCGAGGACGCGGCGCACGCCGCCGAGCGGGGCGGGCTTGACCACGGCGACGTCCGCGGCCTGCAACTCGGCCACGCGATACGGGTCGGCCACTTTCCGGATGGACTCATCGGCGGCAACGCGCACAAAGAGGCCGGCGCGCATAAGGCGGCCGCGGACCTGGGCGAGCTCCTCAGTGGTAGCGCACGGCTGTTCCATATAGTCCAGCGGCATCATCATCTGCGCGGCCTCGACCGCCTCATCGACGCTCCAGCCGCCGTTGGCGTCCACCCGCAGGATGGGGATATCGCCGCGTTGGGTGACGGCGTCGCGGACGGCGCGGACGCGAGCGGCGTCGTCGGCAAGCGTGTGCCCCTTCTCCGCCACCTTGATTTTGAAGGTGCGGCAGCCGGGATAGCGCTCCACCACGGCCGGGACCTCGCTGGCGGGCACGGCCGGGATGGTGGCGTTGACCTCGATGGAATCGCGCACCGGATCCGGAAAGCCCTCGTAGGCGGCCTCAAGCCCGGCGCGCAGCCACGCGGCGGACTCGGCCGAGCCGTATTCCAGGAAGGGCGCGAACTCGCCCCAGCCGGCCGGGCCATCGATGAGCAGGGCCTCCCTGGTGGTAATGCCGCGGAAACGCACGGCGAGCGGGAGGGAGACTACGTGGGCGCGGTCGAGGACGTCATCGATATGCATGGCCTTCATGGTAGCGCTCGCTAGCCGTTGACCCCTCCCTCACTCTGCGCTATTTTGGAAACCCATACCAATAAAGGAGGAATTATGCTGCTAGCTGAGGCATTGGCGGAACGCGCCCAGGCGCAGGAGCGCCTCAATAGCCTGCACGAGCGGCTGCTGACCGTGGCCCGCGTGCAGGAGGGCGATACCCCGGATGAGGATCCGCAGGAGCTGCTGCGCGAGCTCGACGGCGTGGCCGGGCGCATCGATGAGCTGGTGCAGGCCATCAATGCGACGAATATCGCCACCGCCTTTGATGAGAAGATGAACCTGATGGAAGCCCTCGCGCTTCGCGATGGCCTCTTGCGCAAGCGCCGCATCTACCACGACCTGGCGCAGCGGGCGGGCACTCGCTCGGATCGCTATTCCCGCACCGAGATTAAGTTTGTCTCCACCATCCCGGTGGCGGATCTGCGCAAGCGCGTCGACGATCTGTCTAAGCAGTATCGCGAGCTGGATACCCGCATCCAGCAGCTGAACTGGATTACCGAACTGAAAAACGGATAGTCATATCGCGCGCTGCTTAGAGCGCGCGATGGTAGCCCACACACCTGCAGCGAGCAGGCCCCCACCCTGGAGGGGAAAATCCTGGGACACTGGCCCCCCTTTAGCGCTTTAAGGGGCGGGGAGTTCGAGTCTCCCCATGGCATGGAGTACCGCGCTGGTATGGCGTACACGGGTATTATGCGGGGCAACAACCTCGCAGTATCGCGTATTGATTATTACCGGCCTGCTGGGCAGCGTGTGTGGGTGAGGGTTGGGAATGGGGACTATTCTTCTTTTGCCACTAAGCTGGCCATCATGAGCGAGCAGAGAAAATACAGCACCGATAATCCGTTCCGCCCGGAATTGTGGCATGCCGTAGAAGGTTTTGAGGACCTGACGGATATCACCTACCACCGGCTCAACGGCGAGGGCCGCAAGAACGGCATCGTGCGCATCGCCTTCGACCGCCCGGAGGTGCGCAATGCGTTTCGCCCGCATACCGTAGACGAGCTCTACCGCGCCCTGGATCACGCCCGCCGCACGCCGGATGTGGGCACGATTTTACTCACCGGCAATGGTCCGTCCGAAAAGGATGGCGGCTGGGCGTTTTGTTCCGGTGGCGACCAGCGCATTCGCGGCCGCTCCGGATACCGCTACGCCACCGAGCACACCCACGATGACGCCACCGCGGATGAATCCACTGTGGATACCGCCCGCGAGAAGGTCGAGGGCGGCCGCCTGCACATCCTCGAGGTCCAGCGCCTGATCCGCACCATGCCCAAGGTGGTCATCGCCGTGGTCAATGGTTGGGCAGCCGGCGGCGGACACTCGCTGCACGTGGTCTGCGATATGACGGTCGCTTCCCGCCAAGAGGCGCGCTTCAAGCAGACGGATGCGGACGTGGGGTCCTTCGACGCCGGCTATGGCTCGGCATACCTGGCCAAGATGGTGGGCCAGAAATTCGCCCGCGAGATCTTCTTCTTGGGCCGCACCTACGATGCCCAGCGCATGTACGAAATGGGCGCGGTCAACGAGGTCGCGGACCACGGCGAGCTGGAAGACGCCGCCATCCGCATGGGCCAGGAGATCAACATGAAGTCCCCCACCGCCCAGCGCATGCTGAAGTTTGCCTTCAACCTCACCGATGATGGACTCATGGGCCAGCAGGTCTTCGCCGGCGAGGCCACCCGCCTGGCGTATATGACCGACGAAGCCGTCGAGGGCAAGGAGTCCTTCCTGGAAAAGCGCGAGCCTAATTGGGATAGCTTCCCGTACTACTACTAATGCTTATCGCTTTTTGTATCGGCATCGCCGTCGTAGCTACGGGTGCGCTCATCGTGGGACGCATCGTGGTGCTGCGCGGCATACGCAAGGCGGAAAAGAACGAAACCCGCCCCTTTGACAGCTAAAATCGACGGCCGTGACTATCCTCTCCCCTCTTCCGGTTGACCCCCACTCCCCGGCCGCCATCCTCCCGGACCTGGAGGCCGCCATTGCCGGGCAGGCCTGCTTCTTGCCGCTCCCGCTTGCCGACGCCACCCGTGCCACCCTCCTGCGCAATACCCAACGCGCCGGTGAGCCCATCGATCCCGGCATCGCACTCGTGATGTCCACCTCGGGTTCCACCGGCACGCCGAAGGGCGCACAGCTCACCCCAGCAAACCTAGTGGCCAGCGCTGATGCCACCCACCAGGTGCTCGGCGGCACCGGCCAGTGGCTGCTGGCCATGCCGGCCCACCACATCGCCGGCATCCAGGTCTTGGTGCGCTCGCTGGTGGCGGGCGTGGATCCGCTATGCATGGATCTCAGCGAGGGCTTCGATATCCCTACCTTCGCCCGCGCAGCTGCAGAGCTCGACCGCACTGGCGACCGCACCTATACCGCGCTGACCCCGCTGCAACTGGCCAAGGCCATGGATTCGGTCGCAGGCATCGACGCGCTACGCACTTTCGATGCCATCCTGGTCGGCGGCGCGGCCATCAACCCGCGCCTGCGCGCAGCGGCCGAGGAGCTGGGCATTGCAGTAGTGGCGACGTATGGATCCTCCGAAACCGCGGGCGGCTGCGTCTACGACGGCCGGCCGATTCCCGGAGCCCAAGTGCGCGTCCAGGACGGCCGCATCCTCTTGGGTGGGCCCACCATCGCCCACGGCTACCGCAACGCGCCCGAGCACGAAGCCTTCCGCGAGCCAGGCTGGTTCGCCACTTCCGACGGCGGCTTTATCGACGCCGGCACCCTCACCGTCACCGGCCGGCTGGATAATGTCATCGACTCCGGCGGCCTCAAGCTGCACCCAGAGGCGCTAGAAACCGAAATCCTCAAGGTTAAGGGCGTGGACCATGCCTGCGTCGTCGGCGTGCCGCACCCGCGGCTTGGCCAGGCGATTATGGCGGCGTATACCGGCTGGGCCGATATCGGCGATATCCTCGAGGCCCTCGAGGACGCCGAGCTCCCCCGCTGGCAGATCCCAAAGGACATCAAGCGCCTCGCGGAATTTCCCACGGCCGGGCCAGGCAAAATAGACCGCCGGGCGGTGGCGCGCATCTTCGGCGCTTAGCCACCTTCCACGTCGCGCACCGCGATATCGCGCGCCGCGGATTCCCCGAGCGAAAAGCTGGCCCCACCATCCACGCTAACCTCTAGGAGGCCGGCTACCGGCGGGGCAACGACGGTCAGCCGCACGCCCGGCCGAACCCCGTGTTTGTCCAAGTAGCGCAGGAATTCGCCATCGGCGTCATTGACCTGTTCCATGGTGACGGGAGAGTTGGGTGGGACGTCGGCAAGCGTAATGCGCGAGAGCGGCTCAGCCGCGCCATCGGCCGCCGGAATGGGATCGCCGTGGGGATCGCGCGCAGGGGCGCCGAGGAAAGCATCGATGCGCTCGACAAACCTATCGGAGGTCGCATGCTCTAGCATTTCGGCTTCCTCGTGCACCTCGTCCCAGGTATAGCCCAAGGTGCGCACCAAGAAGGTCTCGAGCAACCGGTGGCGGCGCACCATAGCAACAGCCAACTCGCGACCTTCCTCCACCAGCCGGACGCCAAAGTAACGCTCGTGTTCCACGAGTCCCTTGGCCGCGAGGCGCTTAACGGCCTCGGAGGTGGTGGGCAGCTTTTGGCCGGCAGCCTTGGCCAGATCACCGAGCGGCATGGCGGTATCGCGCCCCGCCTTTTCCTCGTGGTTCCACAAAATCTTGAGGTAGTCCTGGGTGCGTTCGGGCAGCTCGCTTACGTGCATTCACCCCATCGTAGTTCATCCTATTGCTTCCGTAAGTTTCAATATGTATGTTTTACAGAGTTCATTCCATTGAACTTTGGTATTCATTTCTAATTTAAGGATTTTTCGTTGCAGAAAACCACCGCACTTCCCCTCGCCGTACTGCTCGCCGCTACTACGCTAACGGCCTGCTCAAGCGGCGATGACAACCACGGAGATAGCCTAAAAATCTTCGCCACCACCGGCTACTTGGCCGATGCTGCAGCCAACCTCGCCCCCGAAGCCGATATCACCACCATGGTCGGCCCCGGCGGTGATCCGCACACGTACCAGCCCACCACGCACGATATTGAGGCTATGAAGGACGCCGACCTCGTACTCTGGAATGGCCTCCACCTCGAGGCGCAGATGGTGGACCAGCTCGAATCCCTGGGAGAAAAGCAGCTCGCGGTGGGTGATCAGCTCGATGAACAAGATCTCCTGCCCTGGCCGGAACAAGGAAAGGGCGGCGAGCAACTCTATGATCCGCATATCTGGAATAGCCCCAAGCTGTGGAGCCAGGCCGTCGAGAGTATCGGCGACAAACTTGGCGATATCGATTCCGAGCACGCCGCGGACTACTCCACTGCCGCCGATAACTATGAGAGCCAGATCGCCGCTGCACAGGACAAGGCTAAGAAGGAACTCGCTGCTGCGAAGCCCCGCGTGCTCATCACCGGCCATGATGCTTTCAACTACTTTGGCAAGACCTTCGACTTTGACATCCACGCCACCGATTTCGTGACCACCGAGGCCACAAAATCCGCCACCGAAATTTCCGCTCTGGCCGATACCATTGCCGATAAGAAGGTCCCCGTCATCTTCAAGGACAATCAAGCCAACCCACAGGCCATCACCTCGCTGCAGCAGGCCGTGGAGTCCCGCGGCTGGAAGGTTACCGTCTCGGACGAGGAGCTCTTCGCCGATACCCTAGGACCCGACGCGCCCACCGATACCTACCTCGGGGCTTTCGAACACAACGCACACACCGTGGCAAAGGCCTTAAGCTAATGCTGCGCGCCACCCACCTCACCGCGGGCTATCCGCGCACGCCCCTGCTTGCCGACGCCACCTTTGCCCTCACTCCCGCCACCATCACCGGCCTCGTGGGTGCCAACGGCTCCGGCAAGTCCACCCTTGTGCGCACCTTGGTGGGCCTGCTTCCACCGCTTAACTGCGAATCGCTCACCTTTGATGGCACCAACCTTGCCCATTTCCGCCACCGGCTCGGTTACATGCCGCAGCACGCGGATATCGATTGGGATTTTCCGGCCACGGCCTTCGACGTCGCGCTTATGGGTCGCACCGCCGGCCTGCGCTGGTGGCAGTGGCCGAGCCGCGCCGATAAGCGCGCCGCTCATGACGCGCTCGCCCGCACCGGAATGCAAGAGCACTCGCACCTGCCCATTTCGGCCCTGTCCGGCGGCCAACGCCAGCGCGTCTTGCTCGCCCGCACGCTCGTGAGCGATCCCGAGCTCATTATCTTGGATGAGCCCTTCGCTGGGGTCGACGCCGCAAGCCAGCGCGCCATCATGGACGTGCTCCGGCAACTGCGCGCCGATGGCGCCACCATCCTGCTGGTCCACCACAACCTCGCAGAGGTCGCCGATTTCTGCGATGAGGTCCTCATGGTGGGCCAAGGCCGTCTCATCGCGGCCGGGCCTACTAAGCAGGTGCTCACCGAATCCGCCATCGCCGACATGTTTTGCCTGCCCTCATGAACCCACTAGAACTCTTTCAGGATTTCACCTATACGCAGGCGCTTTTGGGGACGGTACTCATCGGAGCCTGCGCCGGCGCGCTCGGCCCGCTGGTCTATGTGCGCCGCACCAGCCTGCTCGCTGATGCCATCTCGCATTCCTCCTTGCCTGGCCTGCTGGTCGCCTTCGTCGTGGCTACGGCCTTAGGGTGGGACGGCCGCAATATCTGGCTACTTTCTGCCGGTGCCATCCTCACCGGCACACTGGCCGTCGGCTGTATTCACCTGATTCCACGGCTGGCCCCGCTCGGCCCGACCACCGCGATGGCCGCTACGCTTACCACATTCTTCTCCATCGGCATGCTGCTCATGCAGTATATTTCCCGCCAGCCCTTGCCCGGCAAGGCCGGCATCCAGGACTACCTGCTGGGAAACGCGTCCACGCTCACGCGCGCCGATGTGAGTTCTGCGCTCGTCATTGGCGGCGGCGTCTTGCTAATTCTTTCTTCGGTACACACTCGGCAAGCCACCGTCGCCTTTGACGCCCCCTTTGCCCGCGTAGCCGGCATTCGCACCACGGCCTTAAATGCCCTCAGCTTCCTCTCCTTAACCGCCGTCACGGTTATAGGCGTCAAGGTGGTCGGCGTGGTCCTCATGGTGGCCGTAGTCATCAGCCCGGCCGCGGCCGCCCGCCCCTGGGTTCACCGCCTGATTCCCTTCATTGCACTAGCCGGCTTCCTAGGCGCGTTTACTGCCGCCGTGGGTTGCTACCTTTCCATCGCCTTTGGCCCGCTGCCTACCGGCCCCATCATCGTGCTGGTGCAAGCCGCCACCGTAGCGTTCAGCCTCGTCACCAGAAAGCTTCGACCATGACCCTTGCCGCTACCGCTTGCCTGCTCGCCGTCCTTACCGCCGTAGCATGCGCGCTGCCCGGCACTTTTGTAGTTCTACAGGGACAGGCCATGCTTATCGACGGCATCGGTCATGCCGTCCTCCCCGGCATCGCCGTGGGCTACCTTTTGACCTCCGATATCGACTCCCCGCTGCTGCTTATTACCGCCGCGGCCGGTGCCCTGGCCGTCGCGCTCGGCACGCGGTGGCTGCAGCGCAGCGCGCTGGTTACTGCCGACGCCGCCCTAGGCCTCATCTTCCCCGCGCTCTTTGCCGCCGGCGTCATCCTCATCTCTACCCGAATGAGCCACGTACATATCGATGTCCACGCCGTCTTGGTTGGCGATGTTAACCTCGCCGCCTTTTCCAATCCCCACTACTGCTATGTCATGGCCGGCGTGCTTGCCGCTAATGCAATCTTCCTCGCCCTTACCTTGCCGCGGCTTTCCGCCACGTCTTTTGACGCGCCATTCTGCACCGTGCGCGGGGTCCACTCCCGCGCCGTACAGACAACGTTTATGGCGGTCGTCGCCTGCACCGCTACCGCCGCCTTCCACGCCGCCGGCGCCATGCTGGTTATCGCCTTGATGGTCTTTCCCACCATGACCGCTCGGCTTTTCACCCGCCGAGTGCCCGCCCTAGTGCTGGCTGCCTGCGGCATCGCTGCCCTGAGCGCGGTAGCAGGATTCTGGCTGGCGTACTACCTAAACGCGGCCACCTCCGCCGCAATGACGGTCACCAATGCCGCGCTCTTTATCGCGGCGCTGGCTGCGTATCGGGTACACCAGCGCGCCTGCCTACGCTGATTGCCGCCCGCCACCACGCCAGTGGCACAATGGTGGCTATGTCTGCCTCGAAGTCTGCCCCGAATTCTGGGGCCCGTTCCGCCGGTAATTACCCCGCCACTGCTCAGGATTGGCTCGAGGGCGCGCGCCCGCATACCTGGGCCAACGCTTTTGCGCCCGTCGTTGCGGGCACCGGCGCGGCATTCGGCATCGACGGCGGCCACGTGGGCCGCGTGCTGCTCGCCCTCATCGTGGCGTGGGCGCTTATCATCGGCGTGAACTACGCCAATGACTATTCGGATGGCATCCGCGGCACTGACGACGACCGCACCGGTCCGCAGCGCCTCACCGGCGGCGGCTTGGCCCGCCCGGAGCACGTAAAGCTCGCCGCCTTCGCTGCCTTCGCCGTGGCCGGGATCGCCGGCATCGCGCTGTCCTTCGCGGCGCATGCGTGGTGGCTCATCCTCGTCGGCGCGCTATGCATCGCCGGCGCCTGGTTTTATACCGGCGGCAAGAACCCGTATGGCTACCGCGGGCTCGGCGAGGTCGCCGTGTTCGTCTTTTTCGGCCTCGTCGCCGTGCTCGGTACGGAATTTACCCAGGCCGGCCGCCTGTCGTGGTCGGGCCTCGCGCTAGCCGTGGGCATCGGCGCGATGAGCTCTGGGGTGAACCTAGTCAATAATATCCGCGATATTCCCTCCGACGCCGAAACCGGCAAGATTACCCTCGCCGTGCGCCTCGGCAACGAGAAGGCGCGCCTGCTCTTTACGGTGCTGCTCCTGCTGCCTTTCTTGCTAACCATCGGCATTGCCTTCGGCAGCTGGCTCGCGCTCGCTGGCTTGGTCTACTTCCCCCTTGCGCTGCGCGCCATCCGCACCGTCAACCGCGGCGCCCAGGGCTCAGAGCTTATCCCAGTGCTCGGCCTGACCGGCCGCGCGATGCTGCTATGGGCCGTTATCGAGGCCGCCGCACTCATCATCGTCTAGTCCTGGGCGGCGCGGCCTTCCAGCTCCGCCTGGACCCAACGCTTGTGGGCCTTGCGCTGGGCGGAGTACTCGGCCAGCGTCTGGGTGGCCTCGATGCGCCACTTTTTAAAGATCAGCATCGATAGCGGCAGCGCCACAAAGAGCGCCAGCAGCGCCGCGATGAGCACCGGGATGGGAAAGCCGATGGTGATGGCCAAAAGCTCAATCACCACGGTCAAAGCGATAAATAGCACCACGCGGGCGAGCCCGTACTTCCACAGCGCCGCGCGCGAACGGCGGCGCAGTTCTGGGTCCGGCTTGGGTGGCTCAGGGTTATGCGTCATGGGGGTTGATTGTACGCGGTACAGGTAGAATCGCACGCATGGGCCGAATAATCCTCCTCCTACTCTTTGTCCTCGCCGCCTACCTCGTCTGGAAGGCCTTCGGGCCCTCGACATGGAAAAAGCGCGAGGTGGAACAACCCCGCGCTATCAAAGGCCCCGATGATGACGAGGAATTCCTCTGGAAACTGGAAAAGGAGCGCTTCAAGCAACGCCGCGCACAGGAGGCAGAAGAAGAAAAACGCCGCCAGCGCCGCAAACGCGACGCCGACGGCGAGAAGGACTAGGCTTCCTTCGGCACGAAGCGCATCTCTAGGCCTAAGGCCTCGGCCACTGCCGTGATCTTTTCCCACCGCACGCCCGCACCACCGTGCTCGATGGTGTGGAGGGTGGAGCGGGAGATACCGGCGGCGTCGGCAAGCTGCTGCTGCAAAATGCCCAACTCGCGGCGCCGCTCGGCAAATTGGGCGCCAAGCCCCAGAATCACCGCATTATCGCCGGCCGGCTTTCCCTGCTTATGGCGTGGGCTATTATGCTCCGCCATCTAGTTCAGCCCCGCATAGGAATGCAGGCCGGAGACGACCATATTGATAAAGAACAGGTTGAAGACCATCAGCGCCATCGCCATGACGTTGATCCACGGTGCCGCCTTGCGGAAGGCCGGCGTCGCACGCGCATGCAGGTAAGCGGCATACAGGATCCAGGTGGCAAAGGATACGGTCTCCTTCGGGTCCCAGCCCCAGAAGCGACCCCACGCGGACTCGGCCCAGATGGCGCCCAGGATGATGCCCAAGCCCAAGGTCGGCAGGGTAATAACAGCCAGGCGGTAGGCCAGCTGATCAATCTTCGCGGCCGAAGGCAGCGGGCGGGCCACCGCACCGAAGAAGCCATGCTCGGCATGCTTCGGTTGCGCCATACGGAACAGCGTCAGCAGCGAGACAATGCCAGAAATAATACCGATGGACGCGCCCAAGGAAACCACGGTGACGTGGATGGGCAGCCAGTGCGACTGCAGCGCCGGCACCACCGGGGCGGACTCGGCATAGAGCTTGGTGGAACCATAAAACATCAGCGCGAGGGTCGGGGTGAGCAGCCACGGCCACACGGTGCGCCATTCCTTGCGCTGCATGGCCATATTGCCCACCAGCAGCACACCGAAGCTCACCATCAGCACGTACTCGTACAGGTTGCCAAAGGGGAAGCGGCCGGTGGCTAGGCCGCGCAGCACGATCGCCGCGGCGTGCAGGGCAATACCCACCCACATCAGCGCGCTGGTCATGCCGCCGAGCTTATCGGCCTTGCGCTCCTTTTCCTGCAGCTCATCGGCCGTGATTCCGGAAGAGGACTGGGCAACCTCACCCTCATAGCTGTGCTTGTCGACGCCCCCAGCGCCCGCCCCCACCAAGACCTTCGCGGCCTCGGACTTCACGGCGCGGCGGCCCTCGATAATGCCCTGCATGCGGCCGTAGTAAAACAGCCACATAAAGAGCGCGACGCAGTACACCACAAAGGCGGTCTGCACCGCGATATCCGAGAAATTAGACAGATTCTGATCAATCTGCATGAACGCTCCTAGCCAATACACGTGCGGGGATAATGCTGATTACCTTACTCAGCGAAACGGCCTAATCCAACTTTTGTTGGACTAGGTCGGCGTACTAATCATCGGTATACAGCTCGTCTTCTTCGACCTCGTCTGGGTCGGGCAGTTCGAGCAGCGCTCGGTGGAGCTCGTGGAACTCCTCGGACCAGCCGGCGCGGTCGGTGCGGGCGAGGCCGCCCATTTCCACGTCGGTGCCGCCTGCCACATTCGGCCGCAGGCGGATGTAGACGCGGCGGCGCTTAATCACCAGCGATCCCACCAAAGAAATGAGCATCACCAGCGCGGAGGCCAGCACCCACTTCTGGAAAGGATCATAAGAGACCTGGTAGTTGGCGAACTCGCTGGCGCCGTCGAAGGTGATCTTCGTGCCATCGTCCAGGGTGACATCCTCGCCCTGGTTGAGGTTCACGCGGTCAATCTTTTGCAGCTGGCCGGACTGCACCAGGTTCGGGTCCAGCGAGAAGAAGGACTGCGGGGTGCCGGTGTCCAGGCCGGCATCGCCGCGGTAGATATCGATGGCCATCGCCGGATCCTGCAGCCCGGGGTATGCGGACTGCAGCAGCTTGCCGTTCTCGCCGGACCACTCGGCCGTGGGCGCGAAGAGGCCCTGGATGGCGATCTGGTTCTGGCGGCGGTCATAGAGATCCGGGTGCATGCCGGCCGGTGGGTCAAAGCGCATCGCACCAGAAGACAGGAAGAAGGTCGTGTCATTCGGCTGGAACTGAATGGTCTGGGTGCGCTTTTCGCCATTGGGCCATTCCACCGTGACCGTCGGTGCGTAGCCGTGGCCCTGCAAGTAGACGCGGTTGTGCGCTAGGCGCAGCGGGTGGTTGACCTTAAGCTCATAATCCTTCCACTCGGAGTCATCCTTGTAGATGTCTTCGTCCTCCGCGTAGGAAACGTTGGAGGTAAACATTTCCGCCTGGCCGTTGGGCAGGTATTCGGCCGCGAAGTCATGAGCGATGAGGCAGAAGGGGTGGAGACCGGTGCCGTCGAAAAGCGGGCCGGCGCGGAAGGAGTCAAAGTTTGACGTGGAGGTATTACAGAACTCCGTGGACTGGTCCAGGGTCTGGCCGCCGCCCTGCGAGCCGGACTCGGTGACCACGATGACCTGGCCCTCATAGTTGACCAAGCGGCCGGCGGCGACGGTAACCAAGATGGCCACCAGCGCCACGTGGAAAATGAGATTCGCCAGTTCGCGGCCGTAGCCGCGCTCTGCGGAAAAGGTGTGCACGCCGGCTCGGTCTTCTTCGGGGGAGTACTCGGCCACGCGCCACTTCTTCAGGCGCTTTTTAATTTCCGCGGATAGCTCTTCCTCGCTCTTATCCGAGTGCCCCTCGGCCGCCAGCGGCAGCTTGTGGAGGTACTTCGGCGCGCGCGTTGGCGGGGTCTTCCACGCCTTGTAGTGATCCCAGGAGCGCGGCAGGATGCAGCCCACCAGGGAAATGGCCAAGAGGATGAAGATGGCCTGGAACCAGACGGACGAAAAGACGTCGAAAAGCTGCAGCTTGTCGTAGATCTTCGCCACGTTGCCGTTGGACTCGATGAAGTCCTGCACGTTCTGCTCGTTGAGGTCGCGCTGCGGCAGCAAGGAACCGGGAATCGCGGCCAGCGCCAGCAAGAAAAGCAGCGCCAGCGCCGTGCGCATGCTGGTCAGCCAATGCCAGGCTTTGCGAAAATATTTCACGTCTCTCCTAAATCAGGGTTGCGCCAAAGTTGCCGGTCCACTGGCGGATGAGGCTAATAAACTCGCCCCACAGACCGGTTACCAGGGCCAGGCCGACGAGTATCATGGCCACGCCGCCGATTATCTGGATGGTATGCGAGTGCTTACGGGCCCACGAAATCGAACGCATCGCCCGCGCGGAGCCCAGCGCCACCAGCAGAAACGGCAGGCCCAAGCCCAGGCAATAAAAGATGATGAGCAACACGCCGCGCGCAGCCGTCATGCCTTCGGTGCCGGCCGATACGGAAATGATGGCGGCCAGCGTTGGGCCCAAACACGGCGTCCAGCCCAGCGCGAATATCCCGCCCAGCAGCGGCGCGCCTAGCCAGGTGGTCCAGCGCTTCGGTGCCATGCGGGTGTCTTTTTGCAGCGCCGGGATCGCGCCGAGGAAAACCACACCCATCAGGATGGTCACGCCGCCGCCTACCCGCATGAGCGTCTCCTCATTGAGCCGGAGCGCGGAAATCGCGCCGAATACGGAGACCGTCGCCAGCAGGAAAACCACGGTAAATCCCAGGATGAACAAGGCGGCGGCCAGTACCACGGCCCATTGCCTACGCTTGCCGACGCCCACCCCCAACTCACCGTCAAACGTAACCTCGCCGCCCACTACGCCGGCTAGGTAGGAAATATAGCCGGGCACCAGTGGGATCACGCACGGGCTGGCGAAGCTCACCAACCCCGCCACGGCGGCCGCGAGCAGGCCCAGAATGAGTGGGCCGGAGGTCGCGGCCTCGGCAAAGGAGTTGCCGATGCTCGCTGCGTTGTCCATTTATTCCTTTTCTAGTTTGTCCACTACGTCCATCACATCTTGGGCGGTGATGGACCGCAAAAAGACCGTAGCCGGGCGGTGCTGTTTATCCAAGACGATGGTGGTCGGGACCACGGAGGTGGGCACGCCGCCAAGGGCCGCCGCGGTCTTAAACGGCGGATCGTAGATGGAGGGATACTTCAGCCCGTTGTCTTCGAGGAAGTCATTGGACACCTGCGGGTTATAGTCGCGCACATTGATGCCCAAGACGGTGCCAATCTTCCGCTTCTGTAGCTCGGAGTGGACCTCTTGGAGGTCATCGGCCTCGGCGCGACACGGGGCGCACCACTGGCCCCAGGAGTTGAGCACGACGATCTCGCCCTCATAGTCCTCCAGAGAAATGGTCTTATCCGTATCGCGCACATCCTCGCCGGAGAACGTGCGCAGCGGCTTGCGCTCGGATTCCTCGTAATTGATGACCTTTTCGCCGCCGGGCGTGATGAACTCGAAATTGCCGCCGGTAGCCACCGCGTTTTGCGCGTTGTCGGCGTCCTGCGAGCACCCAGCAAGCGGCAGCACGATGGCTGCCGCCGCCAGCACCGCGCCGACTGCGCGTCTGCGTTGCGATGCCATTAAATCTCCTGGGCCGGCGAGGAGTAGAAGATGTCCGTGACCTGGTTATCCTCAAAAAGCAGGGAGGTAACCGAGGCCAAGTCGCATTCGCGGTTCCACGGCGCGTGCGGCAGGCGCTGGCCCAGCACGGTGCGCTGCACCATCACGATGGGCAGCTGGTGGCTGACCAAGATCGCCTCGTGGCCGGCCGCGGCGGTGCGGGCGCGTTCGATGGAGCCCAGCATGCGCTCGGCAATCTGCTCATAGGGCTCGCCCCACGAGGGTTCCAACGGGTTGACCAGCAGCGGCCAGCGGCGCGGATTCCACAGCGCGGAGCGCAGGCCTTTTGTGCGCAGGCCCTCGAAGCGGTTGCCGGACTCGATGAGCGTCTTATCGACGTCCACGTCTAGCCCCGTTACCTGCGCAATCGGCCGCGCGGTTTCCTGGGCGCGCTGCAGCGGCGAGGCCGCCAGGTAGGTCACGTCGTGGTCGCGGAAAGATTCCGCGGTGCGCGCCGCCATGGAATGCCCGCGCGAGGACAGGTGATAGCCCGGGATGCGACCGTAGAGGATCTTCTCCGGGTTGTGGACCTCGCCGTGGCGCACGAGGTGAACGATGGTGCGTGTCATGTCTCTCCTTGGTGTGCGGGACTTAATGTGCGGGACGCGCGGCGGCCGCCGCCTGCGCGGCGGGCTTGAGGGCGGCTTCGATGAGTTCAAAGTCGGCGTCGGTAAGTGCATCCGAGACAAACCAGGTCTCGAATGGGCTTGGCGCGACGTAGATGCCGTTATCCAGCAGGGCGTGGAAGAACGGGGTGAAGCGGAAGGTCTCGGCCGCCTGCACATCGGCAAAGTTGCGGCCCTCGCCCTCGGCAAAGCGGATGGAGAACATCGACGACGCCCGCTGGATGTGGTGCGCTACGCCTTCGGCCGACAGCGCGGAAGAAATCATGCCGGTCAGGCGGTCCGCGTTGGCCTGCAGGCGCTCGTAGAGCGATTCATCGGCCAGCTCCAAAGACTTCAGGCCGGAGGCCATGGCCACCGGATTACCGGACAGCGTGCCGGCCTGGTAGACCGGACCGTCCGGAGCAAGGTAGTCCATGACCTCAGCGCGGCCGCCGAAAGCAGCGGCCGGCAGGCCACCGGAGACGACCTTGCCGAAGGTCACCAAGTCCGCCGCCACGCCGTCGACGCCGTACCAGCCCTTATAGGAGGTGCGGAAGCCGGTCATGACCTCGTCGAGGATGAGGAGGGCGCCGTCGCTATGGGCGACGTCGGCAAGCGCGGCATTGAAACCCTCTTCTGGTGCCACAGTGCCCATGTTGCCGGCCGAAGCCTCCGCGATAATGCAGGCAATCTCGCCCGGGTGCTGCGCAAATGCCTCGCGCACGGCCTCGATATCGTTATAAGGAACGACGATGGTATCGGCCGCCGTCGCGCCCGTAACGCCCGGGGAATCCGGCAGCGCAAAGGTCGCCACGCCGGAGCCGGCCGAGGCCAACAGTGCATCCACATGGCCGTGGTAGCAACCCTCGAACTTCAGCACCTTGGGGCGACCGGTGTAGCCGCGGGCCAGGCGCACCGCAGACATGGTGGCCTCGGTGCCGGAGTTGACCATGCGCACCTTATCGGCCGCGGTGCGCGCGACGATGGCCTCCGCGAGCAAAGCCTCACCCTCGGTGGGCGAGCCGAAGCTCAAGCCACCCGCTGCGGCCTGCTGCACGGCCTCCACAATCTCTGGGTGCGCATTGCCGTGAATCATCGGGCCATAGGAGCTGACCAGGTCAACGTACTCGTTGCCGTCGACGTCCCACAGGCGCGAGCCTGCACCGCGCTCAATTACGCGAGCCTGGCCGCCCACGGAGCCAAACGCGCGCACCGGCGAGTTCACCCCGCCCGGAATCACCTTGGAGGAACGCTCAAACCACTGTTGCGACTGGGAAGTATTAGGCATGTCTGACATTCTAGCGATTCGCGCGCTATACAAAAGTTGGAGTGCGCGATTCACAGTCAGCCGCTAAACTTCGGGGCGTTGCACTTTTCAATTCGGGGGGATTTTCAATGCAGCGCACTCTCATTTTCGCCATCCTGGCCGCTTTCTGCCTCGCCGGTTGCGCTCAGCCCAGGCCCGAGCGGTCGCTGCCTACCTCGGTGGGTGCTACCCCGCTTGCCGACGCCCCCTCCTGGCAACCCCCTCCCCGCCCGCTCGCCCCGCGCGACCTTCCTCGGGAGGACAAGCCGGCCCCTCCCTCACCGCCGGCCGAGCAGCCTTCGCCGTCGGACGCGGCGCCGGTGCCTGAGTCTGGTTCGCGTCCTAGCCCGGCTCCCGCGCCACGGCAGCGGCCCGCACCAGCGGCAGCACCAGCGCCCGCACCACGTCTGCAACCAGCGGCGCCGGCCCCACGCCCACCTGCGAGGGACAAAAGCGGCCTGCCAAACCTCAATATTCCGCCGCACGAGGTGCGCGGGCGCATCGAAGACGCGGTGCCTGATGTGCCGGCAGTGCCCGCTATGCCCGCGCCGGCCCCGCCACCTACGCCGCCGCTGCCACCCGCGCCGCGGATTCCGGACCTCTAACTCACCGCTTTCAGCCCCACGATGCCGCCGATAATCATGGCGAGGAATAGTACCTTCCACACCGTGGCGGCCTCGTGTCCGGCGGCGAAAGAATAGATAACCGCCACCGACGCGCCAACGCCCGCCCACACCGCATAGGCCGTGCCCACCGGGATGCTGCGCATCGCCCACGCCAGCCCGCCCATGGAAATCGCGCAGGCCACGAGGAAAATGAGCGAGGGCCACAGGCGCGTAAAACCTGCGGACTTATCCAGCGCCGCCGCCCACACGGCCTCGAATGCGCCGGAGAAAATCAAGATGAACCACGCCATAACTGCTTCCTGGCCGTCTTGTCGCGTTTCCGGGTACGGCTCCCTCGTCCGGGGCTCGTGCAAGTCGCGGCGAACCTACACCCAATGATGGCACACTAGGAAACCATGAAGATTGCATTTCTTGGAACTGGCCGCATGGGAACCGAACTAGCCCGCCGCCTGCTCAACGAGCAAGATGGCATCGAATTGACCGTCTGGAACCGCACCGCCGAGCGCGCCCAACCGCTGGTGGAGGAAGGCGCCGAGCTTGCCGCCTCGCCTACCGAGGCCGTAGCGAACGCTGAGGTCATTATTACCTCTCTCTTCGGGCCCGACGATGTCCGCGAGGTCGTCGTCGAGCCGCAGCTCATCCCCGCCGGCGTGACGTGGATTGACACCACCACCGTCTCGCCCAATGATGCCCGCGAGTTCGCTGCCGCCGTGGAAACCTACGTCCACGCCCCGGTCGTCGGCACGCTTGGCCCGGCCCGCGAGGGCAAGCTCGGCGTCTATGTGGGCACGCCTAACGACGCCCGCCGTGAGCAAGCCATGTCCCTCGCCGAGTCCTGGGCAGGCGAAGACAAGCTCATCGGAGTGGAGACGGCGGCCACGGCGGCCATCGGAAAGCTGCTGGCAAACCTCGCGCTCGCCGTCACCGCCGAGGGCCTGCTCGAAGCCCTGCAGCTCGGCGAGTCCGAGGGCCTAGACTCCGAGGTGGTGCTGCAGATGCTCGATATCACCGGCCTGTCCTTCATCGCCAATATGAAGGCGCCGTTTATCACCGGCGAGCGCAATACCGACCCGGGCGATTTCACCGTCGACGCCCTAGCCAAGGACGCCAAGCTCATGGAGATGACCTCCACCAAGCCACTGCCCGCCCTGACCGCTGCCATCGGCCGCTTCGAGGAAATGCAGGCCATGGGCCACGGCGATCAGGACTTCTCCTCCATCTTCGTTTTCCGCAATAAGGGCTAGTTATCCACAGGCCCGCCGGGCGTGCGGGCCGAAATTCGCCCTGTGAGCCCTAGTTATCCACAGGTTCGCGCGCTCGCCCTCGCACGGGTTGCGCGCCGTGGCTTAGGCTGCGGGGCATGACAGCTCTTCAGACCTATCTCGCGGCCTTGGCGCCCGGCATCGACATCGTTGCCGGGTGCGCCGGTATGTCTGAAGACCAGCTGCGGGCCGCCGGGGCGCCCAATAAGACGGCCCGCACTTTGCTCACGCTTGCCGACGCCCTCTTTGCCCCCACCTACTTTGCCCGCCTGCAGCGCCAGGCGGTGACCGCCGCCCGCGACCGCGCCCACCCGCTGCCCACGCTCGAGGTTATCGAGCGCTACGCATCCCGCGCCAAGACCAAGCGCGACGCCTGGCGCCTGCGCGTGGAGCTGTGCCGCACCGCCGCCGATACCGATGAGATGGAAAAGCTGGCGCGCAAAAAGCTGCGCGAGCTCAATCCCCCGGCCCCGCCGCGCCCCGGCGTGCGCATCCGCCGCCGCAAGGACGCACCGTGGACCCTCGCGATTACCGGGCCCTCTTCGCTCATCGCGGACTTAGAATCCAGTCTGGATGAGGATTCTCCCCTCGACTCCGTAGCGGAGCTCTTCTCCCCTTCCGGCGCCTCACCGGCTGCCCGCCCGACCATTATGACCAACGCGATCATCACGCTCGACGAGCTTGACCGCATCATCGATGGCGACGGCGAAGAAGTCACCATCCAGCTCACCAACGGCGCCCGCCTCACCGGCGCGGAAATCGTCTCGCGCACGCTGGCAGAGCGCGGGCTTATCACCCTCGTCCACCCCTTCGAGGGCGCGGTCAACCTCTACCGCACGGAGCGCATGGCAAACGAGAAGCAGCGTCTCATGGCCGCCGCGGAAAATCCGGTATGCCCGTGGGCCGAATGCAACTATCCGGCGGATAAATGCCAGGTGCACCACTTGCAGGCGTGGCGGCACGGCGGCGATACCAATATGGCAAACCTCGCCACCTGTTGCCCGTACCACAACGGCGTCAACGACGATGACCCGAATGCCCCACCGGTGCGCGGGCGCCTCGTTCGGCGCCGAGGCCGCGTGGTGTGGCAGCCGCCCTGGGCTGATACCGCGCCATCACCGCCCAAGTAACTCCGCACCCGCCAGGCAGCAGGATGCCCTGCTGCCGCATTGGCATGCCCGCAGCTAGCGAACCCCGCAGCTAGCGAGCGATGCGGGCCGCAGCAGCGCGGGCATCCGCGATGACATTGGGTACGCCAACCCCGCCGGCCCAGGCACCGGTGGCATCGATGCCCGGCGTCGCCGCGAGGGCACCCCGCGCACCGGCCACGGTTTCCAGGTGTCCGGCATCAAAGCGCGGCAAACCGCCGAACCAACGTTGGGTGAAAATCTCGGCAACGCCCGCGGCGCGGCCGTCGAAGCCGGTGAGCCGCTGAAGGTCGTCGAGGGCATAGTCCACCAGGTCGTCTTCCTCGGCGCGGACGATGGCGTCGTCGCCAAAGCGGCCGAAGGAGGCGCGCACCAAGGCACCACCGCGCTCGGCCAAGTGTGGCCACTTGCGCGAGGACAGGGTGAAGGCCTTGGCGTGAACGTCGTCTTGGTCGGTGGCGACGAGGATGCCGGAGTTCTGCGGCAACGCGTTGCCGGCCGGGTCCGTGTCGGACTCGAACTTCAGGCCCACGACTGCCGACGCCGCCAGCTTCACGCTCTTCAACCGCTCCGCCGCCCCCGGGGACACCTTGGGCAGCAGGCGCGCTGCGGTCGGGGCCGGGGTGGCCACCAGTACGCGGTCAAAGGGAGCGGTATCTCCGGGTGCGCCGGCTAGGCGGAATTTCTCGCCTTCTCGAGTGATGCCGGAGATGAAGGTATCGAGGTAGATCTTGGCACGGGATTTATCGGCCAGCGCTTCGTAGAGTTCTGCGTAGCCGCCGCGGAAGGTCTGAAAGACGGGGCCGCCGTTGCTCGGCTTGGCCGCGCGGGCTTCTTCCAGCGAGCGGACCGCGGCCGAGAGGGTGACTGGGCCGCGCTCGGAGAGCGCGTCGAGGGTCTCGGCCAGCGCTGGGATGGTCGCGCGTAACCCCAGGTCATCGGCCGAGCAAGAGTACACGCCGCCGAGGAGGGCGGAGATAACGTGGTCGACGAGGTCGTCGCCAAACTGCTGGCGCACCAAGCGGCCGACGGAGACGTCGCTGCCTGCCGTCCACTCGAAGGGCTCCTCGTTGTCGATGCGGCGGGCGGTCTCAGCCGAGACCAAGTGCGCGACCGGCTCCGAGTGCGAAGGAATGCCCATCATCCCGCCGCGCGGCAGCGGCTTAAGCTCGCCGGAGTACACCAGCGAATGCAGGCCGGAGGGCTCAACCAGGCTGTCACCTAAGCCGAGGGATTCGATGAATTCCACGGCGTCGTGGCGGCGGGCCAGGAAGGCCTCGGCGCCCATGTCGGTGGGGCCGTCATTAAACGGCACGGAGTACAGCTTGCCGCCGATACGGCCGGCGGCCTCGAAAACCTCAACGTCGTGGTCGCGCAGCTCGTAAGCGGCCGTCAAGCCCGCCAGGCCGGCACCAATAATCGCAATACGCATTTAGCCCTCCTCGTGAATGATGGATACGGCGCGGGTGATGGCCTCCGCGTCGGTAGTCGGCAAGACCCCGTGGCCGAGGTTCCAGATATGGCCGTCGATATCGCCGCGCTCGCGGGCCCGATCGACCTCGCCGCGGATGGTGCGCACGGCCTGGCGCACGGCGTCGTCGCCGGCAAAAAGCATGGCCGGGTCGAGGTTGCCCTGCAACACGCGGGCGCTCACGCGCTCGGCCGCGGCGTCCATGGGCACGCGATAATCGACGCCCATAACTTCCGACCCCGCCTCCGACATGGCCGGCAATAGCTCGCCGGTGCCGACGCCGAAGTGGATGCGCGGGATATCCACGCCCGCCAGGATTTCCCGGGAGTACGGCAGCACGAACTCGCGGTAGTCGCGCTCGTTGAGGTAGCCGGCCCAGGAATCAAAGAGCTGCATGGCGTCAATGCCGGCGTCGACCTGCACCTGCAGGAAGCGGGTGATGGTCGGCACCAAGCGGCGCATGAGCAGGTGCCAGGTCTCCGGCTCTGCGTGCATGAGGGCCTTGGTGCGCTCGTGGTTCTTGGATGGCCCGCCCTCAACAAGGTAGCTGGCCAGCGTGAACGGCGCGCCAACGAAGCCGATGAGCGCTTGGGTTTCGGTGAGCTCGGCCAGGATGCGGGCGATACCTTCGGTAACTTCGGGGACGTCAGTCTCCAGCAGCGGCAGCTTGCCGACGTCCTCCCTACTCCGCACCGCCTGCTCCATCACCGGCCCACGACCGGGCACGATATCGACCTTGACGCCCGCCGCCTTGAGCGGGACGACGATATCGGAGAATAAAATGGCGGCGTCGACGTCGTGGCGGCGCACCGGCTGCAGTGTAATCTCGGCTAGCAGCTCCGGCATGAAGCAGGAATCGAGCATGCTAATCCCCTCGCGGGCGGCGCGGTACTCCGGCAGCGAGCGGCCGGCCTGGCGCATGAACCAGACTGGGGGTCGGGAGGGGGTGCGGCCGAGGGCGGCTTCGATAAGCGGGGCACGATTGAGTCGAGACATGCCCCAATTATGAATCAAAAGTTGGAGTGAGGGCTAATTAGCCACGCAAGCTGCGGTCCTTGATGAAGCGGTTGGACTGCGGCTGGAAAAGCAGCGCGAGGGCGACGATCAAGGTGATGGGGATGATCAGCAGCCCGAGCCCGCCGATGCCGAGTGCAAGAGCGGCGATATTGGTAAAAAGCGCGAATGCGATGACCACGGTGATGATGCGGCGCGCCCACTTGGACCCGCCGGCCAGCTGCGCCGCGAAGAGCGCAAGCAGGATGGCACCGACGGCGTTGGTCACCGCGACAAATAGGCGATTGGAATGGAGGTACTCCGCGACCTGCGCATTCTGTGGCTCCACCTGTGGCCCTCCCGAGCCGAAGATGCCCACCATGCCGCTGACCAGCATGATCACGGCGCTGAGGACGAGCACCCAATAGGCCCAGCGCAGCTGTCGCGGCCACGCATCGAGGTTCTCCTTGGCGGAGGTGTTTCGGGCCGCCCGGTTATAGTCCCGGGGCCCGGGCCGCTCGGTATTATTCATCGCTTGTTCTCCCGGTCAGTGCGGCTAGCACGGTCGGCACGGTTGGTGCGGTCGGTGCGGTCGCGCTTGCCGCCGTCATGCTTGCCGCGCTGGTCATCCTTGGAGCGCTTGCGCTCTTCTTCGGCGCGCTTCTTCTCGCGCTGCGCTTGCTCGAGTTCTTTTTCCAGCTCGCGCATCTGCTCGAGTTCGCCGGTGTAGTCCAAAGTCTCGGTCCGCACGGAGAAAATCAGGCCGAGCACCGCCGCGACGCCGACAAGGATCTGCACCATGCCATCGGCGGCAAAGAGCCAATCGGGCACGTCCGCGCCGGCCGGGGTGACCATGAAGGTCAGCAGGATACGGAATCCGAAGTAGATCGAAAAAGCGAACCACACGCGGCGCGAGGTGCCGGCCCGCTTGCTGCGGTTAGCAAGGGACCGCAACAGGAAGGCCAACAGCACGATAATCGCCAGGGATATGGCAGCCGAAAGAGCGACGGAACCGTAGGCGGCGGTGCGGAGGAAGGCGTCGGAAAGCTGGGCTTCATCCACGCCGGCCGGTGCGGACTTGGCCATCTCCTTGGCCTGCGACATGAGTACGTCGTGGTTGAGCAGCGTGAGCACCACGTTGAGCACCTGGTGCACGGCCTCGCCGCATAGCGCGCCCAGCCACAGCCACAGCATGTACGTCACGGACTCCGGCCGCTGCTGCTGCCGCGGCGGGCGTTGCGTGCGAGGGGCAGGGGCGGACGACGGGGGCGTAGCAGTCACAGGGTTCCTTTACTTGAGAAGGCGGGCGGCTTCGGTAGCGAAGTAGGTCAGAATCTGGCCGGCGCCGGCGCGCTTGAATGCGGTCAGCGACTCGAGCATGATGGCCTCGCCGTCGATCCACCCGTTGGCGGCCGCGGCCTTGACCATCGCGTACTCGCCGGAGACCTGGTAGACCGCGACCGGCACGGGAGAAGTCTCCGCCACGGCCGAAAGCACATCCAAGTAGGGCAGACCGGGCTTGACCATGACGAAGTCCGCACCCTCTTCGATGTCGAGCTCGGCCTCGAGCAGGGACTCGCGGAAGTTGCGCGGATCCTGCTGGTAGGTGCGGCGATCGCCTTCGAGGGAGGAGCCGACGGCATCGCGGAACGGGCCGAAGAAGGCGGAGGCGTACTTGGCGGAATAGGCCATGATGGCCACGTCCTCGTGGCCGGCCTCGTCGAGGTCGGCGCGGATGGCAGCAACCTGGCCGTCCATCATGCCGGACGGGGAGACGATCTGCGCGCCGGCGCGGGCTTGGGAGCGGGCCATGTCTTGGTAGAGCTTGACGGATTCGTCGTTAAGCACGCGGCCCTTGTCATCCAGCACGCCGCAGTGGCCGTGGGAGGTGAACTCGTCCAGGCAAGTATCGGCCATAACGATGAGGTCATCGCCGAATTCCTCGTGCAGGCAGGAAATACCGCGGTTCAAAATGCCCTGCGGGTCCCAGGCGACGGAGCCGGTATCGTCCTTGTCCTCATCGAGCGGCACGCCGAAAAGGTCGATACACGCCACGCCGGCCTCCAACGCCTCTTCGGCCGCGCGGCGCAGCGAGTCGAAGGTGTGCTGGTAGACGCCCGGCATGGAGGGAATCTCGCGCGGGGCGTCGAGGCCGTCCACGATGAACATGGGCAGAATCAGGTCCGAGGGGCGGACCTCGGTTTCGGCCACGAGGTTGCGCATCTGCGGGGTGGTGCGCAGGCGGCGTGGGCGGCGGGCTGGGAAGGTGCTCATTGGGTACTCCTTAGAGCGAGACTAAAACTTATGCCTTGTCGACCTTAGTAGCCTTCTTGCGCGAGCGGCGTTTCTTGCGCGGCGCAGGCAGGTTTCCGGCGGCGCGGAGGGCGGCGACGTGGTCTGCGAGGGCGTCGACAAGCGCGGGCACATCGGCGACTTCGGGCACCACATCGACGCGCAGGCCCATCTCTTCCGCGGCCGCTCTTGCCGACGGCCCGATACACGCAATGATCGTCCGCTGGTGCGGTTTGCCCGCAATGCCCACCAGATTGCGCACAGTGGACCCGGAGGTAAAGGCGACGGCGTCGAAGCCGCCGGTCTTGATCATGTCGCGGATCTCGGCCGAAGGCGGGGCGGCGCGGACGGTGCGGTAGGCCACGACGTCGTCGACCTCCCAGTCGAGGGCCTTGAGCCCGTCAACCAGGGTGTCGGCCGCGATATCGGCGCGCGGGAGCAGGACGCGGCCGACGGCGTCGATATCTTCCACAAAGTTGGGGAAGACATCGAGCAGGCCCTCGGCGTTCTGCTTCTTCTTGTGTGGCAAAAGCTCCGGGACCATGCCCTTGGAGCGAATGGCGGCCGCGGTTTTGGTGCCCACGGCCGCGAGGTGGACGCCGGCGAAATCGCGGGCGTCGAGGCCGAGCTGGGCGATCTTGTCCCACACCGCGGTCACGGCGTTGACGGAGGTGAACACGATCCACTTATAGCGGCCCTCGACGATGCCCTTGATGGCGCGGTCCATCTGCGCCGGGTTGCGCGGCGGCTCGATGGAGATGGTGGGCACGTTTTGCGGGATAGCGCCGTAGCCGGCCAGACGCGCGGACATCGGGCCGGCTTGTTCCTTGGTGCGCGGGACGAGCACGCGCCAGCCATAGAGCGGACGGTTTTCCCACCAGGAGTACTTGGTGCGGTCGTCGATGCTGCGGCCGAGAGTAACGACGAGCGGGCCGGTGAGGTCCGCGTCGAGCTTGCCCATGGTGCCCAGCGTGGTCTCATAGGTGCGCTGCAGGCGGGTGGTGCCGTGGACGGTGACAAATGCCTCGGTCTCGGCCGGCATGCCGCGCTGCTGCAGCTCGTCGGAGACAACCGGCAAGTCCTCCTTGGTGGCCTGCAGGACGATGGGCTGGGTGGCGTTGGCCAGCGCGTCCCAATCGGCGCCGTCGGTAACGTCGGCCTCGGTATAGGTGGAGCCGAGGGCAATGCCGGCAAAGGACGGCACGGTAGACGGCAGGGACATGCCCGGCACTACCTGGAACTCCAGGCCAGCAGACGCCACGGCGTTGATCTCGGCCTTGATGGACTCGCGGTGCAGCGGGTTGCCGGTGACCAGGCGGATGACATCCTCGCCATCCGCCTCGACCAAGCACTCACGCAGCTGGCCCACGATATCTTCGGCCGGCTCGTACAACACCGCGGCCGTTGGCGGCGCGGGGCGGGGCGGTTTGCGGCGCGCGCCCTTGGCTTTGGCATCGGCGCACATTTGGGCGTATTCGGCCTCGGCGGCGTCGAGAAGCTCTTGCGGAACGGGCAGCGCGGCGGCGACGGCATCGCGCACGCCCTGCATGACCTGCGGATCGGTCACGGCGATGGCACTATTTGCCAGAACCTCGCGGGCGCGGACGGTCAGCAGGTCGGGATTACCTGGACCAGCGCCCACAAAGACGATCTTGCCCAATTGGGTGTCTGGCGCGGCATTGCTCATAAAGTTCTTTTCTAAAATCGGGCGCGCGGCACCGCGCACGGACATGATCGCATGCGGTGTGGTTCCCCGCGCCGGCGGTGGGTGACACGGTCTTAACGGCCAAAATCCCAGGCCTTGCGTCCTGGGATGCCCTTAAAGGGGGCCGGATCATTGCGGGACAATGATCTGTGGTATCTACACCTTAAATTATTAGCGCCTAAAGGCGAAATTACTTGCCCAGCAGCTCGGCCGCGCCACCGGCGAAAAGCTCGTCCGAGATGCGCGCGCCGAGTTCGGCGGCTTCGGCCGCGGAGCCGGAGGCTGTGGCGGTGAGCTGGCGGGTTCCGTCGAGCGCGAAGACGCCGCCGCGCACGGTGAGCTGGTCGCCGTCCCAGCGCGAGGTGGCGGCCACCGGCGCGGTGCAGCCGGCCTCGAGGCGGGCCAGCACGGCGCGCTCACCAGCAGCGGCGGCCGAGGCGCGGTCGTCGACAATGGCGTCCAGGGCCGCGGCAGCCTCGGTGCCGGCCACGGCCTCGATGGCGAGGGCGCCCTGGGCCGGTGCCGGCATAAAGACGGAGGGTTCGAAGATTTCGGTGGCGCGGTCCGCGTAGCCGCCGCGCAGCAGGCCGGCGTAGGCCAGCAGGACGGCGTCGAGCTCGCCGTCGGTGACCTTGGACATGCGAGTATCGATGTTGCCGCGCAGCGGGCGAATTTCCAGGTCCGGGCGGAGGGCGGCCAGCTGGGAGATGCGGCGCGGGGCGGAGGTGCCCACGCGCGCGCCCTGCGGCAGCTGCGCCAAGCTCAGGCCATCGCGGGCGACGAGCGCCTCGCGGGAATCCTGGCGCTGCGGCACGACGAGGCGGAAGCGTTCATCGGGGGCGGTGGGCAGGTCCTTAAACGAGTGCACGGCAATATCGCATTCACCGGCATACAGCGCCTCGCGCAGCGCCTGGGTAAATACGCCGACGCCGATGCGCTCGACGGGCGCCATGTTGACGTCGCCGGCGGTGGTGACGATGTGAAGTTGGGAGTCAAAGCCGGCGTCGATAAGCCAATCGCGCACATGGCCCGCCTGGGTGGTGGCGAGCTTGGAGCCGCGGGTACCAATCTGAAACATTTAGGCCTCCTTTGCCATGGTGGGCAGTTCATTGACGGCCACGGACACACCGGAGCCTTCCAGCTGCAGGCCAAAGAGCTCCTGCAGGGCGTTCTCGCTGCTGACGCTGCTTTCCGACGCCGCCAGCTTCTTCGCCCTAACCGTCGGTTCATGCAGCAGTTTATCGGCCACACGCTTGAGCGCGCGCTGCACGTCCTCGAGCTGCTTGCCCGCGAGCTCGGGGTGCTTGTGCTGCAGGCGCGCGGCCTCGCACTCGACGAGATCGGCCGCGCGGCGGTGCAGGGCGCTTACGGCCGGAGCGACGTCGCGCACGCGCTGGGCTGAGGTATAGGCCGCCAGTTCTTCATCGACGATGTGGCGCGCCTGCACGTGCGGACTGGTCCCGGCCGCGACATCGGTATCGGCGGCCGAAAGCGACTTGCTCAGGCGCTCGATATTGACCAAGTCCACGCCCTCGGCCGCGGCGGCGGCATCGTCGATATCACGCGGCAGGGAGAGATCGATGAGCATGAGATCGCGGCCGGCGGGAAGGTCGGCGGCTTCGATGGTGAAGTTATCCGCGCCGGTGGCGGAGATGGCTAGGTCGACGTCGGAAAGCGCGGTGGCGCGCTCAGCAAAGTCCACGACGCGGGTGGCAACGCCCGCCTCTTCCGCATGGCTGGCCAGGCGCTCGGCGCGCTCGCGGGTGCGGTTGGCCAGCACCAGCTCCTTGACGCCCAGCCGGCCGGCGTGGGTAGCGGCGAGGGACGCCATGGCGCCCGCACCAAGGACTAGCGCGGTCTTGCCAGTCAGGTCGGCGGCGTCGAGGCGCTGCAGGGCTTGGTCGAAGGCGAAGGACACCATGGAGGCGCCGGCCTCGTCGATATCGGTCTCGGAGTGCACACGCTTGCCCGCCCGCAGCGCGGCCTGCGCCAGCGCGTGAATGCGCGGGCCGACCGTGCCCTGCTCGGAGGCGGACTGGTAGGCGCTACGCACCTGGCCGATGATCTGCTGCTCGCCCACCACCATGGAATCCAGGCCGGAGGTCACGGACATCAGGTGCTCGGCCGCGGCGTCGGCAAAGCGCACGTAGAGGTAGTTGCGCAGTTCCTGCTCACCCACGCCCGAAACCTGGGTGAGCACGCGCACGACTTCCTGCACGCCGGCGTGGAAGGAGTTGGTGACGGTGTAGACCTCCATGCGGTTGCAGGTGGAGATAATCATCGCCTCTGACAGCGGCTCGGCCGCCACGAGTTGCCCGCAGGCGGAATCCTGGACCGGACTATCCATGCTCAGCTTTTCCAGCAGCGCCACCGGCGCCGACTGGTGGGACATGCCCACGACGAGCACGCTCATGCACAACACTCCTCAACCCTTTGATTGATTTTAATCCTCCAAAAGACTACCCGTCGGTGTCGCGGATCCCGAATCAACCGGCTAGCTCGGCCGCCAACTCCTCGTTGTCTACTTCCCAGCAGGCAAACTCTTCGCCGTCGATGACCACAACGGGCACGCGGTCACCGAACTCCATGGCCAGCTCCGCGTCCTCATCCACGTTACGCACGGCAAGCTCCGCGCCTGCCTGCTTGACGACGGGGGTGATCTGCTCCCTCACGCGCGCGCAAGAACCGCAGGTGGTGCGCACCATGAGCTCGACGAGATGCTGGGACATATTCTCCTCACAAGGACGGCGGCGGTCGAAACCATTACTATGGACACGTTAGTCCACCCCGCGTTTGCGAAAGCTGTTTGTCTCACTCGTGTCCGCTACCACTCCCCCAGGGTTCCCCGAATCCCCCCGCGACTTCTTGGCCAATTGGACCGCCTCGCGCGGTAACCTGCGTAATTTCTTGGAGACCCAAGCGCTCGCCCCACTGGACGAGGAATCGCAGCGCACCGCCGGTGAGGCCGCGGCCGCCGCGGCGCTGGAGGAATTTGGGCTGGAGTTGGAGGATTTCGCCTCCGGCGTGGACTCGGTAACCGGCTCCTATGACGCGGCTGGCGCGCAGCGCATCACCGCCCAGGACCCGGACGTGCCGGTGGATGTGGGCGCGGCAGCGTTTTTCGACGTCGACAACACCCTCATCCAAGGCTCTTCCCTCGTGGAATTCGCCTTTGGCTTGGCGCGCAAGCGCTACTTCCGGCTTTCTGAAATCCTGCCGATTGCGTGGAAGCAGCTCAAGTTCCGCGTCTCCGGCAGCGAAAATGCCAAGGACGTGGCCGCCGGCCGCGCGCAGGCGCTGGAGTTTGTCAAAGGCCGCAGCGTCGACGAGCTGGTGGATTTGTGCGAGGAGATCGTGGACGCCTCGCTGGCCCGCCGCGCCTACCCCGGCACCACGCAACTGGCGGAGATGCACCTAGCCGCCGGCCAGCAGGTATGGCTGGTGACGGCCACCCCGGTCCAGCTGGCGCAGGTGCTCGCCCGTCGCTTCGGGTTTACGGGCGCGCTCGGCACCGTCGCGGAGGTCAAGGACGGCAAGTTCACCGGACGGCTGGTCGGCGATATCCTCCACGGGCCCGGCAAGAAGCACGCCGTGGCCGCGCTCGCGACCATCGAAGGCCTCGACCTCTCGCGCTGCACCGCGTATTCGGATTCCGCCAATGACGTGCCCATGTTGTCCATGGTCGGCACCGCCGTGGCCATTAACCCGGACCGCAAGCTGCGCGATATTGCCGGCGACCGCGGCTGGCTCGTGCGTGACTATCGCTCCGTGCGCCGCGCCATCCGCACCTATGGCCTGCCGGCACTGGCCACCGCCGCCTTCTCCTATGGCGGCTGGCGCTACTACCGGCGGTAGCAAGGGCGGTAGCGGGCGCTGGGGGACGTCGGCAAGCATGCAAAAACCCTCCGCACAATGGCGGAGGGCAAGAAGCGGGCTGGGTTTACTTGCCCAGCTTACGACGCTGCACGCGGGTGCGGCGCAGCATCTTGCGGTGCTTCTTCTTGGACATGCGCTTGCGGCGCTTCTTAATGACGGAACCCATGGAGTCCTCACTTTCGTGTAGTACGTACTGTAAAACTTGTCAGCGCTAAAACGGCGAAGGTGCACTCTTGCCGCCGTGGCCACACGGACCGCGGGCCACATCAGCGAGCCGACACGAATGCACACCATCTTACCCAGCACCCAGCCCGTGACCAAAAAGGGCCCGCGACAACAACAGCGAGAAACAACAGCGCCCACCACCGCTGACCACGAGGGCCAACAGAGGTGGGCACTGTCTGTGCGGCGCGAGCCTAGGCTCCGTAGACGGAAGCCTCCAGGTACTCGTTGACGGCAGACTCGTGAACGCGGAAGGAGCGTCCGACGCGAACAGCCGGCATTTCGCCTGCGTGAACCAAACGGTAGACGGTCATCTTGGAGACGCGCATAATCTCGGCGACCTCCGCGATCGTCAGAAAGGTTCCCTTTTCTTCATTTGCCATATATATCTAACCCTTCAGCTCGTTACGCGCTGTAGGCTTCCCCTCCCACAGGACTTCACGCACGTGCTTGCCCTAGCCTATCGTGAAACATGTGACTAATGCGACCCAAGTGCCAAATTTTTTCACAGCATTCATTAGGGTTTCCCCTAAAAGCGCTGCTTAACACCCGCCCCAACACTCCCGGGTGGGTACACCCCCACCACGGGGAGGTCGCACACGGCGGCGCTAGCCGAGTTCCTTGGCCTTATCGGAGCAGGCCTCTGCCGCGCGGTAGAACGCGCCGCGTAGGCCGGACTCCTCCAGCTCGCGGACGGCGGCCGCGGTGGTGCCGCCCGGCGAGGTTACGCCAGCACGCAGCTGGGTGGCCGAGCGGCCGGAGCTAGCCAGCATCTCACCAGAGCCGGCTGCGGCCTGGGCGGCAAGCTTCTCGGCGACGTCGCGGGGAAGGCCGAGCTGTACGCCGGCGTCGACAAGCGCTTCTGCTACAAGGAAGAAGTAGGCCGGGGAGGAACCTGCCAGTGCGGTGGCGGCGTCGATATTCTTCTCCGGGATGACCGCTACCTCGCCGACGGCCTCCAGCAGCTCACGCACGCCGTCCATCTGGGCCTCGCTCACGTGCTCACCGGCCGCGCAGGTGCACATGCCGCGGCGCACCAACATGGGGGTATTGGGCATAACGCGCACCACCGGCACGCCTTCGCCCGCCGCGCCCTGCAGCTGCTCTAGCGTCAGGCCCGCGGCCATGGACACGACCACGGCATCCTTGGCCGGCTCAAGGCCTTCGAGCAGGTCTAGGATGGCGTAGGGTTTCACGCACGCGAAGATATAGTCCGCGCCGTCCACCGCCGCCGCATTATCGCTGGTGGTGGCGACGCCATAAGTCTCTTTGAGTTCCTGGCTGCGGGATTCGGTGCGGTTGGTGACCGTGATATCCGAGCCCGCAAAGCCCGATGCTACGAGTCCCGAGGTCAAAGCCTCACCGATTTGTCCGCCACCTAAAATTGCAATCTTTGTCATAGTCTCCACCATGCCAAAAATGCGGAACCCCGGCTACCACGAGGGGTAACCGGGGCGTCGACAAGCGAGGGGCTTAGAGCATAACCAACAGCAGCGGGCCGAAGGTCAGGATAAGGCCGGTAAAGCCGGCCAGGAACATGGAGAATCCATCGCGCGCGGTGCGCAGGGCGTGCGTCACGCCCACCATAATCGCGGTGACGCACAACGCGAGGATGGCGACGATCAGGCGCGGGAAGCTATCCCACAGAATCTCAAAGCCCTTGAAGATGACAATCGCCAGCAGGATGCCCGCAACAATCATCAGCAGGATGGAAACCGGGTTGAGCTTCTCGTGCTCTTCCTCGATCCACTCTTCGTCGTCCTCGACCTTAGGAAGGTTGCCGGTTTCCTCTGCACTCTTAGCGACGCCCGCCTTCTTCGACGCCGGCACCGCCGCCGCAGCGGCCGCTCCAGCGCCAGCTGCCGCAGCTCCCGCTCCGGCCGCCTTTGCGCCCTTGTCGGCCTTCGGCTTTTCAGCGACGGGCTTTTCGGCAGCGGGCTTCGCTGCGGTGGCCTTGTCCGCGCCGGCCTTGTCTGTGGTCGGCTTCTCCGCTGCGGGCTTGGCCGTAGCCGCCTTCGCCGCGGCAGGCTTGTCGGCAGCAGGCTTGGCGTCGTCCGCCTTCGCCTTATCCACGCGCTGGATTACCGCGGTGTCATCGGCAGAAGGCTGATTCTTCTTCGCCGCCTCCTGTGCCGCGCCGGCAGAAGCCGACTTCTTTGCGGTGGGCTGTGCAGCCGACGGGGCGGACGCAGCAGGCTTTGCGGCAGCCTTGGCTGCAGGCTTGTCGGTGGACTTCTTTGCGGAGTCGGCACCGGTCGCGTCAGCGGCCTTGGGGGCGCGGATGACGGGAGCGTCCTCGTCGATAGAGACGGAGGTGTGCTTGGCCTCGGCAGGCGAAGCTTCGACCTTCTTAAGATTGCCGGTTAGCTCGGCAACGGAAATGCCGCCTTCATCCAGGCTGCGGCGGTGGCGACGCGAACGCTTGTCGTCCTTGCCGCCCTTTTCGCCGCGGGCCTTTTTATCGCGAGCCAGCAGCTCTGCCACGGTCAACTTGTTCTTGTCAGCCATGATCTCTTCCTATTCCAATCCCTTGTCGGTCCGGCGCAAAATGACGCCCTCACGCAGCGCCCACGGGCAGATTTCCAGCTTCTCGATGTCCAAGGCTCGCATGGATGCCTCGGCCACCAGAGCGCCGGCAACGATTTGGTGCGATCGGTTAGAACTTACACCTTCTAGGTCCGCTCTGTCTGCCGCAGTCATGCGAGAGATGAAGGAAATCAACTGGCGCAGACCCGGTGCAGTTAACGTGCGCTTGACGTATGGGCCGGCAGACGAGGGGGCGGAACCGGTCAGGCGCGCCAGCGTACGGAAGGTTTTGGAGGTACCCACGGCAAGGCCAGCGGGGCCCATGGCCTTCATCTGCTGAGCGGCGTCCTCAAGCTCCGCATCAATAAAATCGCGCAGCGCGCTTACCTTCTTTTTCTCCGGCGGGTCAGTGTCGAACCAATTATGGGTCAACCGGCCAGCGCCCAGGTCGAGGGAGAAGGCAAGGTCGGGGTGCTCGTCGGTACCGGTGGACAGCTCTAGCGAGCCGCCGCCGATGTCCAGGTTGGTAATACGGCCGGCGGACCAGCCGTACCAGCGGCGTGCGGAAAGGAAGGTCAGCTGGGCTTCTTCCACGCCGGAGAGAATCTGCAGGCGTACGCCGGTCTGCTTTTCCACCTCATCGAGCACGGCCTCCGAATTATGCGCGGAGCGCACCGCCGAGGTAGCAAAGGCGATAAATTCAGCGCAGCCCAACTTTTCGCCCAGCTCGCTCGCCTCCGCTACGGCGCTGACCAGCTTCTTTACACCCTTTTCATGGATGTTGCCCTTCTTGTCCAGCTGTTCTACCAGCCGGAGCGGGGTCTTCCAATCGCTCATCGGAGTAGGCCGCCCGCCCGTCGCGGCATCGACCGCAACGAGGTGGACGGTATTGCTTCCGACGTCTAATACACCTAATCGCACACTAATAGCGTAGTAGGTCTACCGTGGTTAGGTGTGAATCGCCCAAAATCTGACACGGTATACCTAGGTTTTCCCGCGAGCTCGCCCGCGGCGGCGTCGATAAGAGCGGGCCGCGAAGAGGCCCCCGATTTCCCGCGGGAGTGGTTTGAATTTACCAACCCGAACGACCCGCACCACGTCTTTTCCATCGACCTGACATGGGTGGAATCGCACTACAGCTGCCAATTTGGAACGTCGGCATGCCGGGGCATCGATAAGAGCCAGCCCGAGGTGGGCTGCTGCGTGCATGGCGCCTATATGGCCGATGAGGAAGACCGCGACCAGCTTTACGACGCCGTTTCGCGCATGCCTGCCAAGTATTGGCAGCTGCGCCCAGCGGGGGTAGATGAGTTCCTCGCGCAGGACGCTACGGACGAGTTGGAGCCGTGGCTGGAATGGGACGAGCTCGACGGCGAGGACGGCGAACCGGAACCGGCGCTGAAGACACCCATTGTGGATGGCGCGTGCATTTTTGCCAACCGCGCCGGCTGGGCAACGGGTACGGGCTGCGCGCTGCACCAGTGGGCTGTCGATACCGGCGAGGAACTCACGGTGGTAAAACCCGAGGTGTGCTGGCAGTTGCCGCTGCGCCGATACGAGGATTATGAAGAGCGCCCGGATGGGCAGGAGATTTTGCGCACGCAGATCGGCGAGTATGACCGCCGCGGTTGGGGTAATGGCGGCGAAGACTTTGATTGGTATTGCTCGGCTGATGCGGCCTGCCACGCCAACCCGCTGCCGATGTGGCAATCGCACGAAGACGAGCTGGTAGCGCTCATGGGCCGGGAGTCCTATGAGATTCTGGCCGCGCACTGCAAGGCACGCGCCGCGGCGGCAGAGCACGGCGTCCAGCTCACGCAGCACCCGGCCAGCGTGAAGGCCGGGAGCCTACAGGCAGGAAGCCAGCAGGCGGAGAGCTAGAGCTCGAATTTATAGCCCAGGCCGCGCACCGTAACCAGGTGCTTCGGGCGGGAGGGCTGCTCCTCGATCTTGGAGCGCAGGCGCTTGACGTGGACGTCGAGCGTCTTAGTATCGCCAACATAATCGGCGCCCCAGATGCGGTCAATGAGCTGGCCACGGGTGAGCACGCGGCCGGCGTTGCGCAGCAGGTACTCCAGGAGGTCGAATTCCTTAAGAGGCATGGATACCGGCTCGTCCGCGACGGTAACGGTGTGGCGTTCCACGTCCATTTTGACGCGGCCGCCCTCGAGGATCTGATCGGCTACTTCTTCCTCCAACTCGGCGTCGGCACCGGCGCCGGAATCGTGGCCGCGGCGCAGGACCGCGCGGATACGCGCGATGAGCTCGCGGGAGGAATAAGGCTTGGTCACGTAATCATCAGCGCCCAGCTCGAGGCCGACGACCTTGTCGATCTCGGAATCGCGCGCGGTCACCATGATGACCGGCACGGACGAGGTGGTGCGCAGCTGCTTGCATACCTCGGTGCCGGACATGCCGGGCAGCATGAGGTCTAGAAGGACGATATCGATGTCGTTAGCGGCAAACTTTTCCAGCGCGGTGGGGCCATCGTGCGCAATGATCGGCTCGAAGCCCTCCTTGCGGAGGAGGAATGCCAGCGGATCTGCCAGCGACTCTTCATCTTCAACGATGAGGATGGTGGTCATTGTGCTTTATCCTTTCGACGTGCTGCAACGCGTGCTACTGCACGCGGGAGCCCAGGCGCCGCCGCAGTGACGGCATCCTGATTCTCATTATCCTTCATGCCAGCATCCTGCGCTGGCTTTTCTTCCCTGTAGATAGGCAACTCAATGGTGAATGTAGAACCCGTACCGGGCCGGGACCACAGTTTGATGTTGCCGCCGTGGTTGGCCACCACGTGTTTAACAATTGCTAATCCTAGGCCAGTACCTCCGGTCTGCCGCGACCGGGCTTGGTCTACGCGGAAGAAGCGCTCGAAGACGCGCTTTTGATCATCCGGTGCGATACCGATGCCGCGGTCGGTGACGCGGATGAGCACGACCCCACCGTCCACGACTTTCTGGGAGACCGATACCGGCATCTTCTCCGGCGAATAGTTAATCGCGTTGGAGATGAGGTTAGATAGTGCGGTAACCAGCAGGGACCTATCTCCTTTGACCTGCACGCCAACCGAGGCGCCCCGGTTGAGCTCGATGGAGCGAGCCTCCGCAGCCAGTTGGTTGCGCGTGAGCGCTTCCTCGATGAGGTCATCGACGGCCAACGGTTCCATTTCCGGCAAGGCCTCGGCGCCCTGCAATTTGGACAGGGAAATAAGCTCGCTGACCATATCGGCCATGCGGTTGGCTTCCTTGTAAACCTTATTGCCAAAGTACTCCACGGTTTCCTGGTCACCGGGGTCTTGTAGCAAGGCCTCGGCCAGCAGGGCAATGCCGCCGACGGGGGTCTTGAGCTCGTGGGAGACGTTTGCCACGAAGTCGCGGCGGGCGGATTCCATGCGGACGTTTTCACTCTCATCGGTGCCGTAGATGATGACAAAGCGGCCGTCGTTAAGCGTCAGCGGCTTAATTACCGCCTTGACCTGTGTGACGCGGTGGCCAGTGCGGCGCTTGGGAATGGCCAGGTCGACGGTGCGGGTCTCCTTATCCTCGAAGACCTCCTGCGCGGTCTGCCACACGTCCGGGTTCACGGCGCGATCATGCACCAGGGACATCTCGTGGGCGGCGGAATTGGACATGACGATTTCTTGGCTGCGGTCCAACACCGCCAGGGCCGTCGGCGAGCCCTGCACGGCCAAGTGCAGCACCTGGCTGACCGTCGTGACCTGGTTGGCCTCGGCATCGGTGGCTTGGCGGTAGCGCGCAATGCGCCCGCGCAGCCAAGAAATCGCTGGCAGCGCCAGCCCGCAGGCCACCACGCCGGCGGCAAAGGAAAGAATCAATTCCACGTGTCTACCCTATCCACCACAAAGTCCCCAGGGAATACTCCCCGGGGACTGTGGCGCAGTTTCTTACTTACCGCCCTGCGCAGCAACGGCGGCGGCACCGGCAGCGGCGGCTTCCGGATCCAGGTAGGTGCCACCTGGGTTTACTACGGAGCCATCCTCGGTGATCTCATACACCAGCGGGATGCCGGTCGGAATATTCAGGCCGGCAATATCATCATCGGAGATATTGTCCAGGTGCTTGACCAATGCGCGCAGGGAGTTGCCGTGTGCGGCGATGAGCACGGTCTCGCCCTTCTTGGCGCGTGGGAGGATTTCTTCCTCGAAGTACGGAACGAAGCGGGCGACGACGTCCTTCAGGCACTCGGTCTGCGGGACCTTTTCCAGGTCGGCGTAGCGCGGGTCATTGGTCTGGGAGTACTCGGAGTCATCGGCCAGCTCCGGCGGGCGCGTGTCATAGGAGCGGCGCCATGCCATGAACTTTTCCTCACCGTATTCTTCCTTGGTCTCGGCCTTGTTCAGCCCCTGCAGGGCGCCGTAGTGGCGCTCGTTGAGGCGCCAGTCGCGCACCACTGGAATCCAGTGGCGGTCGGCGGCGTTGAGTGCGATGTTCGCGGTGCGGATAGCACGGCGAAGAAGAGAGGTATAGAGGACATCGGGCAGAACGCCTTCCTGCGCGAGCAGCTCACCGCCGCGCTTGGCTTCCGCCTCGCCCTTTTCGGTCAGATCTACATCGACCCAGCCAGTGAACTGGTTGGACTCGTTCCACTTGGATTGGCCATGGCGAAGAAGAATCAGTTTTCCGTTAGTCATGCCTCCAGCATGCCACGAAATTACTACCGGCGTCGGGGTTTAATCCCCAATCGCCCGCCGTTGATGGCAATCCGGGACCTTGATGCGGCTGGCCTCGTCATAGATTTCTGCGAGCGCGGCGGCGGAGCTGGCCCAGCTAAAGCGCGCAGCGTGGGCGACGGCGGCTTCGCCCATGGCGATGCGCATGGGGTCGTCGTCAAGCAGGCGGGCTAGAGCATCGGCCCAGTCGGACGGGTCGTGCGAGTGCACCAGCAGGCCGGTCTCCCCTTCGGCTACGGCGATGGGCAGCCCGCCGACGGCCGCGGCTACCACCGGCGTGCCAGAAGCCTGGGCCTCCAGCGACACCAGGCCGAAGGACTCGTTATAGCTAGGCACCGCCACAATATCGGCCGCGCGGTAGACCCCCACCAGCTCCTCTGGCGGGCGGGCACCCAAAAAGCGCACGCGCTTATCGACGCCCAACTCGCGCGCCAACTCCCTATAGGCCTCCGGCGCCGTATTAGCCCCCGATGGTCCGCCACAAATGACCACGCACAGGTTGCGGGTCGGTTCGCGGCGGAAGAGCTCGGCCGTGGCGCGAATGAGGACCTCTGGGCCCTTGAATTTTTGCAGGCGCCCCACAAAGGCCACCACCTTGGTATGCAGTGGAATGCCCAGCTCGCGGCGGGAGCGCTCTGTATTGCGGTCCGTGCCTGGGGTAAATAGCTCGACGTCGGCGCCGGGCGAGACCACGCGAATGATGTCGCACTCGGCGTCGTAGTGCTCGGCTAAGTCGCGGGCCTCTTGCTCGGTATTGACCACGAGCAGGTCCGCGTTATCCACCAATTGCTGCTCGCAGATGCGGCGGGCCTCGGACTCCAGGGTGTCATCCGCCGTCCGAGAAGCGTTTTTTACCGCGGCCAGAGTATGGGCCGTGTGGATGAGCGGTATGCCCCAGAGATCCCGCAGTAGCCAGCCCACCTGACCAGAGAGCCAATAGTGGGAGTGAATAAGGTCATATTTCTTGCCCTGCCATTTGGCAAATTGCACCATGCCGCCCGCGAAAGCGGCCAGCTGGGTGGGCAGATCCTCTTTATCCAGGCCCTCGTACGGGCCCGCGACAATATTGATAACGCGCAGGCCGGGCTCGACCGCAATGATTTCGCCCTGGCTAGGCCGGGTGGCGCGAGTGTAGACGTCCACCTCTATTCCCCGGCGAGCCAGTTGGCGCGCACTATTGAGGACGTAGACGTTCATGCCGCCGGCATCCCCCGAGCCGGGCTGTTCAATCGGCGAGGTATGCATAGAGATCATGGCGATGCGCATGGCGCTCAATTCTACCGGCGCTATACTGGCCCCTGCCAGAAACCTACGCCACCGAAAGGTATAGTTTTGTCCGCATACGAATCACAGGCTTGGCTCCAGTATTACCCGGAATGGACACCGCACCACCTCGAGTACGGCGAGACCACGTTGCTGGATATCTACGACAACAATCTTGAGGTCAACGCCGATAAACCGGCCACCTACTTCTTCGGGCGCACCCAAACGTATGCGGAGCTGGACCGGCAGGTTCGCGCTGCCGCCGCTGGCTTGAAGGCCTTCGGTGTGCGCCCCGGTGACCGCGTAGCCATCGTGGCACCAAACTCGCCGCAGTACATCGCGGCGTTCTACGCCATCTTGAAGCTGGGCGCCCAGGTGGTGCTGCACAACCCGCTCTACACCGCCCACGAGCTGGAGGGGCTCTTCCAGGATCACGGCGCGCGCATTGCCATTGCCTGGGATAAGGCAGCCCCGACCTTGGAGAAGCTGCGCGCGACCACCAATCTGGAAACGGTCGTGTCCATCAACATGATCAACGCCATGCCCACCCTGCAGCGCGCCGCCCTGCGCCTGCCCATCCCGCCGCTGAAGTCCAAGCGCGAGCAGCTCTCGTCCCCGGCGCCAAATACCGTGCCGTGGGAGACCTTGGTGGGCAACGCCATCGGCGGCGATGGTAGCGATATCACCACGCCGGAGGACGTGGACAAGGACACCATCGCGCTGATTATGTACACCTCTGGCACCACCGGCGCCCCGAAGGGCGCCATGCTCTCGCACGGCAACCTGTTTTCTAACCTGATGCAGGGCAAGGCGTGGGTACCAGGTTTGGGCGATAAGCCGGAGCGCATGCTGGCAGCCCTCCCCTTCTTCCACGCTTATGGCCTGACCATGAACGTGACCTTGGCGCAGTTCATCGGCGGCGAGCTAGTTATCCTGCCCAAGCCAGATATGTCGCTCATCATGCAGTTGATGAAGAAGCACACCCCGACCTGGGTTCCGGGCGTGCCGACGCTCTATGAGCGCATCGTGAAGGCCGCCGAGGATCAGGAAATCCCCATCAAGGGTGTGCGCGCGGCCTTCTCCGGCGCGTCTACCCTGCCTTCGGACACGGTCAATAAGTGGGAGAACTACACCGGCGGCCTCTTGGTGGAGGGCTATGGCCTCACCGAGTGCTCGCCGATTATTGTGGGCAACCCCATGAGCACCGACCGCCGCCCAGGCTACGTGGGCATTCCGTTCCCAGATACGCAGGTGCGCATTGCCAACCCGGATAATCTGGACGAGACCCAGCCGGACGGCGTCGAAGGCGAGGTTCTGGCCCGCGGCCCGCAGATCTTCAAGGGCTACCTCAACAATGAAGAGGCCACCGAGGCCGCCTTCCACGGCGAGTGGTTCCGCACCGGCGATATGGGCGTCATGGAAGAAGACGGTTTTATCCGCCTGGTCAGCCGCATCAAGGAAATCATCATCACCGGCGGCTTCAACGTGTATCCGGGCGAGGTGGAAGAAATCCTGCGCGAGCACCCGAGCATCGATGACGTCGCCGTGGTCGGCCGCCCGCGCGAGGACGGCTCCGAGGACGTCGTGGCCTGCCTCGACCTCGCCGATGGCGCCGCCCTGGATCCGGAGGGACTCAAGGACTACTGCCGCGAGCGCCTGACCCGCTACAAGGTCCCGCGCACCTTCTACCACTTTGAGGAGCTGGCCAAGGACCAGATGGGCAAGATCCGCCGCCGCGAGGTCCAAGCGGACCTCATCCGCCGCCTCGAGGCCGAACAGAACTAACATGTTCCGCCTTATCGATAGCCCCCTCGGACCCCTGCGCTTGCAGGCGAGCCCGCGGGGGCTTTCCCGCGTGGACATCACCGCGGCCAGCACCTTGCAGGAAGCGGTGGGCGGTGTGGAAGAAGGGGGCGTCGAAAAGCGCAGCGCGGACGTGCTCGACGCCGCCCAGACACAGCTCGCGGAGTATTTCGCCGGCCAGCGCCGCGCCTTCGAGTTGCCCCTCGCCCCGCCTGCGACGACCGACTTTCGCGCCGCAGTGCATGCGCGGCTGGCCGAGATTGGCTATGGGGAGACGGTCACCTACCGCGACATGGCCAAGCTGCTGGGCCGGCCCGGCGCGACGCGGGCCGTGGGCAGTGCGTGCGGCGCCAATCCCCTGCTCATCGTGCGGCCATGTCACCGTGTGCTGCGCAGCGATGGCGGTCTCGGCGGCTATGCGGGTGGTCTGGAAGCCAAACGTTTTTTGCTGACACTGGAAGAAAACTAGAGGGATTCCTCATATTTGGGATATGCTATCCCCTCAGAAATAGTTTTTGTAGCCAAACGAAAGGTTTTCCGCGTGTCCGCTTCCACCTCCCGAGCTTGGCTCGAGCACTACAGCGATTGGACCCCACACACGCTGGACTACGGCGATAAAACCATCGTCGACTACTACCGCAATAACCTGCGGGTCAATGCCAATAAATCCGCCACCTACTTCTTCGGAAAGACACAGACCTACGCGGAGCTCGATACCCAGGTGCGCGCCGCTGCGGCCGGTCTCAAGGCTTTTGGTATTCGCCCCGGCGACAAGGTGGCCATCGTGCTACCGAACTGCCCCCAACACGTCGCCGCGTTCTATGCGGTGCAATTGCTTGGCGCCACCGTGGTCGAGCACAACCCGCTCTATACCGCCCCGGAGCTGGAAGGGCTGCTCAATGACCATGGGGCGCGCGTGGTCATCTCCTGGGATAAAACCGCCTCCACTCTGGAAAAGCTACGCTCGACCACCCCGCTGGAGACCATCGTCTCCGTCAATATGGTCGATGCCATGCCACCACTCAAGCGCCTCGCACTGCGCCTGCCCATCCCGCCGTTGGCCGCCAAGCGCGAGCAGCTCACCAGCCCCGCACCCAATACCGTGGAGTGGTCCACCCTCATCGGCGCGGCCATTGGCGGCGATGGCTCGGACCTCGATATCCCTGAGATCTCCCAGGACGATATCACGCTCATCCTCTATACCTCCGGCACCACCGGAAAGCCCAAGGGTGCCCTGCTCTCACACGGCAACCTCATTGCCAATGCCATTCAGGGCAAGGCCTGGGTGCCACAGATGGGCAAGCAACAAGAGCGCTTCCTCGCGGCATTGCCCATCTTCCACGCCTATGGCATGACCACGCTGTGCATCTTCAGCATCTACCTTGGCGCTGAGCTCATCCTGGTCCCCTCCCCGCAGATGCCGCTGATTATGGACATCGTAAAGAAACGCACGCCTACCTGGCTGCCGGGCGTGCCCACGCTGTATCAGAAGATCATGGACGCGGCGGAAGAAAAAGACGTCGACTTAAGCGGCATCCGCAATGCCTTCTCCGGCGCCGCCACGCTGCCCATAGAGATTGTGGAGCGCTGGGAGACCATGACCGGCGGCCGGTTGGTGGAGGGCTTCGGCATGACGGAGACCTCCCCGGTACTTACGGCCAATCCCATGAACGGCAAGCACCGCCCCGGCTATGTAGGCGTGCCCTTCCCGGATACGGAGGTGCGCATCGCCAACCCTGAGAACCTGGATGAGGCCCAGCCCGATGGCCAACCGGGCGAGATGCTCGCGCGCGGTCCGCAGATTTTCCAGGGTTACTTTGGCAATGCCGCCGCTACCGAAAAGACCTTCCACAATGGCTGGTTCCGCACCGGTGATATGGCACTCATGGAACCGGATGGCTATATCAAGCTGGTCAGCCGCATCAAGGAAATCATCATCACCGGCGGCTTCAACGTCTATCCCGCCGAGGTGGAAGAGGCGATTGCCCAGCATCCCGACGTCGTGGATGTCGCCGCCGTGGGCCGCCCGCGCCAGGATGGCTCCGAGGATGTCGTCGGCTGCGTCACCCTGCGCGATGGCGCCGTGCTCGATCCAGAAGGCCTGAAGGAATTCTGCCGCGCACGCCTGACCCGCTATAAGGTGCCGCGCACCTTCTACCACTTCGAAGATCTGGCGCGCGACCATCTGGGCAAAATCCGTCGCCACCAGGTGCGCAAGGACCTACTCGAGCTGCTGGAGGCAAAGGCATAAACTTAGCGGCTATGGCAGATATTCATTACGGCGCTACCTTGACGGATTTCCTCGCGTCCGCCGTCGCGAGGTTTCCCCAGCACCCCGCCACCTACTTCGCTGGCCACACGCTCACCTATGGCGAGCTCGACGCCCAGGTGGCGGCCGCGGCCGGTACCCTGCGCGAGATGGGCGTGCGCCCCGGCGACCGTGTGGCGCTCCTGCTGCCCAATTGCCCGCAGCACGTGGTGGCATTCTTCGCCATCCTGCGCCTGGGCGCGGTGGTGGTGGAGCACAATCCGCGCTATACCGCGCACGAGCTCACCCCGCTGCTCGCCCACCATGGCGCCCGCGTGGCGATTGCCTGGGAGGACATCGCCCCCACCGTGTCCGCGCAGGTAGAGACCACCATTGCCGTTTCCCTCAGCGAGCCGCTTCCCCTCACCGGCGCCCCGGTGGAACCGCACCCTGCCGCGCTTGCCGACGCCGCCCTTATCCTCTACACCTCCGGCACCACCGCCCGCCCCAAGGGCGTGGTCTTAACCCACGGCAACCTCGCGGCCAACTGCCTGCAGCTAGAAACCCAGGCCCCGCTGCGCGCTGGACATGAGCGCTTTCTGGCCGCGCTGCCCATGTTCCATTCCTATGGCCTGACGATGAGCGTGCTCCTCGCGGTGCGCTGTGCGGCCGAGATCATCCTGCTGCCTGCCCCACACACCGACGCGGTGACCGCGGCCCTTGCCGTGCGCCGCCCCACCTGGATGCCGGGCGTGCCCACCATCTACGAGCGCGCCATGGCGTCCACACCCGCGGCCGCAGACACAGCCGCGTCCGACGCGCCCACGGATCTCGGCAGGGTGCGCTATTCCATCTCGGGCGCAGCTTCCCTCCCCTCGCGCATCATCGAGCCATGGGAGGCGCGCACCGGCGGCATACTGGTGGAAGGCTATGGGCTTACGGAGACCTCTCCCGTGCTGACCATCAATCCCCTCGATGGCACCCGGCGCGCCGGCACCATCGGCCTGCCGCTGCCGGATACGCAGCTGCGCATCGGCGATCCTCACGACCTCAGCCGCACCCAGCCGGATGGCGAGGCCGGCGAGATCCTCGCCCGCGGCCCGCAAGTCTTTAACGGCTACCTTGCCGACGCCCCCGCCACCGCCGCCGCCTTCCATGACGGCTGGTTCCGCACCGGGGACATGGGCGTGCGCGAGCCTGACGGCCATATCCGGTTGGTGGGCCGCATCAAGGAAATCATCATCACCGGTGGCTTCAATGTCTACCCCGGCGAGGTCGAGGAGGCTTTAACCTCCCATCCTGATATTGCCCAGGCCGCGGTCGTGGGCCTTCCTCGCTCCGATGGTTCGGAGGACGTCGCAGCCTGCGTGGTGCTTGCCCCCGGCGCGCAGCTCGACGAATCCGCCTTGCGCGACCATTGCCGCGGGTTGGTGGCGCGCTATAAGGTCCCGCAGCGCTTCTTTGCCATGGATGAGCTCGCCGGCGATCAGCTGGGCAAGCTGCGCCGCCGCGATGTCCAGCGCGATCTGCTCGCGCTGCTCAACCAGGGCTAGCCTTCTTAACGCTCTTCCCGGCGCACCGCCTGCTCGTAGATGCGCTCGGAACGCTCCTCAAGGTCGTGCTGGGCGCGGGCTTGGGACTTAGCGGCGGCGTCGGAACGCGGCGGGGCCTGGATATGCCGCGCGGCGCGCAGGCCCAATTGCAGTTCCTTGGCGCGCAGGATCTCCGCATCGAGCTTGATGCCCAGAATGAGCATCGTATTAGATAGCCACACGGCCATGAATACGGCCATGATGAGGCTGAAGGCGCCATAGACGCTGGCTCCGGCAAAGCGCTGGGTATACAGCGCAAATGCTCCCCACACCACAACATTGGTGCTCAGCGCTACGACGGAGCCTAGGGTTATCCACCGAAAGCGCGCTGGCCGCACGTTCGGGGAAAAGTGATACAAAATAGCGATCAAGCTCAGCACGATCGCCACGGTGAGCGGGAAGCGCAGCCAATTCCACACTGGCATGAAGATCCCACCCAAAAAGTCCGCGGTGCCCTGCATCTCCAACTTGCCCGCGAGCGGATTGATAACGCCGCTCACGATGGTATCGCGCAGCAGGTTAGCAAAGAGCACGATGACCGCACCGATGACGAGGACGATGGTAAGCCCCCACATCAACGCCCAGGTGCGGATGATTCCGCGGCCTTCCACTCGTCCATAGACGGTATTAGCCGTGCGCGAGAAGGCGCGCACATAGGCCGAGGCCGCAAAGAGCGAAACTAGCACGGATACCACCAGCGCGAAGGTGCCTTGCGCCGTGGAACCAATGATGGAGCCCACCAGTTTTTCGGCCTGCTCCGTCATGGAACTGGGCACGTAGTCCGCAATGAAGTGTGAGGTCAATTCGTGCACCTCGGCACGCCGCGAGGAAAAGATGAGCGTGGCGATGGAATAGGCGGCTAGCACCGTGGGAGCAAAGGCCATGAGCGTGAAGTACGTCATCGTGGCCGCACGATCCATCAAGGCATCGTGAAAGAAATCGGCCCACACGCGGCGCGCCACCAGCCCCCAGCTTTCCTTACGTAAGCGGTTACCGCGGGCCAGGGGATCTACTTCCTCGGTGTGGCCCGCAATCTTGACCACGGTGGGCGCGGTGCTGGGCACGATCTTATCCGCCCCCTCGTACCCGGATTCGCTTACCGGAGTAGCCGCGGCGCTCGACGGAGTCCCGGCAGGCTGGCGGCCGGCGGGCTGCTCGCCGTCAGGCTGTTCGGCAGAAGGCAAGTCCCCAGGGGTGCGTGCGGCGCCGGGGGCCTCAGCGGCGTCGTCGAGAGTGCTCATATTATCCCAGCGTATGCGGTAAAGAATCTATTTCAGGAAGTGACACTCAGCCGTGATTACACTGGAGAAGCATGACTGAACAGAATGACAAGAAGCTCAACGTTAAGTCCTTCGAACTCGACCACCGCCTAGTCAGCGCGCCATATATCCGCGTAGCCGACCGCACGGATTTGGGCGGCGGCGTCGAAATCATCAAGTATGACCTGCGCTTTTGCCAGCCTAACCAGGATCACCTGGATACCAAGGCGCTGCATTCGGTGGAGCACATGATGGCAAACTTCATGCGCAACTACACCGATAAGCTCATCGGCTTCGCCCCGATGGGCTGCCGCACTGGCTTCTACGCCATCACCAACGGCATGGAGCAGGACGAGCTGCTGCGCGCGGTGGAAGGCGCGCTCAACGATATTCTTGACGCCACCGAGGTACCGGCCGCCAATGAAGAGCAGTGCGGTTGGGGTGCGCACCACAGTTTGGAGGGCGCGCAAGAGGCGGCCCGCGAATTCCTGGGCGCTAAGGATGAGTGGCTCCAGGTCATGGCCGCCTAAGCCAGTCGCCGGCGCGAGAGGCGCCGAACTGAAAAGCAGCCACGATAGACCCGAAAACCGCGTGGTTAAGGGCGCTATCGTGGCTGCTTTGTAGATTTTATGCCCCAGAGACTCGGAGCAAAAGCGCGCTCGCGCACTACTCGTCGAGGGAAAGGCCGATCCACACGGGTTCGGGCACAAGCTCCACGCCGAAGGTTTCCTGGACGCCGTCACGGATGGTGCGGGCAAGGTCCACGATATCGGCGGCCGTGGCCTCGCCGCGGTTGGTCAGCGCCAGCGTGTGCTTCGTCGAGAGCGTGGCCCGGCCGGAGCCCGGGTAGCCCTTGGCAAACCCGGCGCGGTCAATGAGCCAGGCGGCGGACAGCTTTTCCCGGCCGGTCTCGGCAGAGGGGTGGCGGGGCATGGAGTCTGCGGTGGCGTCGCCAAGCGAGGCACGGACTTTGGCCTGGACGGCGTCGGCAAGAGCGGAGTCCACCACCGGGTTGGTAAAGAAGGAGCCGGCGGACCAGGTGTCATGGTCGGTGGGGTCGAGCACCATACCCTTGCCGCGGCGGAGCTTCAATACCTCCTCGCGGACCTCGGCCACGGGGCGGCGCTCGCCCGGATTCTGGGTGAGCTGGCCAAAGCGCAGCGGGCGGGAAAGGCCCTCGGTATCGAGCTGGAGCTCCACCTCCAGCACCACGGCGCGGCCGGTGAATTTCAGGTTGGAATAGCGATACGCCAGCTCTAGATCGGAGGCGGGAACCCACTCATCGGTATCGGTGCGGCGGTTATAGAGGCGCACGCGGGTAAGGACCTCAGAAATTTCCGCGCCATAGGCACCCACATTCTGCACGGGGACCGCGCCCACGGTGCCGGGAATGCCGGAGAGGCACTCTATGCCGCCCAGGCCGAGCTGCACGGAGCGGGCCACTACGTCATCCCAGACGGCACCCGCCTGTGCGCGCACCACGCCGGTTTCGGTGTCCATGGAGACCTCGTCGAAATCGAGGATGACCGCGACGAGATCCACTGCGCCATCGGCCACCAAGAGGTTGGAGCCGCCGCCAACGACGATGAATTTCACTTCGGCGTGATCAAGGGCACGCACCACGGCAACGGCGGCCTCCGGCTGCGAGCAGCGCAGTGCGGCCTGCGGTTTTCCGCCTACACGCAGCGTAGTCAGGTCCGCGAAGGTGGCGGCAGGGTCCAGTTCTACGCCGTCGATCGCTGTGAGCTGTTGCGTCAAAGATTTATCAAGCACGCCTACCAAGGTAGTCTGTTAGGCATGTCAACCCGTAGTGAAAACACCGTAACCATCAATCAGCCCATCGAAAAGGTCCACAAGGCGCTGCTCACCAAGGAATACTGGGAGTACATCGTGGCCAACCTCTCCCCTGAGGCGGGCCAGGTGCACGACTTCAGCGATAACGTAGCCACCCTCTTCGAGGTTCTGCCGACCACCCTGCTGCCAGAGGCAGTGCGCGCCATGGTCTCCCAGGACTTGAAGGTCAAGCGCGTGGTTACCGTGGGCGCGCTCAATGGTGAGGCTGCTGACGTTAACTACACCGCGGATGTCAAGGGCACCCCGGTAGACTTCAAGGGCGATATCTCCCTGGCTGGCGAGGGCGAGATGACCAAGCTGTCCTACGTCAACGAGATTTCCGTCAATATCCCGATGATGGGCGCCGCCATCGAGCCGAAGGTGGGCGAGTCCCTGGGTGAGCTCTTCGATAACGAGGGCAAGCTGACCGAACAGTGGATTTCTGAGAACGCCTAAGCTCTCAAGACCCAATATCTATGGCCGACCACGCACATAATCTGCGCGCTAGCGCAGCTGCGGGTCGGCCTTTTGGCGTTATTACCCGCGGCACCACCAACCACAACCGGCTGCGGCGCTGCGATAGGTGGATGCTCGCGCACCCGGAGATTTCCGCGCTGCTGCGGCATGTGGATGCGCCGCTGGCGCTCGACGTGGGCTACGGGGCCTCGCATGCGACCACTGTGGAGTGGGCAGGGTGGCTGCGCCGGGCGAATCCGCGGGTAGACGTGCGCGGGCTGGAGATCCACCCGGACCGGGTGCTGCCGCCGCGCGATGGCGTGCGCTTCGAGCTGGGAGGCTTTGAGCTGGCCGGCTACCGGCCGCAGCTGGTGCGCGCGTTTAATGTGCTGCGCCAGTATGACGTGGACCAGGTGGAAGAGGCCTGGCAGACGGTATGTTCCCGGCTTGCCCCAGGCGGTTTCTTTGTGGAGGGCACCTGCGATGAGCTCGGCCGGCGCGCGGCCTGGTTGCTGCTCGATGCCCATGGTCCGCGAACGCTCACCCTGGCGTGGGACCCGTTCGACGTGGCGCGCCCCTCCGATATTGCCGAGCGCCTGCCCAAAATCCTCATCCACCGCAATGTGCCCGGCGAGCCCATCCACGAGCTGCTTCAGGCCGCCGACGAGGCTTGGGACCGCGCGGCCGGCTGGGCGCCTTACGGTCCGCGCGTGCGCTGGCGTAGGGCGCGAGCCATGCTTGCCGACGCCCCCTTCAACATCCACCCCGTCCGCCGGCGCCTGCGCGATAATGTGCTCACCGTGGACTGGGAATCGGTGGCGCCGCAAGGTTAAAAATGTCCTGCTAACTTCACCGCAGACTTTGCCCCGCGCCGTCTCATGCGCCACACTGGTACGCATGGCTTCGAAGAAATCGGCGGGTTCACTCGCCTGGAAAATCATCATTGGCATCCTCGTAGCACTTCTCGTGCTCATCTTGCTGGCCGAGTTTGGCCTGCGCTGGTTCATCGGCAACCAGATGACCTCGCAGTTCAACGAGGCCGCTGAGCAAGAGGGCATCCAGGTCAAAGAAGACCCCTCCGTCAGCTTCGGCGGCAGCCCGCTCCTTCTGGGGTTGTTTAAGGGCTCCATTTCCCAGATGGATATGACCACGCCGTCCACCCTGCAAATCGACGGCACCGAGATCAAGGGCCAGCCTGCCTCCGAGATCCACGTGGAAGACATGAGCACGGACCAGGACAATCCGGTGGCCGGTAAGTTGCGCGCTTCTACCACTGTGCCGGATGACTACCTGCTGGCCTCCTTCCAGAAGGGTATTTCCGAGCAAGCCGGCAGCGAGAAGGTGGGCAATATGGTGGTCACGGAAATTACCGCCAATGAGCAGGACCATGTGCTGGACGTGAAATTCGCCGGCGGCTTAGCCAACCTCTCGCTCGAGCCCACTGCCCACGATGGAAAGCTGGATATCCGCGCCACCGAGGCCTCCATCTTCGGCCTCGAGCTGCCGGACCAGGCCACCGAAGCCATCTCCTCCGCGCTGCAAAACGGCATGTCGGATCAGTTCGTGGGCTCGGACATGAACGTCGATTCCGTAGAGGTGCTCGATGGCGAACTCAAGCTCACCATCACCGGCACCGATGTTCCGATGAATGACATGGATAAGCTGGCCGGCGGCGAGGGCACCACCGGCAATGGTGGGGCCAACAATGGCGCGCCACAGCAGGACGCGCCGAAGGAAGCAGCCTAAACCAAAGCTGCGGGAAATTCGAGGACCGGAAGAGTGGCAGCGGCCAACGCCGGTCCTTTTTTCATGCCTTCGGCACCGGCGCCCGATTCCGCGTGGTCCAGGGCCGCGGCTGCGGAACTGCGCACAATAAGGCGCTGATAACCGGCTTGGTGGGCGGCGTTGAGGGCGGCATCGGCAAGCGGGGCGTCTGGGACGATGAGGCCCAAGCGGGCCGGGTCGGGGCAGGCCTCGCGGATGGCGATGAGCTCGGAGAGCACGGCATTGGCATCCGTCACGGTCTCATCAAGGCTGACCCACACCTCGCTGGCGCCCGATTGGATGGCCAAGCGCGCCTCAGAGGCCTTGATGAGCGTGTGGTGGCGGCCGGTGGGATAGCCGGCGACGGAGATGATATCGGCCGCGCCGGCCCCCGCGGCGAGGGAAACATGGTGCGGGGAGACCACGACGGTGTTATCGGCGGCGCGGTCCTTGACCGTCGCGGCCGAGGCAACGAGCAGGTTAAGCATTAGTAGCTGTAATCGCCGTTGATAATAGCCTTGAGCTGCGGGCGCACATCAAACCAGTACACGCCGGTAATGACCGTGCCGATCCAGGACAGGAATGGCATGCCGGTGGCCATCGCTACGGCCGAGCCCGCCAACAGGCCAACCCACACCCACTTGCCCTGACGGTCGCCGGCGCGGAAGGCGTCCTCGCGCGTGATAGCGGCGAGCACCGCACCGACGATGGCGGTCAGGGTGAGGATTTGGAAGATGTAGCTGTCTAGCTTCCAGGCAAGTTCATAAAGGAAATACATGCAGATTAATTCTGTGGGTCGTCGGTATCGATTACTTCACCATCGATAATATTATCGCCCTGCGAAGGAGCCGAATTCTGGCCGGGGCGCGGCGCATTCTTCTTCTCCGCGCGGCGGGCCTGGGCGGAATTATAGGCGTCCATGACGCCCTCGCGGGTCTCGTTATAGGCGGTGGAGAACTTTCCCTTGGCGTCAGCGAAAGACGCGGACTCGCGGGTGCCGTCCGCGGCCTTCTTCAAGGAAGCACCAAATTCCTTCGCGGTGGCGGTGGCCTTGTCCACCAGGCCATCCTTGCCGGTGGCGCCGTAAGGGCTATGTGCCTGCGCGCCTTGAGCGTGCTGGGTGCGCTCTTCTTGCAGGCGGCCGCCGAAGTCCTTGGCTACGTCAAAAGCAGCGCTGCCGGCATCCTTCAGGGAATCGAAAATCTTTTTATTATCGCTCATTGCTCATTACTCCTTGTGTTTAAGCACCAAAGATCAGGTGGTTGATCGCGAATATCACCAATCCTGCCAGGGAACCGACGATAGTGCCGTTCAAACGAATAAACTGCAGATCCTTGCCCACCATGAGCTCGATATTCTGGGAGGCTTCCTCCGCATCCCAACGCTTGATGGTCTCTGGGATAATAGCGATGATTTCCGGCGCGAATTTCTCGACCGCGTAGCGCGCGGCCTTATCCACGAGGGCATTAGCCTGGGCCAGGAATTCGGAGTCCTCGAGCAGACGGTGCGCCAGCTCCTTTACCTTGGCCGTAATCTTCTGGCGCAGGAAAGACTCCGGGTCATTGAGCTGGTCAATGAGCGTGGTGGATACCGTGCGCCACATGGCCGCCGGTGCCTGCTGGGCTTGGTCGGAGGCGAGCATCTCTTGCTTGATGCCCTCAATGCGCCCGCGCATGTCCTCGTCCCACTGCAGGTCCGCGGCCAGCTTGGACAGGTTTCGGCGAATGGCCAGGCGAGCCTCATGGTTGCCATTGCGGCGCACCTCATCGGCGAATTCCACGAGCTCGGTATAGACCTTCTCCCCCACCATCTCGCGGGCAAAGCGTGGCGCCCACCCCGGCATCCGCTCGTCGATGGCGGTGACCACGGTGGACTCCATGCTCAGAATCTTGCCGTGCGCCCACTCAATGAGGTCGTCTTCCAGCGGACGGGCCTTGCCGTCTGCAATATAGCCCTCCAGCAGCCTACCCAGCGGTGGGCCCCACTCGGGCTCGGCCAGGCGGTCCATGACTTGGGTGCGGATAAAATGCTCTGCTTCTTCGGGGTCCAAATCTGCGACCACGCTGGCGGCACGCTCGCCAATCCACGCGGAGACCTCCTCCGCCTTGCCGGGCTCCACGCCCTGGCGCGCCAGCCATAGCGGCAGCTCCGCTTCCCGCACCTTGGCGCTAAGCGCATCCGCGGTAAGGAAGTTCTCCTCCACAAAGTCACTTAAGGCATCGCCCACGCGGTCCTTATTATTCGGAATCAGCGCCGTGTGCGGAATGGGCAGCCCCATCGGCCGGCGAAATAGCGCGGTCACCGCAAACCAGTCCGCCAGGCCACCCACCATGCCTGCCTCCGCCGCTGCACGCACGTAACCCACCCAGACGGGAGCCCCGCTTTCCGACGCCTGCCACCACGAACACCCCAAAAAGATCACCGCCGCACCAATCAGGAACGACAGCGCAATCGCTTTCCACCGGCGCAGGTCTGCACGACGGGCTTCCTGGTTGCCAGCCTGCGGCACGGGAGCAGCACCCGACGATGCCGATGCCGTAGCCGTTTCGAGGCCTTCCTCCGCGCAGTGCGTCATGAGTTCTCCTTGAGGTTGTGAAGGTGTATTCGGGCTTCGACCATTAAGACTAGTGCGTACTTAAAAGCACTCGACCTCTGCCTTCAGCAATTAAGCTTATGAACGCCAAAGAATCTGAACTGAAGGGCACCAGATTTTGTTCTGTTAGAGAAGATAAATACCCACTAGCACAAACACTAACTTCGTTAATCTAAGCAGGCGGTCTTAATGGGGTTGACCAGGTCGCTTCCGAGGCTAAGGATAAGCTCTTCGATGCTGCCGAGGGTATGAAGGATAAGGCCAACAAGGTTATCGGCGGCCTGAAGGACGACTAATCCTCGGCCCCCTCATCTCTGTCTCTGCACATCGCTGCGCTGACACTCTGCTGGCGCAGCGAATTTATTGATCAAGAGTACGTGCGCATCACGAAACGCAGTGACGTGTCCGAGCAGCAGAAGGCTATCCCTTCGAAAGCGATTGTTGGATAGAGCCCAACCGTAGTGTCATAACCACATCCCCAATTCCAACTTTCCCGGAAGCAGCGTCAGAGGCTTTTAATGCCCAGAAGTACGCAAAGTAAAAATCCGCCCAGGTTCACCCAGAGACACGCATTATCATGTCGATTTGCCCCTTGCTTTCATCTTCTCTAGGGAAACCAGCAGCTAGAACCACAAATCAGAACATATGCTTTAGCATATGTTCTGCTTTATGGCGGGCTCGGCGAGTGCGCTGATTTACCCTCACATTGCGTTGTTTACACGTTTTCAATGCTCATTACAAAAAAGGGTTCAAACGGAATTCGTGTAGGCGCAATCAAGGGCTATAAAATATCGCATTCCTTGCATCCAAACCTGTACATTCAGAGAATTGCCTTGGATTGGCGGTAACAGGTACTAGATATGCGTTCGTAAAATTAGCGCGCGTTAATGTCGCTCCACGAAGGTCTGACTCGCTAAGAATTGCGTTCGTAAAATCTGCGTCGGTGAAATCTGCCGATTTCAAGTTAGCCCATGCCACCATGGAGCCGCGGAAAGAGCATCCTTTACATATGCTTCCTTCGAGATTGATATCCGTCAGGTCATAGTTGGACATATCTTTTCCGGAAATGTCTTTACCAGCGAGTCCCGTGACCCACGTTTGGGGCATTGCTTTATACATCTTTTACGTGGTCCGATCTGTTTCGATTGTGGAACTGGCCTATGGCCAACAATATAAATGCGTTTAAAAATACGTTTACTAGAGACAGCAAATCGATGTAATCATGACCTAACCCTAGAAATCCTGAAGTGTCCCAGGTTTTGTTCCGTTTGAGTAGATGGGAAATCTGGAATATGCCAAGAAAATTTGACCAGGATGCGAAGGATCGTGTGGTCCGTCTTGTAGAGGACCGCATCTTGGCGGAAAATATGTCGATGCAAGCCGCGTGCCAGGCAGTAGCCCCAAAGCTGGGGGTGTCATGGCACACAGCCCGTCAATGGACCCAACAGGCCCGCCGTGCGGGAAACATCCCAGAACCCGTGCCTGAAGATCTGGCCGCCGAAAACGCGAGGCTTCGCCGTGAAAATCAAGAGCTACGCGACACCAATGAACTTTTAAAGGCTGCCTCAGCTTTTTTCGCGTCGGAACTCGACCCAAAACGTCGGAAATGATCCGGTTCATCGATGAATACCGGAATCGTTTCTCTGTCGAGTTCATCTGTAAGACGTTGAAGAAAAACCGCGCTGGTGGGTTCATCACCTCGCGTGGGTATCGTCAGTCCAAGGCCCGTGGGGTAAGTGCTCGCGGCCTTCGTGATGCTGTGCTGGTTGAACGCATTAGTGCTATCCATCGGGATAATTACGGCATCTACGGTGTGCGGAAAATGTGGCATGCTCTTCATCGTGACGGAATCGATATCGGTCGTGAACAAACCGCGCGGCTGATGCGTCTAGCCGGTGTATCAGGCAAAGGCAAAGGCCGCTCGCCTATGACCACTCGCACACCTCAAAGGCCGGATTTGCGCCCGGACTTGGTGGAGCGAGAATTCAAAGCCGAAGGCCCGAACAAGCTGTGGGTGGCTGATATTACCTACGTGCGCACGAAGAAAGGCTTTGTGTATGCCGCGTTTGTCACCGATGTTTACTCCCAACGGATCGTTGGGTGGGCGTTATCAGATTCCATGCGCACCGAAGCGTTGCCGCTGCAAGCTCTCAACCAGGCGATCGCGTCTGCTGAGGAAACAACAGGTCTCATTCATCATTCGGATCACGGCTCGCAGTATGTCAGCGTTGTCTACAACGAGCGTCTTGCCCAGCACGGGATTGCCGCTTCCACCGGAACTGTTGGCGACTCCTATGACAATGCTCTGGCGGAAAACGTTAATGGTTCCTACAAAAACGAGCTGATCCATACTCGCAGGTGGGATGAGGTTGTCGAGGTGGAAATCGCGACGTTTGAGTGGGTGTCATGGTGGAACGAGACGAGGCTTCACCAAAGCTTGGGCTACCGCACGCCAGCTGAAGTGGAAACCGAATTTTGGGACCAGCACCCGCCGCAAGCAATAATAGAAATCAAGGCAAACGCCTAGGAACAAAACCCGGGGCACTTCACACCCGCGAATTTAAATGGATATAATTAGACCCATGTTGATTTCAGGTACCGCTTTCTTGCGGTTGCGCACCAACCGCTAAGGCGGTTTCCTACCCCGTAGGTTAAAAACCGCTCCGGTCCTTTAGCCGGGCGGCTATTTGTCATGCCCGGCTCCCTTTCAAATCCAAGGAGCACACCTGATGTCTGCATACGGACACGGCCGTCACGAGCATGGCCAAAATTTTCTCACCAACCACAAGATCATCAACTCCATCATCGACCTTGTGAAACAAACCTCCGGCCCCATCATTGAGATCGGACCAGGAAGCGGTGCCCTCACTCACCCGATGGCCCACTTGGGGAGGGCGATAACGGCAGTTGAAGTGGACGCAAAACTAGCTGCCAAAATCACACAAGAAACCTCCTCGGCGGCGGTCGAAGTGGTCCATGATGATTTCCTTAACTTCCGGTTACCCGCCACTCCCTGCGTCATTGTGGGAAACATTCCCTTTCACCTCACCACTGCCATTCTTCGAAAGTTGCTGCATGCGCCAGCATGGACTGACGCTGTACTCCTCATGCAGTGGGAAGTCGCTCGCCGCCGGGCCGGGGTAGGCGCAAGCACGATGATGACGGCTCAGTGGTCCCCATGGTTCACATTTCACCTGGGTTCTCGGGTACCAAGGTCTGCTTTCCGGCCACAGCCAAACGTTGACGGGGGGATCTTAGTGATCCGCCGGGTGGGTGACCCGAAGATTCCGATAGAGCAGCGCAAAGCCTTTCAGGCGATGGTGCACACCGTTTTCACTGCCCGGGGACGCGGGATAGGGGAAATTCTCCGAAGGGCAGGGTTGTTTTCATCACGTTCAGAAACACAATCATGGTTGCGCTCGCGAGGAATCGACCCCGCGACCCTACCTCCCAGATTGCACACCAACGACTGGATCGATCTCTTCCAGGTGACTGGTTCCTCTCTACCTCACCATCGACCCATTTCACCATCGGGAAGTAGTCAACGACCTCCTCAACGGAAAAACCGAAGCCGGCGGCGTTAATCCCCACCAAAACCGAAATCCACCAGTAGTACTAAAAGGGCTCTTCCGGTTTTAGAGTGCATTGATTAGTTCGCCGGGGGTTCGGGCGTGGCACAAGATATTGGGGTCCTCGCTCAATGATATTTCGCAATAGCCAGCAATGAACGCTTGCATTGCGCAAGACGTTACATTATCTTCTGAAACATAT
>NZ_JASPHJ010000050.1:0-258 GCF_030229085.1 Corynebacterium sp. MSK158
CTGCAGCGGCAGGCGCGGGTCATCGAAATTAGGATTTTCCGTTGTGTCACTCACGGACATTCACCCTACCTCACGCACTCGGCGAGTCACGCAATACGCAATCATCCGACGACCTGAGCCCAATCTTACCCTGCCGCAGTGGAATCAGCGTCGCGCCAAAGGCAATCAACAACGCCATGATGGACAGGCCGATTGCAACTGGCGCTGGCTCGATGGAAAACGACACCGCACCAAAGGCCACCGCGGACACCCAGAGGT
>NZ_JASPHJ010000051.1:0-257 GCF_030229085.1 Corynebacterium sp. MSK158
GACCCCAGGTGCGCAGCCACGCCTTTGACCAAGAATCGAGGTCGCGGTCAGTGTGCTTTTTCAGGGCCGTGAGCAGGTCATCGAAGGTGGTCGCGGCAAACGCATGCTCCTGGAAGTAATCCCGCGCCCCCGCATAAAAGTTATCGCGGCCCACGTAGTGCACGAGCTGCTTGAGCACCGCCGCGCCCTTGGCATAGGTAATGCCATCGAAATTCTGGCGCGCGGCATCCACGTCTGGGATCTCGGCCTTGATGGGG
>NZ_JASPHJ010000052.1:0-255 GCF_030229085.1 Corynebacterium sp. MSK158
TTCGATACTACAGGGATTCAAGCGCATCTTCCTGCCAACGTCCAAGCCGTAGGACTTTATGACGCCGCCTTTTCCTGGGCATTACGTGAGCTCACTACTAACGTTATTCGCCACTCAGGAGCACAGCACTGCTGGGTTAGCATAACCCAAAATAAGCTCCAAGTCGTAGATGATGGTTGCGGCTTCGATCCGGAAAAGCAGTACCACAGTGGCGGGCTACTCGGGCTGTACAAGCGAATAGAGGACAGCGGCGGG
>NZ_JASPHJ010000053.1:0-250 GCF_030229085.1 Corynebacterium sp. MSK158
GTACTCGATACGCCCGGCCACCCCACGGCCACCGACGGCCCGCGGCTGCAAGACGCGGTCTATGCCCAGCTGCGATTGCACGCGCGAAATCACCCGCTTGACCTGTTCCTGTGAGGCATCCCCGCCCCAGAGGCCATCGGCCTGCGGCCTAGCCACCTCCACCGGCTCAAGCACCAGCCGCACGATCGCGGCACCGTCCTTGCCGCTCGACCGCGCCGCCGTAAGCCACCCATCCAGCTGCCAGCGCACC
>NZ_JASPHJ010000054.1:0-249 GCF_030229085.1 Corynebacterium sp. MSK158
GCCCAGTGCTCGGAAAAGCCGGCATCGGCAATAGCATCACGTGCCTCGATCTTTTCCTGGATGAGATAGTCCACGCCGTACAGCGCCACGCGGCGGTAATCGCCGATGATGCGGCCGCGGCCATAGGCATCGGGCAAGCCGGTGATGATGTGTGATGAACGGGCGGCGCGAATGCGCGGGGTGTAGATATCGAAGACCGCATCATTGTGGGTCTTGCGGTAGCGGGTGAAGATCTTCTCCACCTCGGGG
>NZ_JASPHJ010000055.1:0-248 GCF_030229085.1 Corynebacterium sp. MSK158
GCAGACGCCTGTCTATGATGGCGGGCATGGATAAACTTTTTAGCGCCTGCGGATTCGACTTCGTGGACACGGAGGAACTCATCGCGGAGCTTCCCGCAGACCGGACCCTGTGGGATGCGCCTGCTTTTGATCAAGTGCTCTACTATGCGGATCCCTCTGGCATCGCCGTCACGGCGATGGAGTACGAGGGGGAGTGGACCGTATTGCCGTCGTTCCGAGGCGGGGAAGACGTTGAGGCAACGCTATAT
>NZ_JASPHJ010000056.1:0-244 GCF_030229085.1 Corynebacterium sp. MSK158
TGAGGCGTCGGCGTGCGAGTGCGACGACTGCGGCGTTGTGTCTTTTGTCGTCTTTGCGTTTTCGTTCATAGAATTGCTGGGAACGCTCGTGGAATCTGGTCGATGCAGAAGACGATTGCCATAGGGCGTTCTTTAATTTTTGTTGAGCGATCGTCTGCCCCCATGTCTTGGGCGACTGCGACGGTTAATCGGCTGATGTTGTTGGGTTGATCGACAATGACAAGGACTGAGGTGTTGTCGGCGA
>NZ_JASPHJ010000057.1:0-242 GCF_030229085.1 Corynebacterium sp. MSK158
AGGTGCTGTTGCAAAGTTGGGGCAGTAGGAAGGGCGACGTGAAGTAGTCACAACCATGGGTATTTTCTCCGGTTGTCATTTCTCCCCGTGGCATCTTTCTGTGGGCAGTGGGTGGTACTGCCGCTACGGGCTCAGCTACCGCGCTCTGGAAGAAATGATGACTTCAGCGGGGCGTGTCAGTCGATCACACCACGATCTACCGCTGGGTCCAGAAATACGCCCCTGATCTGGACAAGCAAACA
>NZ_JASPHJ010000058.1:0-237 GCF_030229085.1 Corynebacterium sp. MSK158
TCCTCGGGCCGAAAGGCGCGTTTAAGAACCGGACATCTGCATATCGGACGTTGAAAGGGATGGAGGCGATGCACTCAGTGCGGAAAGGGCAAGGCGCGATGTTTGCCTACTGGCAACCGACCCCGGACGCGGTGATCGTCAGCCAGGTCTTCGAGACGGCCTAACAACGCCCACACGCATCGGCCATCAGGGAATGCGAAACTGAGTCTTCGCTGCTCTCCGCCCAACATTGCAACA
>NZ_JASPHJ010000059.1:0-236 GCF_030229085.1 Corynebacterium sp. MSK158
GAATATAAGCGCAGTTCGCTATACTTTCGGGAGTTACAAAGTATTCGTGTACTGAAGGATTAAAAATTATGCGTGGTCTCATCATTGACTATGTCGGCGTCCTCGATGGCGCTGAAGAGGACAATCGCCGCTGGAAGGCTCTGCTGTCTGCGGCGAAGGCAAATGGTGCCGCAACCGCTATTCTGTCTAATGACCCGGGTGGTTCCGGAGCCGAGCACATTCGCGAGTGGGAATAT
>NZ_JASPHJ010000005.1:0-165335 GCF_030229085.1 Corynebacterium sp. MSK158
CATACGCTAAACTCCACCAACACAAAATGTCGTTTAGCCCGACACGCCGCAAAACAACACATTCTGTCGTTTAGGCCCTAAAGATTGAAGCCCTGAAGAAATATAGACAAAACGCAAATAATCCCGCTTAGTGTTACTAAGCGGGAACTTTGCTCCTCCAACTGGGCTCGAACCAGTGACCCTTCGATTAACAGTCGAATGCTCTGCCAACTGAGCTATGGAGGATTATGCGTACGCTGTACATTGAACTTGCGGTTCTCTGTGCAACGAGAATTAACTATATAGGCCATCGGTTAAACAGACAAACCAGCAGCTCATGGCTAGGTTTATGTTCCTTAAGTAGTGGAAGTTGAGAAGTCCTTCGTGGAGCGAATGGTATTGTTTTGCTGACAAGTTGAGGTCTTCCGGATTTAGTGAGGCTTGAACGGTTTTAGCAGAGAGGTTTGGGATGCGTGTACTGATTGTGAGCCTACTGGGCTCCGGAAATTGGTGTTCCCCAGCGAAGACTTGCTTGGATTAGTGAAATCCTCGTAAATGCTGGTCACTAGGTGCTAGTAATCGCACCGCCTCCAAACTTCAGTAGAAAGGTGAATTTAAGAACTTGGCTAAGGAAGCAACCTTTTAAACCAGCAAAATCCATTGAATGCGGTGAGAAGGGCGAGCAGATACTGAGGACAGGTTTTGTTCCTGCTGGCCGTTCTTTATCGCTGAGAATTCAGCATCAAGGCACTGTTGCGTTGGGGATGCTCTGGGCAGCTGCTGCTAGGCGGAAGATTGTCGCTGAGTTTCAACCTGACCTTGTAGTGGGAACCGTTCCGGCTTTACCTACTGTGGTTGTTGCTCGGTTGGTATCGGGATTTTTGAAGGTTCCGTATGCAATTGACCTCCGTGATGCGTGGCCCGACTTGTGACGAGATTGGGAAAGTGGAACGAAGAAGTTGGGACGCCATCTATACGAGAAAGTCTGCTAAGTAAGGGCCCAGCTCAGGCTCTTGTATTCTTTGTAGAAAAGGTGGTGGAGTCTTGTCTCAAAGTACTGGGTCGACGCTGGGCACAGGGTACGAAGCAGTACGAGGGGTGGGGGTGGTTAGGTGGGGCGTCGGCAAGCTGGGCGGTGGCAGAAGACTCGCTGGTGAGCAGGGGGAAGGCGGGGCGTCTGTGTGGTACGGATTTTTGGGGGAATCCGGACAGATTAAAGGCAAGAAGCCTCCTAGCCGCAAGGCTACAAGCATCACAATTGGTCGGTCTTTCATATTTTCCTGGGCCTTGGCGTTGTGCGCATCCGTATGTCGTTTCGTTTCATGCCTTAACCCAGCAGACGCTGGTAGCGTTTGGTTACATACCGCAACCAGCAGCCACGGGAGGCCTATTTTATGGACGGCGATATTATTGGGCTGCTCGTATACGCCGGGTTAGTACTTGTCATGGTGCTCTACTGGACCTACTACATCCGATATGTGCGGAGGAACCCCAGATCAGAAAAGTGGTACGACGAACTCGCCTGGGAAGGTGCAGTAAGTGATGGCGTCCTCTTCTATTATCCTTATAGCACGCTAGTTTTGGGTGTTGGCGGTATCGCAGGGTTGGTCGATGGTGCTAACCCTCCCGAATTTGTTGGCACGGTGCTGAAGGTTGCGCTCATGGCAGCTTTCGTCCTCGGAGCCGTTGGATTTACAGGTGGGTTCGGGGTTCCGCTTCCGTGGCCTTTTGTTCCGCGTTGGGTCGTAGACATCCGCAAAGCAAAACGCACTCGGGGGCGCGAGCGCAGACAGGCCAGAAAGAGGGAAGAGGAAGAATAGGCCTGGCTATTTTCCTGTGTCGGAGCCCGTTGAAAATCTTGGCCATCACGCTGGAGTTACTACAGTCCCGTAGCAAAGCAATCGAAGATGGTATGAGGCGTTTGGGTCCAAACTCTGCTTTGGTGATGTACATCAGCACGGAGATGGATCCGTAGATTAGGGCCGCTAGAGCAGTAGTCGTGGTAGACAACGGGTTTGGGTATTCAGATGTTGGAAAGCCCAATTCTCCTTTGGATGGGGCTTTAATGGCGCACCGTGATGTAAAACAAGGCTTTGCGTGACATGGGTACGGAGCTAAGGAATAGAAGGGGATGCGGACGAAATCTTAGATGCCGACGGGCACTATTCCTCGGTCGTGTTTCCCGATTTGGTCATTGAGCCCACCGCCGCCATGGGTGAGATGATTCGGGTGCGCCAAGAGCATGGCGGTTCGGTGTTGTTGGCGGTGGAGGTGGGGCCGCCGCAGGTGTCGAATTATGGCGTCTTTGATGTTGAGGTTACTGACGATGATCGGGTGAAGAAGGTTGTGGGCATGGTGGAAAAGCCAGCGGTTGGGGATGTGCCGTCGAATATGGTGGCTACCGGTCGCTGCCTTCTGGACCGTACGATTTTTGGCGCTCTCCGCCGTATCACTCCCGGCAAGGACGGGGAGCTGCAGCTTCCCGACGCCATCACTCTCCTCCTCTCCGAGGGGCATCCCGTCCATGTTGTGGCTCATGAGGGGATCCGCTATGACCTCGGCAATCCCGCCGGCTTCATTCCCACCAGCGTCGAGTTCGGCCTGCGTCACTCGGAGTACGGCTCGGCCCTGTTCACCGACCTGGAGGTCCTGCTGGAGAAGTATCGGGGTGAGGTGGGTAGGGGTTTGGGGGAGTCCCGACCACGAGGTGAAAGCGATTCAGATGAAAGCTCATCAGAGTGGGAAAATGAATAGGTTACCGAAGATATGAGCTCTAAATCGCGTATATGTAAATAGGTGGGAGAGTCGCTCCGAGCTATAGTTGAAGCGTCAATTAAATACAATCTCATCTCTTGGGGAAACTTATGGCCTCCGGTAAGAAAATTGTAGGCAGCATCGCTGCTCTTTTTGTCGTCTCTTCTCTTCTCAGTCAATGCTCCGACGCCGACGAAACGAAGAGCACTGAAACTACTACAGTGCGAGAAACCGCAACGGTAACCACTACTGCTTCCGAAACCGTCCAAAGCTCGACGCTAAATCAAGCACCGGAATCTACTGCCCCAGTTGAGTTTGAGGAGCCAACGCTGGATCCGCAGGTAAGTCCTGCCGAAGCGGCAGAAGAAGTAGTAGATGTGAACGGGGATGCCGATTCGGATGCGGATGGTGGTGTGCATGGATTCGTTGCTCCTGCGCCAGTGATTCAACAGCAGTCAATCAATGATGGTGGTGGTGAATCGGCTGGTGGTGATGGTGGAGCAGCCAGCTATTACCCTAATTGTGCAGCCGCTCGCGCTGCAGGTGCGGCGCCGTTGTACGCCGGTCAACCAGGCTATAGCTCGAATTTGGATCGAGACGGTGACGGCGTCGCCTGCGAATAGAGGAGCCTAAAGTTGAGAGGATGCCCGCCTGTGCAGGGTGTCCTTTTTCTTTAGAGGGAAAAGAAAAACGTTCGGACGAGCCTAGGTCAGAACCTGGAAAGTTTGAATCGTGCTTGGGGGCTGACCGCAATTCGTGTACACGTAGTGGAGCTACCTAGTGGTTAGGCAGCTATTTCTTTTCTGCTGGTGGTTAGACCAATGCGGTTCTCGAAGTCGACGGGGCTGACCATCCCGAGTGCGGAGTGCCGGCGTCGTCGGTTGTAGACTACTTCAATCCAGTAAGCAACGGCCTTGCGTTCGGCATCGCGGGTTGGCCAGCGCTTACGGTCGTAGAACTCGGTTTTAAGCGGGCCCAGATTTCAATTTCAACAACGAGTTTATTAGCCCAGAAGATCAAAGAGACTTCGCTGCTAAGGCGGTAAAGCGCGCAGTCAAGCGCCACGGGGAGAGGTACAAGAGCTTAGGGGGCAAGCTATTGCTCCGGCAAAGTTGGCCACGACTTTGACCGAGCTCATGGGCACGCTGAGTGGCGACACCGAAGAAGGCTGGTGCTCTCGTTGCTTGACCAAATCCACCCACAGGAAATCGAAGTCCAAATCGCTGTACGTGTGCGAGAACTGTGGTTCGGCGACGTCCCATTGCACCGTGCCCCAGTGTGATAACTTCGCCGCTGCTGGCCTGGGCTTGGTGGCTTTGCCGGCCGTGTGTGCAGAACACCTTCATCAGGTTCCGGACTTTGAGTGCCTTAATCACCGCATTGATGACCTCACCCAGTGGCGTGAGCTCCGTGAATTCAAGGCAGCCAATGTTGGTCGCGCGGCCAAGCTTGCTGCTGTTGGTGCCGGCGCTCTAGTTCTCGGAGTTGCCGGTGGGTGGGTTGCCGCACCGATGGTAGGCAGCGCTTATGGGACCACGATTCTTGGCTTATCTGGCGCTGCTGCCCACAATGCTGGCCTAGCAGCTCTTGGCTTCGGCTCCCTAGCCTCAGGCGGATTGGGGTGGCTGGCGGAAGCCTGGTCGTTACTGCTGCCGGTGGACTGCTCGGCTCCGCATACGGAGTAAAGGCGCTTAACTCTTATGTCGGTGAGGATGACTCCTTTGATATGCAGTGCGTCCGCAGGGGGGGTGGCACGCCCGTTCTCATCGCCCGTGGCTTTACCACTGAGAAGAAGCTGGATTGGCATACCGAAGTTAAATCGGTTGAAGCTGCGTCCCCCGATTCTCCGATTTACCTGGTGAATTGGGGCAGCAAGGAAATGCTGGAGCTTGCTGGTTTCCTAGCTCCAGGTGCTGGCCTCGCTGGTGGGGCTGTTCTCAAGGGAATGGTAAAGCATGCTAGCAAGAAGCTGGCGAAGAAAGCGGGGCCTGCTGGTTTCGCACTAGGCGCCCTGGATTTGGTCAAGAACCCGTGGACGGTTGCAGTTAACCGTGCGAATAAGACTGCCTTGGCGCTCGCCGCAATTATTCAGCGCTCCAACCTGGAATCCGTGGTGCTCGTAGGGGGGCATAGCTTGGGTGGCCGCGTCATGCTCAACCTCGCTACTGCGCTAGCAGGCGCTGCCGGAACTGAGAATGAGGTACGCGTTGAAGCCGTGTATCTTCAAGGTGCGGCCATTGGTCAAGATGCGACGCGGGATTCTGTTGGTGAAGCCCTATCTGGTGTAGTTCACAACTATCACTTCCACAATGACGTGGTTCTTGGTCGACTGTATTCTGCAGCGATGGGCGGCAGGAAGGCGATAGGCTTCGAGGGCCTGGACGCCTCGTTTGCGGTCAATCACGACGTGAGCGATGCCGTTAAATCACATTCTGCGTATTACGAGAATGTGGAGTTATCTAGGGCTCTTGAAGGATAATCAGCAAACTCGTCCCTGTGTGTGCAGAGGCAACTGGAAAATTACTTCAATCTGATGGTCGACCCCAATCGGAGCGTAGGGAGGCGAGTAAGGAGTTCAGCTCGCTCGAGCTCGTCTGGGACTATTTTAGCGAGGTCCAAACCGATCAATTAGTGCGGTTAAGGGAAGCCCGAGAGGAACCCTAATTGTTAAAAATCGACGAATTTATAAATTAGGCGCTCCAGCTGGCGGGCTAATTGATAAAATCGACGATTTTAAAAAAATAAGGTTTTGGCCTTGCTGCGGTGCCGAGGGGTCTTCGGGCGTCGACAAAAGAGGCCGTACAAAGCATAAAAATACCCACGCTGCGCGCCTAGTGGCGCGGCGTAGGCTGGGGAGAGGAATAGAAATTAGTCCTGTGCAACACCAACGTTGACTTCGATGTTGCTGCGGGTGGCCTTGGAGTAAGGGCACATCTGGTGGGCGGCGTCGGCAAGCTCTTGTGCCTTGTCATCCTCAACGCCTGGGATGGTGACCTCGAGGTCAACGCCGAGGTAGAAGCCCTCGTCGTTCTTGCCCAGGTTAACGCGGGCGCCGACGGAGGAATTCTCCACGTCAACGCCCTTGTCCTTGGCCACTGCCTTCAGTGCGGAGTGGTAGCAAGCGGCGTAACCGGCAGCGAAGAGCTGCTCCGGGTTGGCGCCCTCACCGCTGCCGCCCATCTCCTTCGGGGCGGTCATGGTGAAGTCCAGATCGGAATCCTTAACCACAGAGCGGCCGTCGCGGCCCGCTCCGGTGGAGAGTGCTTCGGTGGTGTAAACGGCGTCCATAATGACTCCTTTTCTATCGGGTCTTTGTACGTCCGCCGATTGTACGCAAGAACGCTAGTCTTCGACGACGGTCACGGTGACCTCGATATTGCCGCGGGTGGCGTTGGAGTAGGGACAGACCTCATGGGCGGCGTGGGTAAGGGGCTGGGTAGCGGTGCGCTCTTACCGCCCGTTGTTGGTGGATCTAGGCCTGACCTATCCGCAGTACCTGGTCATGCTGGTGCTATGGGAGGCGGATGAGCCGGTGCCGCTGAAAATTCATCGACTCCCTGCTGGGCCTGGATAGTGGCACGCTCATGCCGCTGCTCAAGCGCCTGGAAAAGCAGAGCTATGTGGAGCGCTGGTGCGACCCCGATGATGGGCGCTGCACCCTCGCTGCCCTGACTGCCGATGGTGCCTCCCTTCGCACCCGTGCCGAATGCATCCCCGAAGCCATGGCCGAGGCTATAAGGAGGTAGGCCTCGACCTTGCCGAGTTCAAGAAATCGCTGGACACCCTCGCCGGCGTGCCTGTGGACGTGGAGCTGCCGTGGCCTTCATATAGCAGATGAGGAAGGCTATACTGGCTTAAGAATTTTGGCTTTATACACGTAAAAATTGTTTCGTACTATGAGAGGAGGGGTCATGGCTACAGCAGTAGACGTCGCGCAGGTTATCTACAACAAACTGGGGTGGGTCGATGCGTGGAAGCTGGAGAAGCTTACGTATTACTGCCAAGCATGGAGCCTGGGCTGGTACGGGCGACCTCTTGTCTCGAATGAGTTTCAGGCGTGGAAAGACGGTCCGGTTGAACCCGACCTCTATCGCGAGAATAAATATCAACGCTCCGAGAAAACCTCTACGGTGTTACCGGGAGCTGATGTAGAGGCTATAGGGGACGAAGCCGAAAAGATCATCGATGCCGTGATTGCCTTTTATGGTGATAAGACATCCGATGAATTGATTGAACTTACGCACTCGGAACGTCCATGGATCGTCGCTCGTGGTCAGATGGGCCCCGAGGCGAATGCTAACGAGCCGATTTCGCAGCTGGAAATGAAAAAATACTATGCCTTGCAGGAAGCTCGTGGTGCTGAAGGGCCGACGCGGCCTATGCTTTCTGTGCAGAATCTTTCCGGTGCCGACCTACAGCAGCGCTTGCAAGCTTCAGTAGAACGCTGGAAGGGCGCTCTTGAGATCCTTGCAACCCGATGAATGAGTATTGCCTTCCGGTGGAAGACGTAGTTCGACTGAACCATCAACTCATCGGTCGGGATGGCAACCTCCTCGACCGCTCGAAACTTGAGTCAGCATTGGCCACCCCTTTACAGACCTTCGGCGGCGAGTACTTGCACCCATCTGCACTGGATAGGGCTGCAGCGTTGTTGCACTATCTGGCAAAAGCGCATGCATTCGTCGACGGCAATAAGCGAATCGCCTGGGTATGTGCCTCCACCTATTTAGAAATCGAAGGCTTTGGGCTGGGGCCAATCGCCGATGAAGAGATTGTGGAGCTCGTTGAAACCGTGGCCGCTGCGCGCGATAAGAAGGAAGGCTTCATTGCAGAATGGTTTGCTGAACGGTTGATCTAGTTCGGTCTGGTTAGTTCCTGGAGTAGCGGTTAATTGGTAGTGGCCACGCGCTTGGTCCACACGCTTCGGTCCGCGGTTTCAAAAGAGGCGCGCACCGTTTTATCGCCGGGCTTTTCGCAGGTGAGCACCCGCTGGTCGCTGCCCATGCGGCAATCCAGGTTATAGGACTGTTTGGTCACTGGGCTGCTGGCAGTGATATCTGCGTGGTATACCGCCGTTACTGTGGGATCTTTCGAACGCATGGTGTAGCTAGCCTGCATCGCGGCGTCAAAGACCGCGGCGGCGAATTCACAGGAGGTGGCATCGCCGGCGTCGATAGAATCGCCAGACGAGGATGTGCCGCAGTAGCCGCCAATCTGGCCCACATTGATGTTGTGGTTGCCGCCGGCTGGCGGAGCGGGCTGATCCGGTTCGGCCTGTTTAGTGACCGTCTCGGTGCGGCGTTGCTTCGTGTCCTTCTCCGGGCTGGATTCTTCTTCGGCTTCGCCCGCGGCAGAGCTATTGTCCTGTGCGGTGGAGAAGGCCGGCTCGTTTTCCGGCGCGGAGTTGTTATCGGAATCGGAGCCGGTGCCGCAGGCGCTCACGGTGAGGCCAGCGGCGAGAAGGATGGACGCTACGGGGAATAAGGAAGGGCGCTGCATAGGGATACTGTAGCGCCCTTCGGGGCGTGGCGCGCGGCTAGTGATCGATGCCGGCGGGTGGAACTGGCGCACCTTCGGGCGGTAGCACCTTCGGGTACTTCTTGGCTGTTCCAGAAGAAGTAGCCGCGCCGGGTGCACCGCTGGTTGCGGCGGCATCGGCGTTGCTGGTGGGGGAAGGACGGTGGGGAGTGGGGTCCCAGTGGGCGTCGACAAGCTTGCGTTGGCACACCCAGCCCAGGGCCAAAATGGCCAGCGCGATAAGGGCAATGAAGACGAGGCCCAAGGCACCATCGGCGTGGATGGACCAGCCCAGCAGCAGGCCGAGCCAGCCAAAGTCAGCGTCACCAAAAGTGGTATTCGCGGAGCCGAAGGAACCAAGGACACCGAGGAGGAATGCCGGCAGGAAGGTAATAATGAGGCCATTAACAAAGGCGCCTAATGCGGCACCGCGCCGCCCACCGGTGGCATTGCCGTAAACGCCTGCTGCGCCGCCAGTGAAGAAGTGCGGCACCAAACCAGGCAGAATCAGCGCAATGCCAAAGGCCGGATTGAGCCAGGTGGAAAGGACTGCAAGGCCGACAAGTCCGCCGAGGAAGGAGGAAATGAACCCAATGAGAACTGCGTTCTGGGCATAGGGAAAGACGATCGGCGCATCCAGTGCGGGGATCGCGCCGGGCACGACCTTGGCGGCGATGCCCTGGAATGCGGGTACGAGCTCACCCAGGATGGTGCGGACGCCAAAAAGGATGACGGCCACGGCCACGCCGAACTGGAGGCCTTGGGTGACGGACTGCATCAAGAAATTGCCCACATCGGTGGCGCCATCAGGGAAGGCCGTGAAGGCTTCTTCAGAACCGGCACGGGCAATGAAAAGCACGGCGAGAACCACGTACATCAGTGCCATGGATAGCGCGGTTGCCACCATAGAATCGCGCAGGAAGCGCAGGCCTTCTGGCAGCTTGAGATCCTCAGTGGAGGGCGACATCTTCTTGCCCTTGCCGCCCACCAGCTTGCCCACACCACCGGCGGCCAAGTACCCGGCCGTGCCGAAATGCCCGATGGCGACGGAATCATCGCCGGTAATGCGGCGGGTAAATGGGTGGGCGATAGCCGGGAGCGAGACCATAAGGATGCCGAGTAGGGCAGCGCCGAAGGCGATGACGACCCAGGACGAGTACCCGGCAGGTGCGAGCACCATCGTGAGCAGCGTCGCCATGAAGAGAACATGGTGGCCGGTAAGAAATACGTAGCTCATGGGCGTGAAGCGGGCGAGGAGCAGCGAGACCACAAAGCCAAGGATCATGATCCAGGCGACCTGGCTGCCGAACTGGTCTTGTGCAATGCCTACGATTGCCTCATTGGTTGGCACCACGCCTTGCGCGCCAGTAGCGCCCGTAATCATGGCGCCGAGCGGCTCGAGCGAATCGGTGACTAGGCCTGCACCGGCGCCAATAAGAAGGAAGCCGAGCGTAGCCTTGATGGCGCCGCCGATGGTTTTGCCGGTGCCGCGTCCCATTGCTGCCAGTCCCACCGCGGTGATGATGCCGATGAGGAATGCTGGTACAGAAAGAATTTCATTAACCAGGAAGTTCGCTATAGCAAGAAGAAAGTCCATGAGGATGCTCCTTAGATGTCATAGAGCTCGCGCAGAGCCCCATCGATTTCAGACATAGAGGTGAAGTCTTTAATGACATGGACGGGAACGCCGACATCGCCAAGCGTTGCGGCAATTTCGCCGGAGGTGAGCAGAAAATCTGCCTCGCTCGCACGCCCCTTGGCGGAGATGGTGTCCGTGGCTTCTACATTCAGGTACGGTCCCCAGCCCCATTCGTCCAGGACCTGCTCGAGCGTGTTCTTAAGGAAGAGCGAAGTGCCCAGGCCATTGCCGCATACGGTGAGGATCTTTCCCTTGGACGCGACAGAATCTGCGGCCGTATGCTTTGCCTCTTGAGGCTCGGATGCTTGTTGGGGCTTGGCCGCCGGCTGCTTCTTGCTTTGCGTGGTTGCAGTGAGCACCGCCCGGAGTTCCTCTTCGGATTCCACCCGATCGAGCTCGTCACGCTTGGTAGCAAGCAGTTTTGCCAGTTGTTTCATCGCGTGCAAGTGCTCGGAGTCATTGCGCGCGGCAAACGCTACGACCAAGTCGACGGGATCGTTGGAATCGTGGCCGAATTTCACCGGCTCATCTAGGCGTACCCACGACAGCGATGTCTCTTTCACCGCCTCCGAGGGCCGTGCGTGTGCAAAGGCGAATCCCGGCGCAACCACGATATAGGGGCCCGTCTCCTCCACGGAGTGCACCATTGCTTCCGTGTAGTCTGCGGTGATCGTGTCTGCGTCTTCGAGCAACGATCCTGCAAGCCGGATAGCTACTCGCCAGTCCTTGGCAGTGCCGTGCAGTTCCACCGCGCCGGGCACCAAAAGGGAATCTAGTGTCGCCATATGTATCTCCCATCACAGAAGTAGTAACATCGGGGTCAATGTCACTGATGATTCTATGCTGTGGAGAAACCGGAGGTAAAAGCAGGGGTAACGTTTGCATAGACCTAGTTTCGAACCGCCTCGAGTTGAGTGGGATTAAGGCTGGGCAACCATTTCCACCTCGGAACTGGAGCTAGATGGAATGAGTGTCTTTCTCTTTTTTCTTGGGTAACTCCGGGCTCGAGTCTTCGTCCTTTGGCGCGGGATCCATCGGGGTAGACTCCTCCAGTTTGTAGGTCTGCGAGCCCACTTCTTCCTCGCCGTATTTTTCCCTGGCTACCAGTTCTACTGGAGTGGTGAGGTCATCAAGCTCGAAGGCGGCGGAACTCTTGACCGTGCCGCCCTTTTTGATCTTGTCCAACATGTTGTCAGTATCGATGTATTCGCTAAAACCGGTTTTGAGCTCATTGATGGAGTTCTCGTCGTTATCCTGGATTGCGGTGAACAGCGAGGAGAAATCCGCAGTGCGCAGCTCTTTGTCCGTCTTATTGGTCATCTCGTAGTCAAAGACGATGATGGGCTTATCGCCAATCCGGTTTCCAGGGGAGCCCGGATCGATAACGTGGTGTCCGGTGATCTTGACCGTAGCGGTGGGTAGCTCCAGAGTGTTGTCTTTGAAGGATCGGGTGGAATCGGTGTTTTGGAGCTCATTTTTGGTTTTGGGCTCGTCGCTAAATTTCTTTAACGCGACGTCTAGTGAGACATTGTCGGTATTGAATGTGAATTTGAGCTGATCGTCTTCGAGCTTGAAATCTAGGGTATCCGGCATCATGGCATCGGATACAGCGTCCACGCCACCGGCGTCTTTTTTGGAGGCTACCGTTTCGCCCTTGGCGGCCTTGGCAGCATCAAAGGTTCCAATCCACAGTGGTTCATCATTGTCGGAGCCGTAATCCCACTCCACGGTGATGACCTCTTCGGTCACGCTAGCGGTAAAGGTGGATTTGTGGTCACCTTCGCCTATTTTTTGTTCCCACGTGCCAATGACATCCTTGGCGTCTTCGTTGGAGCTGGCATTGGAGTCTTGGCTGTTAGAGGAGTTCTCGTCGGAGTTAATGGAGGGGGACTGGTCCGAGTCGGCTGAGCAGGCGGACAAGGTCAGGGCAGCGGCGATAAGGAAAGGAACTGTGATGTGGCGCATAATTTACTTATACCGGACGGAGCTGCACTGCGCTGGACAAATTGGTCTTTGGCGCCGCATTGGCTACTCTTTTATAAGCGGATATTCACCCTTGTGGTGTGTGATCCGCGTGGGGCTATAGCTCAGTCGGTTAGAGCTACGGACTCATAATCCGTTGGTCGCGGGTTCGAGCCCCGCTGGCCCCACGGTGTAGGGGGGGCAAGGAGGCGTCGGCAAGCAGTGCCGGCGCCTTTTGTGTTTATCTGCGCATATGGGTGTGCTGATTGCACAAGCGCGGGCGGTGAAGTCTAATAACCATATGGTTGAAGTAGATCCGCTCATTGAATCTCTCTACCGCTGGTCCGATATCAGTGGTGTGCTGCTGATGGGAATTATCGGTGGCACTATGGCGCGCAAGCGCGGCTACGATATCATCGGCTTTTTCTTCATTGCGATGTTTTCTTCCCTGGGCGGCGGTATGGTGCGCGATGTACTCATTAACCGCGGCACCGTTGCGGCAATGAGCCAGCCGGAGTACCTTTACCTGGCCTTTGCCGGTGCGCTCATTGCACGCTTTGTCTACTTCAAGGGCAAGACCTGGGATTATCTGCAGGCGCATGGCGACGCCGTCGTCTCCGGCCTGTGGGCCGCCACCGGCGCGGTGAAGGCCATTACCTACGGCCTGCCGCTTATTCCATGCATCATGATGGGCGTGTTTACCGCCACGGGCGGATCGATGATTCGTGACATCGTGATGGGGCGCGAGCCGAGCGTATTTGGTGATAACCAGCCGACGGTTATCCCGGCTGTTGCTTGCGCTGTCATCGTCTTGGTGGGCCACCACTTCGACATGATGGCGGTGGGCATGATCGTCGGGCCGCTAGTTTCTATCTTCTTGGCGCTGCTGGGCATCTGGGCCGGCTGGCGCGTGCCCGCCTACCAAGACTGGGCACCTATTAATGACACCGCCGCACAGGTTAAAGTGTTGGCCAAGAAAGCCGAAAATAAAAGCCGTGCAGTGGGCCGCCGCCTAGAGCCGCACCGCCTACGTTCTTGGCGCCACCGCCAGATGGAGGCCGCGCTGCAGCGCCGCATTGAAAAGGAAGTGCGATCCGGCAAGCGCCGCAAGGAGGCCGCTGCGGAGGCTAGCGAGTTTATGGAGTCCTTCGAATCCGATGTGGATCAGCTCAGCGCAGTGGTAGCAGAAAGTGATGACACGGACTTCGGCGTGGACCTCACCGGTGATTCCTACAATGAGGAGGAACAGGCCTCCCACGAGGAATCTCAACGCCTCCTTGATGCCATTTTGGAAGATGACAAGCTTACTGATGAACTCATTGATCGCCTCATGAAGCGCTATGACTCCCGCGACTAGGAGATAGGCTTAGCGCCCAACCGCACCGCAAAGCTGCGGGTCCGTGATATAGCCTTGCTCGCAGCCATATTGGGTCTGGATTTCTCCGGAGCTCTTATTCCGGTTGCCATTGGCATCGTTGCCATAGCCGCACAGGTAGGCCGGGCACTCTGCACTCGGCCCATTGGGCGCTTGTACTGGCGGTTGAGCGTTTGATTCCTTGCATAACGCGGCAAACTCCACCCAGGTGCCGTCCGCGCATTGGTACTGCGCGGTGTTTTCCTGTTGCTGGTTTTCGGTAGCCGGTTGCACGGCTTCCTGATTTTCGGTTTGCGGTTCGGCGTGCTGCGCGGCCTCTGTAGTTGCTACTTCCGTGGTCACTTCTTCTGTGGATGTTTCCTCGGTGCTGGATTCTGTAGAGCTCGTCTCGGAGGCCGTTTCCGTAACGGTTTCTTTGACCGTGGAAATGGTGGTGGCGGTCTCGTCGCTGCCGCTGCAACCGGTGGCAAAAAGAGCTAGGGCGAAGAAGGGAATAAGGAATGATTTCTTCATGCCCCACACAGTAGACAAACAAGGCGGCCGATGCACGAGTTTGTGCAGGGCATAGGGGAGTAGTGGCTGTGCTAGGGGGAGTGTTTGCTCGGTTGCTGGCAGCAAACTGGCACCCAGTTTTCAGGCGCGCGCCCTACTCTAGAGACATGAATCTGAAGTATTACTCCTACGAGCTGTGGAGCCTCTTTGTTGACCATGGCTTGCCGCTTATCGCGCTATTGCTGATAGGCATTTTGATCCCGCGCATCGGCAGGCTGGCCATCCGCATTATGGAGCACCGCCTTGATGAAGAGGAAGAAGCCACCAAGGCGCGCTTGGCGCTGACCGGTGCGCTGGTCTACATCGTGCAGGCAGCAGCGTACTTCCTTATCATCTGGGCCGCGCTGACCAATCTCGGCGTGCCAGCGGTGGGTGCGGCGGTGCCGGCGACGATAGTCTCGGCCGCCGTGGGCTTTGGCGCCCAGTCCATCATTGCGGACTTTCTCTCCGGCTTCTTCATCCTTTCGGAAAAGCAATTTGGCGTGGGCGATTACGTCAGCTTCGATGGCGTGACCGATGTGGAAGGCACCGTAGTGATGCTGACCCTGCGCACCACCAAGGTGCGCACGCCTACCGGCGAGCTGGTCACCGTGCCCAATAGCTCGGCCGGCGCGGTCACCAACTATTCTCAGGAATGGTCGCGCGCCGTGGTCAACTTTGACGTGCCGGTGCAAGAAGGCGAGACCCTGCCGGAAATCACGCGCCGAGTGCGCACGATTTCCGAGCAAGCCATCCAGGAACCGTCCATCGCCGTGGACGTCAATGGCGAGCTCGAGGTTCTACCGGCCACCCAGCTGGTGGCCCCGCAGGCGGCCGGCCAGTCGTGGCACGTGACCTACCGCGTATTGGTTACCGTAAACCCCGCCCGCCAGTGGGCGGTGGAACGCGCCATCCGCTCCGCGCTGCTTTCCGAGTTCTGGGATCACTACAACGTGGCCGACTTGGACGAAATCCAGCGCCCGCTTCTTCCGGCAGGCGACAATGCTGCGGCACAAGAGTCCGTCAAGGATGCCTCCGCGGCAGGAGAGGGCTCGCGCCCCGACTCCCAGCCGGAAAACCAGTCGCCCGAGGTGGATGGTCCAGATAGCGATGGCCCCGGAAAGCCCGCGCTGCCGGATGATGACGAAAAAGAGCCTGAGCCCACCCAGGGCATCTGGCGGGCGCTGGAGACCAATACCAAGTTCCAAAAGATAGCGACCATTGGCGGCCGAGTCCGCGCCTCTACCACGGGCCTCATCCTGGCCCTGCTCGTCGTCGGCGCCTTGGCCCTGGCCTCGAGCAATCCCGAAAACGCGGACGCGGGCTGGCTTTCGCCTGAGCATTGGCGCGATAGCGGCGCGGCGGCCTCTTCCTCGCAGCTTTCCGACGCCCCCTCCACCAACCCCACCCCCGAAACCACCGAGACCGGCACGCAGGACGAGCCGACGGAGGACAGTGCTGTTCCCACGGAGACCGCCAACCCGCAAGGCTCTAATGGCGCTGGCGCGACCGATTCGCCTGCCGGCGGCGGTAGTCAGGGAGCGGGCGCCACGGGCAATGCCTCGCCCGCCCCGAGTGCCGCCAACGGCGGGACCGATTCCGGCAACGGGGCTGGCATTGCGTCCACTGCCGGAAGTGATGCTGGCGACGGCACTCAAGCTTCCGGAACCGCCGGCAGCACCGGCCAAGAGATCCCGGCAGAGCCGCGCTAGTACGGCTGGCCTTCTACAGTAAGTCGGTCCGTCCAGCGCTCATTATTGGGCGAGGTAAAGCTGTCATACACACTGGTGTCATTGTCCTTTTGGCAATGGTGAAATAGTCCGGACCGGCTGCGCGTTGCACTGGGCATGACTTCACTTTTTGAACCACTGGAACTTGGCCGATTCAAGCTAGATAACCGCGTCACCATGGCGGCACTGACCCGCCAGCGTGCAGGCGAAAGCGGTATTCCTACCGAGCTGCATCAGAAGTACTACTCGCAGCGTGCCACGGCTGGTCTGGTGGTTACGGAGGGAACCTTCCCGGCGTGGACCAACCGCGCATTCCCGGGCCAGGCAGGAATTGCGACTGACGAGCAAGCAGAAGGCTGGCGCGCCGTCGCGGACCGCGTTCATGAGGAAGGCGGCACCCTGTTTATGCAGATCATGCACGGCGGCCGCACTAGCCACCCAGACCTGATTGATGGTGCGAACCCAGAGGCGCCGAGCGCCTTTGACTGGGGAGGAACCGTGCGTGGCTTCGCTGGCAAGATGGACGCACCGGTGCCGCGCGAGCTGAAGAAGGAAGAGCTGCCGCGCATCGTGGACGAATTCCGCCAGGGCGCGCGCCGGGCTATTGATGCTGGTGTTGACGGCGTGGAGATCCACGGCGCCAACGGCTACCTGCTGCACGAGTTCATGGCGCCGTTGGCCAATAAGCGCGAAGACGAATTTGGCGGCAGCCCGGAAAATCGCTGGCGCCTGCCAGAAATGGTCATTCGCGCCGTGGTGGAGGAAATCGGTGCCGACCGCGTGGGCGTGCGTTTCTCCCCGGCACACAATGTGCAGGGTGTTATCGAAGACGATCAGGAAGACATGCTGGCCACCTACGGCGGGCTTCTCGATGCCCTGGCACCGCTGAACCTGGCCTATGTGTCCTTGCTGCATGGCGAGCCGGACAGCGAGCTCATCGCCACGCTGGCACAGAAGGCACGCGCAAACGGCGTGACCAAGGTGCTTATGAATGATGGCTTCCCCACGATTACCTCGAAGGAGGATGCCCAGCGCGAAATCGAGCTGGATTATGTGGACGCCGCAGTGGTGGGCCGCCAGCTTATCGCTAACCCGGACCTGGTGCGCCGCTGGCGCGAGGGCCTCGAGCTTAACGAGCCGGACCAGGATACGTTCTACCTGGGCGGCGAGCGCGGCTACATCGACTATGAGTATGCCGCGGACTAGGGAAGAATCCGCGGCACCAAAGGGGGCCCGACAGGCGGGCGAGTGATAGGTAGTGAAATTCCCCAGAGAGGGTCTTTCACTCTGCCTATCGAAGGTGTACTACTCGTTCGTTAACACCGAGTACCTGTCATGTGACAGAACTTACAACTACTTGGTGTAGCCCTCACCCGGGCGCCAGGTCATGGTCACGGCCTCGCGCACCGGGGACTTGGCGGTGAGCAGGTTATCCACGCGCAACCAGTGCATTTCCGCCGAATCCGGGCGCACGGTGACATAGCTGTAACCGTGGTGGTCCAGATCCACGTGGCGGGTGTGTGGGTTGGCGCTCATCAAGTAGCGTTCAGCCAGCTTGGAAAGCTCATTGCCTTCCGGCAGCTTCAGCTGCTCGTTCACGTTGGGCGCAGACACGGAGGCGCAGACCATCTCGGCGCCGAAGATGCGGCCATCCTTGCTGATATTATGCGCCCACTCGGAGTGGATATCGCCGGTGACAAAGAGGGTGTGGGAGTCGTGCTTTGAGAGGGCGTCGATAAGCAAGCGGCGCTCCGCCGAGTAGCCATCCCACTGATCGCCGTTGACCGGAATTCCGGTGATATTGGAAGACAGCGAGGAAGAAACCGGCTTGGTCTTGTCATCTTGTTGCAGGGTAGCCAGGTTCATGGGGGAGAACATGACGGAATTGCCCAGCATATTCCACTTGGCAGAAGAGGTTTCAATCTTATTGAGCAGCCAGTTGTACTGCTCGGAGCCAAGCATCGTGCGGCCTTCGGCGGCCATCTTGCGCGGGCCAAAGCGCACCTGCTCATCGCGGTAGGTGCGCAGGTCCATCATGGTTAGCTCCACCAGATCACCGAAGGTCAGGCTGCGGTAAAGGTGGCCCTGCTCGGATGGGTTGGTTGCGCGCACCGGCATCCACTCAAAGTAGGCCTGCATCGCGGCCTTGCGGCGGTCCAGGAAGGCTCCTTCCTCGCCTTCGGTGTGGTTCTCGGCGCCCTCGCGCCAGTTATCGTTGGCCACCTCGTGGTCATCCCACACCACAACCCACGGCAACGCGCCGTGTGCGGCCTGCAGGTTCTCATCGGTGCGGTAGCGTCCGAAGCGGATGCGGTAATCCTCCAGCGAGATAATCTCGTGCGCCGGGTGGTGCAGGCGCACCGGGCCATGGCCAGCGTATTCGCGCTGCGGATACTCGTAGATATAGTCGCCCAAGAAAATCATGTAATCCAGCTGGTCCGCGCGGCCGCGCTGGGCAATATCGCCATAGGCATTGAAGAAGCCGGACTCCCAGTTAGCGCAGCTAGCCACGCCGAAGGTGAGCTCTTCCGGGGAGGCGCTCAGCGCCGGGGCGGTCTTGGTGCGGCCGACGGGCGAGTACTTATCCTGCGCCTTAAAGCGGAAGAAGTACACGGTCTCCGGCTCTAGGCCGTGCGGGTCCACGTGCACGGTGTGGTCCTGGTTGGCATCGGTGGTCACTTCGCCCCGCTTGACGACGTCCCCAAACCCCTCATCCTTGGCAATTTCCCACTCCACCCGGGTGGCCTCGCCCAGGCCGGATCCCGGCATGGCATCGGCATCCGGAGTCACGCGGGTCCACAGGATGACCGAATCCGGAATCGGGTCGCCAGAAGCCACGCCGTGGAGGAAGGGTCGCTCGCCCAGCTTCGGCTCCACCATGTGTTGCTCCACGCGCGGCGAGAGGCTGCTTTGGGCATTGGCAGAGTTGGCGGCGGCGGTGGACAAAGCGATGGCGGCGCCGGCGGTGCCGGTGGTTTGCAGGAAGCGGCGGCGATTGACGTTTCCGCGGGCAGAAGCGGACTGATTCTGAGAATTATTAGGCATGATTTAAAGCTTCGTCATGTTTGCCGCCTGTGCAAGCGATCCTAGGCCAATTACATAAAGAGTTCTTTTTGTCTTAACTGGCGGTTAACTTCCTTGCCCCTCGCCCGGCCCTAGAGTGCGGGCCTTGGGCGGGCTTGGCTCAGTAGGCTGGAGGGCATGAGTGAATTTAGCCAGATCAGCCAATGGCCCGCGGATACGGTGGCCGGTGCTTTGCTGCACCGCGGCGAGGTCATAGAAACGGTAGGAGATACCGCCCGCGAGTTTCCAGTGGCATCGGTGACCAAGCTGGTTGCGGCCTATGGTGTGATGCTTGCCGTGGAAGAAGGCGCGGTGGAATTGGGGCAGCCGGCCGGTCCGGAGGGCTCGACCCTGGAACACCTGCTTGCACACGCCTCTGGCATTTCCTTTGACTCCCGAGAGCCGCAGAAGCCGGTAGGCGAACGCCGCATCTATTCCTCGGCCGGTTATGAGTGGGCCGCAGATACCGTGGCCGATGCCACGGGCATGGACTTTGCCGAGTACCTACGCGAGGGTGTACTTACCCCGTCGGGCATGGATTCCACTCGTCTCGAAGGTTCGGCCGGTCACGGCTTGGTCTCCACGGTGAAAGATTTGGCGGCCTTTGCTGCGGAAGTCCAGGATCCGCAGCTGCTGCACCCGTCCACCGTGGCCGATATGCGCCGCGTCCATTTTGGTGGCCTGCGCGGCATTGTCCCGGGCTACGGCAATTTTAAAGATTGTACCTGGGGCCTTGGTTTTGAAATCCACGGCGACAAAGAACACTGGATGGGCGCCCTGCCTGCCGACGCCGTCGGTCACTTTGGCATGTCCGGCACCTACCTCTGGGTGGCCGGCGAGTATGCCATGGTGGCGCTCACGGACCGTGACTTTGGCGAATGGTGCAAGCCACTCTGGCACGATACGAATACCTCCATCTGGAACGCCTTGTAGGCGTCCGGACTCGGCGGAGCTAGCGCCTCCAGTGCGCTAGCGCGTGTCTATAACCTTTTATCGGGGAAGCGGCACGGTGGAAGGCTCCCCCCCCGCAGGGTGGGAAAATCGAGGATTTTTGTCGGTAGGAGCCATAAAACTTGGGATCGCGGCGTGCCTGTAACTAGCCGCTGTTGGAGGTAAGTCAAATAGGGTTTTCGCGCCCATGAGCAGGCCGTCTGGTGGAGAATATAGAACAAGCCTAGGAAGTTCACAGAAAAGGCCAAGTTTCACATTAATAACACTGGTTTCACCTGCAACTTTAGTCCCAGTCTGTACCTGGGGTTGAGGTTTAGCAAACGGGGGTTGAAGTGAAAGTTGAGGGTTGTAGGGGGAGGTGTGACGCAGGAAAATTGTGTGCAGACGCATCAGACAGTTCGTTGGGGAAGACGAAGCTCGTCTTGCATCGCGCCGGGCCGGCAGGCCTCGTGCGGTGGTGATCTATGTCGAGGGAGAATCGGCTATGAATACGTGCGTTAACCCTGCGCCGGTTGAACAGCCGGCCTCCACCTCCGCGTGGCCCTCCGTCAACGGTGGTGCCACCGTGGTTACCGGTGTGCTCAAGATTTCCGGGATGCCGCGCTCGCTGCGCTCGGAGATTGAACGCGCCATGGATCGGTGCATCCGTACCGAGTCGGAATTTATCATTCCGGGCGATGACCCACTGACCGCTCAGTGGTGCACTCGCTGGTTCCGGGATGGGCTTTCTGTCGCGGCGCTTGCTCGAGGCGGCAAAGCCTGTGCCCACTCAGACAGCGGTATTGGCTGCCACCAGGTGCTGACCGGCACCCGCGAAGAGCTAGATGCGCTGGACTGCGTCGTGCGCTACCTTGCACAGCGCCACGGCTTTACTGCTGCCGTGCGCCTGCCGTAGAAAGCACAGGGAGGGTGGACCAACAGCTGCTGGTCCACCCCTTTGCTTCTGCCGCCGGATGGTGCGATTGGGAAAGAACTATTCCGCTTCGGCGAAGGGATCCAGGATCTTGTCTGGTAGCTCGGCCACGGATTTCAGCACGGCCGACGGGCGGTACGGGTAGCGGGAAATTTCTCGGTCATCGGAGATGCCGGAGCGCACCAGGACCGTGCGCATGCCGGCCTCAAGGCCCGCCTTGACGTCTGTATCCATGCGGTCACCAATCATGACCGTGTGCTCCGAGTGAGCACCAATATGATTGAGCGCCGAGCGCATCATGACCGGGTTAGGCTTGCCCACGTAATAAGGCTCGCGGTTGGTGGCGGCGGTAATCAGCGCGGCTACGGCGCCGGTAGCCGGAAGTACGCCCGTGGGGGCAGGGCCGGTGACATCCGGGTTGGTGGCAATAAAGCGTGCACCATCGCGGATGAGGTTGATGGCGGTGGTAATCGCCTCAAAGGAGTATGTGCGGGTCTCACCAAGCACCACGAAGTCCGGGTCATCGTTGGTGAGGATCCAGCCTGCCTCATGCATGGCGGTGGTCAGGCCGGATTCGCCCACCACGTAGGCCTTGCTGGAGCTTACCTGGCTGGAAAGAAAGTTCGCGGTAGCGGTAGCGGAGGTCCAGATACGCTCAGCGGGAATGTCCAGGCCAGTAGTGCGCAGGCGGGCAGATAGGTCCCGCGGGGTAGACATGGAGTTATTGGTGAGCACCATGTACTCGATGTCATTGTCTTTAAGTGCCTGGATAAATTTATCCGCGCCAGGGATCATCTCACCTTCTTTGATGAGCACGCCGTCCATATCGGATAGATAAGAAATCATTGGTGATCCTCCACATACTCGGCGATATCGCCGATGGTTTCGCTGTTGAGCATCGTCTCCTCAGAAAAACGCACCTGGAAGGCATCTTCCGCGCGCACGGTGAGCTCTACCAGATCGAGCGACTCCACGCCGATATCCTTCAGGCGGGTCTCGCGGCCCAAGTCTTCCTCGGTCCCGGTGACCTTGTGGATGAGTGCGATGAGCTGGCTAAGAGTATCTCGCTCCGGCTCCTTGTCCGGCGCACTCGCATTGAACTTTGCCTGCAATTGGGCACTGAGGTCGTTTGCCATGCCCACCAGTCTAGTATTGATCCCGTTATGGCATTGAGAAAACGTTCTTCCGTTGTGGCGCGTAGTTGGCTCAAGCGCCTGCGCCCCTCGCACCGCGCCGAGCTAGAAAAGCTCTATGGGGGATTGCATGATCCCTCTACCGAGCCGGGGCTTACCCACATTAGCGCGTCCGGCACCGTGGACCACGATGGCCTAGACATCGCCTGGTATGAAGTAGGCCAGCAGGACGCCCCGGTGACGGTGGTGTTTATTCACGGCTATTGCCTGTCCTCAGAAGCTTATTATGACCAGGCCAATTACCTGCGCGGCCGCAATGCCCGCGCACTCTTGGTGGACCTGCGTGGGCATGGGCAGTCCTCCACGGTCGACCCAGAAGAGTGCACCGTTGACGCGGCTGCCGACGACGTCCTAGCCGTCATCCGCGAGCGCGCTCCCCGCGGCAACTTGGTCATCGTGGGCCATTCCCTGGGCGGCATGGTTGCGTTGAATCTCATCCGCCGTGCGCCGGCCGAGGTTTATGAGCGCATCAAGAGCGCGTTGCTGATTTCTACTTCTATGCGCCGCTTTGCGGCCAAGGGCGTGGCCCAGATTTTGCAATCCAAGTCCCTGCACGCGCTCTACCGCCTGTGCCTGCGCCTGCCCGGTCGCGTCGATAGCGCCCGCTTTGAGGTTGCCCGCTTTATCGCGCCGCTTTTCGCCGTGACCCTAGCCGGCTTTCCCCAGATGGAGAAGCTGCAGTTCCACGTTGCTATGCTTCTCGATACCCCCTTGGCCTCCTACTCCGGCTTCTTCGACGATCTTCTGGAACACGCTGAGTACGACGCCGCCGAAAGGCTGGCGAAGCTCCACGGTGAGGTAGTGGTGGGAACCTCCGATATTGTCACCCCACGTTCGCAATCCGAAGTGCTCTGTGAGAATTGGCCAGCCGCGAGTTTGCAGACGGTGGAAGGCTCCGGGCACATGGTCATCCTCGAAGATCCTGAGGCCATCTCCGCGGCCCTCGGCCGTGTCCTCGACACGATATAGGCAGGCAGATCAAGCGAATATCTCTCGAGGCACGCAAAAGGCGCCGCGGCGGGAAGCCGGCGGCGCCTTACTTGTAACGCATTGGTGCGGATCTAGCCCGCACCAATGCGGGGATTAGTCCTCGATGTGGGTGGTAGCGGTCGGATCATCCAGCTTGAGATCCTTGGCTGCCTTCTCCACAACGGAGCGCTCAATCTTGCCCTCGCGAGCCAGGCCATCGAGTACGGCGACGACGATGGACTCGGCATCGATGTTGAAGTAGCGGCGTGCGCCTTCGCGAGTATCGGAGAAGCCGAAGCCATCCGCACCCAAGGTGATGTAGGTACCTGGGACGTACGGGCGGATCTGCTCCTGCAGCTCGGTGGTGAAGTCAGAGACGCCAACGAACGGACCTTCATAGCCCTTGAGCTGGGAGGTAGCAAATGCCTCGGTCGGCTCCTCGCCCTTGCGCAGGGCCTCCTTGTTGCGGCGGGCACCGTCGCGGGCCAGCTCGTTCCAGGAGGTGACGGAGAAGATGGAGGCCTTGACATCGAAGTCGTCGGCAAGCAGCTGCTGCGCGCGCAGCGCCTCGTGCACGCCCACGCCGGAAGCCAAGATATTGGCAGCGATGGAGCCGCCTTCAGCGGTGTTGTAGTGGTAGATGCCCTTGTGCAGGCCCTCCACGTCCAAGTCCTCCGGCTCGGCCGGCTGGTGCACCGGCTCGTTGTAGACGGTGAGGTAGTACATGATGGCCTCATGGTCCTTGCCGTACATGCGCTCAATACCGCGGGTGACCAGGTGCGCCACCTCGTAGCCGAAGGCCGGGTCATAAGAAACCACGGCCGGGTTGGTAGCGGCCAGGACAGGGGAGTGGCCGTCCATGTGCTGCAAGCCCTCACCGGTCAGGGTGGTGCGGCCGGCGGTAGCGCCAATAATGAAGCCGCGGCCCATCTGGTCACCAGCCGCCCAGAAGGCATCGCCGGTGCGCTGGAAGCCGAACATCGAGTAGAAGATGTACAGCGGAATCATGGCCTCGCCCTGGGTGGCGTAGGACGTAGCTGCCGCGGTGAAGGAGGCAGCGGCGCCGGCCTCAGAAATGCCCTCGTGCATGATCTGACCGTCGGTAGCCTCGCGGTAGGAGAGCATCAAGTCATGGTCAACCGGCACGTAGTTCTGGCCGCGTGGGTTCCAGATCTTCATGGTGGGGAACCAGGAGTCCATGCCAAAGGTGCGGGCCTCGTCCGGAATGATCGGCACAACGCGCTTGCCTAGCTCCTTGTTGCGCATGATCTCCTTAAAGGTGCGCACCAAGGCCATGGTGGTAGCAACTTCCTGCTTGCCGGAACCCTTACGCACGGAGCGCAGCTTATCCAGCGCCGGTGCCTCGAGCGGGGTGAAGTCCTCACGGCGCTCCGGTAGGAAGCCACCGAGCTCTTTACGACGCTCCAGCATGTACTTGATCTCCGGGGAATCCTTGCCCGGGTGGTAGTACGGCGGCAGGTACGGATCCTTCTCCAGCTCCTCATCGGAGAACGGAATCTCCTGCTTATCGCGGAAGCGCTTCAGGTCATCCAGGGTCAGCTTCTTCATCTGGTGGGTAGCGTTGCGGCCCTCGAAGTTGTGGCCCAGGCCGTAGCCCTTAATGGTGTGCGCCAGGATGACGGTTGGCTTGCCGGTGCCCTTGTTCTCCAGCGCGCGAGCGTAGGCAGCGTAGACCTTGCGGTAATCGTGGCCGCCACGGCGCAGTGCCCAAATCTCATCATCGGACATGTCTTCTACCAGCTTGGCCGTGCGCTCATCGCGGCCGAAGAAGTGCTCACGCACATAGGCGCCATCATTCGCCTTAAAGGTCTGGTAGTCACCATCGGAGGTGGTGTTCATGACGTTGACGAGGGCACCCTCGGTGTCCTTTTCCAGCAGCTTATCCCAGCCGCGGCCCCAAATAACCTTGATGACCTCCCAGCCAGCGCCGCGGAAGAAGGACTCCAGCTCCTGAATGATCTGGGTATTGCCGCGAACCGGGCCGTCAAGGCGCTGCAGGTTGCAGTTGACCACGAAGGTGAGGTTATCCAGCTCGTAGAGGGATGCGATCTGCAGCAGGCCGCGGGATTCTGGCTCGTCCATCTCGCCATCGCCCAAGAAAGCCCATACGTGCTGCTTGGAGGTGTCCTTGATACCGCGGGTCTCCAGGTACTTATTAAAGCGTGCCTGGTAGATAGCGTTAATCGGGCCCAAGCCCATGGACACGGTGGGGAATTCCCAGAACCATGGCATCAGACGCGGGTGCGGGTAGGACGGCAGGCCCTCGCCCTCACCGCGGGAGACCTCTTGGCGGAAGCCGTCCAGATCCTTTTCGGTCAGGCGGCCTTCCATGTATGCGCGCGCGTACATTCCGGGGGAAGCGTGGCCTTGGAAGAAGACCTGGTCGCCGCCCGAAGGATCGTCCTTGCCCTTGAAGAAGTGGTTCAGGCCGACCTCGTATAGCGGGGCAGCGCCTGCGTAGGTGGAGATGTGGCCGCCCACGCCAATGCCCGGGCGCTGTGCGCGGTGCACCATGATGGCTGCGTTCCAGCGGATCCAGCGGCGGTAGCGCTTCTCCAGCTCCTCATCACCTGGGAACTCCGGCTCCATGGTGGTGGGGATGGTGTTGACGAAGTCCGTAGACGTCAACGACGGCACCTCAACGCGCTTCGCGGTAGCGCGCTCGAGCAGGCGCAGCATCAAGTAGCGTGCGCGCTCCGGATCGGAGTGGTCCAGCAGACCATCGAGGGAGTCCATCCACTCGCGGGTCTCTTCTGGATCATTATCGTGAAGATACGATGCAACGCCGTCGCGGATGAGGGGGAAGTTGGAGTCGCCCTGGTGGGCGTCCTTCTCGGCCATTTAAACCTCCTATTTAAGGGTCTGCACAGTTTGCCTACTAGGATACGCGCTCACAGATCCACAGTCGTTGTGAAGTCCGACTTAAGGGGACGTGTGGTACGTTACATCGCCATAACCAGTACCTTTGCAAAGTTTGTTGGGGAAAAAGAGGGTAGTTTGCTAACTCTGTGGAGCCAGCTGCGCTGGCGGCAGGGCCTGCAAAATGGGGGAATTGCGGCCCTTAGGCGGGTAAAAGGGGCCGGTGGGCGTTAAAATGCTTCTATTAAGCCGTGATTTACCCGCAGGATGCGGGCGATACGCGGACCAGACATTCACTAAAATAGGAAGGAAATGCATAGTGGCTGACGCTGCAGTCAAGCTCGGAATCAAGGAAGGGCAAATCGCCCTGGAGCTTGGTTGGGACGAGGATTGCGATACCGCAATCTCTGAATCGATCGAGGCCGTGCTCGGCGATGACTTCTTGGAAGAAGAAAATGACGAGCTGTGCGATGTAGTCCTTCTTTGGTGGCGCGAAGAAGACGGCGACCTTGTGGATGGACTGGTGGACGCGAGCCGCCCGCTGGCCGATAACGGTGCAGTCTGGCTGCTTACCCCAGGTGCCGGCAAGCCGGGAACCGTAGAGCCTGGGCTCATCTCTGAGTCCGCTCAGCTGGCAGGCCTAGTGCAGACCAAGGCGGAGCGCCTAGGCGAGTGGCAAGGCTCGTGCTTGGTGCAGCGCGGCTACACCAAGAAGTAGGGCTCTACCTGCCGATTTGTGTTGTTTTAGCAACCTGCGCTACTGTTTCTAACAGCGCAAGAGCGCATGCGGCTTTAGCTCAGCTGGAAGAGCAATTGGTTTACACCCAATAGGTCGGGGGTTCGATCCCCTCAGGCCGCACAAGACAGACCGCCTCTCGGATTCGGTTCCGAGAGGCGGTCATTATTTGCGTTGGTGGGCTTAGGCGGCTGGCAGAGTTGAGGGGGGGTAAGGCCTCGAGAGTCAACTTGTGGCCACGTTATGCCCCAAGAGGGGAGGGCATAACGCATTAACGTGGCTGATTCGGGGCCTAAACGGATGTTCAGGCAATGGCCTAGGCAAAGAGTGGCTAGTAGCGCTCGCGGCGGCGCTTGTTCAGCTTGGCGTAGTGATCCGGCTTGGAGTCGCCGTAGCGCGAGCGATTGCGGCGGCTGGCGGCATGCGAGGAGGACGCGGCGGGAACGGCTGGGGCGGTATCGGTGGCGTCGTCAGCGGCCGCGTGGGCGTCGCGCCGGGAGGTCGCGGGGGACGGGGCTTCTACCGGTGCGGAGCCTGCACCGGAGGCATCGGCGGGCTCGGATGGAGTTGAGGCATCGGCGTCGAGGGCGGAGAGGGCTGCTTCCTCCTCGCGCAGGCGGCGGCGCTCACGGATTTCGGACCATACGAAATAGCCCAAGCCCAGCGGGGCCATGATGCCGAAGGCAATCCACTGGTAGCCGTAGGAGAGGTGGTTGCCGCGGTCGAGCTGCGGGATGGGCATGGGGTTGAGCACGCCGGGCTGGTCGGCGGAGAGTTGGATGTAGTCGTGGGCCAAGGGGGCGTCGATAAGCGAGGCAATCTGCTCCGTATGGATGGAGTAGACCTGCTGGTAGCCCTCCTGCTTAATGGGGGCGGACTGGTGCTCGGCCTCGTCGGCGCGGATCATGCCGGTAAGCGTGGTCTCGCCCGAGGGAGCATCAGGGATATCCGGCACGGCGTTGGCCTCGCCGGCCTTGACCCAGCCGCGGTTAACCAGGATGGTCAGGCCGGAATCGGTGCGGAAGGGCACCAGGGATTGGTAGGACGGACCGGAATCGACCGGGCGCAGGCGCAGCAGCACCTCATCCTGCGGCAGATAATGGCCGTGCAGGGTGGCGCGGGACCACTCATCGTTCTTGATAGCGCCGTTGCCATCCACGAGCTCCTCCACCGGCTTAGGGTCAGCCTCATAGGCGTGGGTGATGAGCTCGTTGCGTTCCACAATGTCATCGTCTTTGCCCAGCTGCCACGGGGCAAGGACGGTAAAAGCAAGGTAGGAAAAGGCCACGACGAACAGCAGCAGTAGAACCCAACCCGGCTTAAGGAACGTCTTTAGCATGGGGCCTAGTTTAGTCGCGGTTAGCGCGAATCCAATCCAGCAGGCCAGGCACGGCGGCCTCGATATTCTTGCGCGTGGTCTCGAAATCCGCTGTGGAACCGTAATAGGGGTCTGCCACGTCTGCGTCCTCCGGGGAGCTGGGGTCGAAGCTGCGCATCAGGCGGATCTTGTCGGGGTCGATGCCGTGCTCAATGAGGGCTTCGCGGTGGCCCTTGTCCATAGCAATGAAAAGATCAGCGTCCATGTGCTCGGCGCCTAGCTTGGCCGCGCGGTGGGAACCGCCATCGTGGCCGCCGCGGCGCAGCTCGGCAATCGCGCGCTCGTCCGCGCCCTGGCCCACATGCCAGCCGCCCAGACCGCAGGAATCTACGGTGGCGACGAGGTCTAGCATGTCCTTTTCCATTTCATCGCGCACGATGATTTCTGCCATGGGGGAGCGGCAGATATTTCCGGTGCAGACAAAGACGAGGTAAAGGCCGGAGCGGGTATCGGATTCGGTCATGCGGAAAACCCCTTCGCGCGAATAGTACTGTGGTGCGGAAGATAGGATATAGCAGTACTAACTATTCCATGAAACGAGCATAAAGGAGCACCTCTATGTCCGCTGTGAGCGTGGGCGATGTCCGCCGCGTACTCGATGAGGCCTACCCGCCGCACCTGGCGGAAAAGTGGGACGCCGTGGGGCTTATCTGCGGCGATCCGGCCGCGGAGGTAAAGCTGGTGGCCTTCGCTTTGGACTGCACCCAAGCGGTGGCCGAGCGCGCGGTGGAGCTCGGCGCGGACATGCTCGTGGTCCACCACCCGTTGCTGCTGCGCGGGGTGGAGTCCGTGGCGGCCGATACGCCCAAGGGCAAAGTAGTGCACACGCTGGTCAGCAATGGCGTTGCGCTCTTTGCGGCCCACACCAACGCGGATAAGGCGCGGCCGGGCGTCAACGACAAGCTCGCGGAGCTGGTAGGCATCAACCCCGGCCGGCCTATCGTGCCGGAGCCCCAGGGCGTGGATAAGTGGGGCGTGCACGTGCCGGTCGCCGCGGCCGAGGAGGTAAAGCAGGCGCTTTTCGACGCCGGCGCGGGCCACATCGGCGCCTACTCCCACTGCTCCTTCGATATCGCCGGCATGGGTCAATTCCAGCCGGAGGAGGGCGCTGACCCCACCGAGGGTGAGATCGGTGCGCTACACCGCGGCGAGGAAATCCGCGTCGAGTTCGTCGCCCCGGTCGCTCTTCGCTCCTCTTTGCTGAAGGCCCTGCACACCGCCCACCCTTATGAGGTGCCGGCCTATGACATTACGGAAACCGCCGGCCACCAGGACCTGGACAAGGCGCTCGGCCTGGGGCGTGTGGGAGAGCTGCCGCAGGAGATGACCTTGCGCGAGTTCACCCAGCAGGTGGCTAATGCCCTGCCGGAGACCGCCTGGGGTATCCGCGCCGCCGGCGATCCGGACCAGAAGGTGCGCACGGTGGCCGTGTCTTCCGGTTCGGGAGATTCTTTCCTCTCCGCGGCCGCGAAGCTAGGCGTGGACGTGTACGTCACCTCGGATCTGCGCCACCACCCGGTGGATGAGCACCTGCGCGCCGGCGGCCCAGCCGTCATCGATACCGCCCACTGGGCCAGCGAATTTCCGTGGACGGCCCAGGCGCGCGATATCGTAGAGAATGCTTTAGAACTGGATACGGAAATTATTAGCCTGCGCACCGACCCGTGGACTATCTCTGCGCACCCAAAGGAGTCATAAGTGAAACTATCGCAAGAACTACAGCCGGTACTGCTGGAGCTGGCCAACCTGGAACGCTCGCAGGGCCATGGCGCCGAGAAGGAAATCCCGGAACAAGCCGAGTATGACAAGGCCAAAGAGGAGCACAAGCGCCTGCTCGATGCCTCCGGTTCTGCGCAGATGGCCGTCGATGACATGGAGACGGAAATCCTGCGCATCCAGGCCGATGAGCGCAAGCTGCGCCAGCGCGAGCGCGATGATAAGCGCCAGCTCGGTGCCGCAGTGGACCCAGAAACCCGCAAGGATTTGGAGCACGATCTCTACGCCGCCAAGTCCCGCATCGCAGACCTCATGAGCGAGCTGCAGGAGGCGCATAACGAGGTGCACGCGCTGCGCTCCAATCTGGACGTCCACGGCGCGCGCGTTTCTGATTCCGAGCGCAAGCTGGAAAAGCTGCGCCGCGCAGCCGAGGCGGCTAAGGAAGCGGCCGCCAATCAAGAAGACCCGGCCGTGCGCATCGGCGAGCTGCGCGATCAACTGCCCGCCGGAGTGCTCAGCGAGTACGATACCCAGCGCGAGGAAAATGGCGTAGGCGCCGCCCAGTTCAAGGCCAACCGCGCCTGCGGCGGCTGCTTCATCGTCTTGCCGCCGGCCGAGCAAAACGCTGTGCGCAATGCCCCGGCCGATGAGCTGCCGCAGTGCGGCGATTGCGGCTCCTACCTGGTGCGCTTGGTCTAATGAAGGTCATCATCTACGCCGATGGCGGCTCCCGCGGCAACCCCGGAGTAGCCGGTTCCGGCACCGTTATCTATGACGGCAGCGGGCAGCGCATCCTGCGCGAGATTGTCTACGTGGTAGGTACCAAGTCCACCAATAACGTAGCTGAGTACAACGGCTTGCTGCGCGGGCTCGAAGCTGCCACCGAGATGGGCGCTACTGAGGTGGAATTCCACATGGATTCCAAGCTGGTGGTGGAACAAATCAACGGTCGCTGGAAAATCAAGCACCGCGATATGCAGAAGCTGGCTCTGCGCGCCCGCGAATACATCAACGGCTTTTCCTCTTTCAGCCTGGACTGGGTGCCGCGCGCCAAAAACAAGGTGGCAGACGCCCTGTCTAATGACGCCATGGATGCCGCGGCCGCCGGGCACCCCGAAGGCATCGTTGCCGGCGAAGAAGACTCCGAGCCAGCACCAGCCGCGGAGCAGGACACCACCGCGCCGCACCCCACCGATTGGCTGGGGGACCGCGGACCTACCACCCGCTTTATCCTGCTGCGCCATGGGCAGACGGAGATGTCGGCTGCCAAGCAGTACTCCGGCCGCGCCAATCCGGGGCTTACGGAGCTGGGGCAAAAGCAGGCGCTCGCCGCGGCGCAAGCGCTTGCCGACGCCCACTTTGACGCCATCGTCTGCTCGCCCCTGCGCCGCTGCCAAGAGACCGCGGCGGCCGTGGCCAATGGCCGTGATATCGAGGTAGAGACGGTCGAAGGCCTCATCGAGGTGGACTTCGGTGCGTGGGAAGGCAAGACCGCAGCCGAGGCCCACCAGCGCGATCCGGAACTCCACGAGGAATGGCTGCACGATGCGAGCGTCGCCTGTCCGGGCGGTGAATCGCTGCAGGCGGTCAACCGCCGCGTGCGCACCACCCGCAAGGAGCTCCAAGAGCGCTTCGCAGGAAAGACCGTGCTGGTGGTCAGCCACGTCAACCCGATTAAGTCCTTCATCCGCCAGGCCCTCGATGCGGGCCCGGCCACCTTTGGGCACCTCTTCCTCGACCTGGCTGCCATTTCGCGGGTGGAATTCTGGGAAGGCGGCTCTATGGTGCACGGATTTAACGATGTGGGCCACCTGGCAGGCCTGCGCTAGAATAAAGAACGCGAATGAGCCGGCCGGGTGATCGCGTCGCTTCATACGGGCAGCCACGTGCTGCCGCGTGGGCGCCGAGGAAAGTCCGGACTCCACAGAGCACGGTGGTTGCTAACGGCAACCCGGGGAAACCCGCGGGCAAGTGCAACAGAAAGTAGACCGCCTTGTACCTCCACTTGGTTTCGGCCGAGTTGGAGCCACAAGGTAAGGGTGAAACGGTGCGTTAAGAGCGCACCAGCACCGTCAGTGATGGCGGTGGCTGGGTAAACCCCACCGGGAGCAAGGCATCACGGCCCCGCCACGTTGCGGGGCCCGATCAGGCGTTTTAAGGCTGCTCGCTCGAGCCTGAAGGTAGCTGCTGGAACCAACTGGCAACGGTTGGTCTAGATGGATGTTCACCGCGCGGTGCTCCTTGGCGAGTGCCGCGGTTAGACAGAATCCGGCTTATAGGCCGACTCATTCGCCCTACTACGTTTATGGTGGTGGGCATGAAGCTCTACGCCGCCCCGCTCGATTTCCGCGCCATTGCCACAGAATTTTCGGTGGCCACCGATTTTCCGGCAGAGGTCACCGCCCAGGCCGCCCGCGCGCAGGACCGATACGCCGACTCGCGCCGCGACGCCCGCGACATTCCCTTCGTGACCCTGGATCCCGCCGGTTCCATGGACTTGGATCAGGCGGTCTACATCGAAGAACGCGAGGGCGGATACCGCGTCTTTTATGCCATCGCGGACGTTGCTGCTTTCATCGAGCCCGGCAGCGAGCTGGAGCGCGAGTCGTTCCGCCGCGGCCAGACCATCTATCTTCCCGATGAACCCGCGCGCCTGCACCCGCCAGAGCTTTCCGAGGACCGAGCCTCGCTACTGCCTGGCACCGATAAGCCGGCCGTGTTGTGGACCTTTGACTTGGATGGCAATGGCGAGGTGGAGTCCTTCCACGTCGAGCGCGCGCTCATTTACTCCCAGGCCCGCCTGGATTATGAAGGCGCGCATGCGGATCTTGCGGCCGGCAACCTCCACCCATCTATTGCACTGCTGCCAGTGGTCGGACGGCTGCGCCAGGAATCCTCCCTGCGCCGCGAGGCCATTTCCTTGCGCCTGCCCTCCCAGCGGGTGGTGGAAAATGACGATGGCACCTTTGAGCTTGTCATCGAGCCGCGCTATGAGGTTATGGACTATAACTCCGAAATTTCCCTGTTGGCCGGCATGTGCGCTGGGCGTCTCATGCAGGAAGCTGGCGTGGGCTTCTTGCGCACCCTGCCCGCGGCCGAGCCGGAGCACGAGCGCCAATTTCGCGCCGAGGTGCAGGCCCTAGGCTTTGCGCTTGGCGACGCCCCCATTCCCCAATTCCTGCTCACCGTCGACGCCGATTCCCCGCGCGGCATGGCCGTCATGCGCGAAGCCCAGAGCCTTTTGCGCGGAGCCGACTATGCCTGGCTCGGCGAGCAGGAGGCGCAGGTACACGCCGGTATCGGTGGCTACTATGCCCACGTCACCGCGCCGCTGCGGCGCCTTTCCGATAGGTTCGCCACGGAAGTATGCCTAGCGCTATGCGGCGGTTATGAGGTTCCCGAGTGGGTAACAGGCAGCGCCACGGAGGTCATCGGGGCAATGCGTTCGACCTCGCAGCTCGCCTCCCAAGTAGATAAGGCCTGCCTGAACCTGACAGAGGCCACCGTGCTGCGACCTTGGCTCGGTACCAATTTCCCAGCCACTGTGGTCCGCGGCGATCCGAAGCGGGACAAGGCGCGGATTTTCGTACCGGAGCCACCCGTCTTCGCCCACTCCGTGGGCGCACCGGAAACCGGAAGTGAAACCACTGTCTCGCTGGTGACGGCGGATACCGATTCACGCGAGGTTCTTTTTGCGTGGCCGGCCGACTAGCCGGCAGGGCTTCTAGTCTTCGCCGCGGGCGGCCTCGCCTGGCTGCAGTTCGACGACGAGCAGTCCATCTTCTGCAAGGTCAGCTGCGAAATTGTGCGCGCTTTTCGCCGGAACATAAGCGATGACCGCGTTCGAGGTGCCGGCATGCGCCGAGCGACCCGCAACGGCACCGCGAACCGTGACCAGCTCGGCGAGTTTTTCTGCCGAATCCAAGCCGTAGATATTTGCCAAGGAAGACTGCGACTGCAATAGGATAGGGAAGAGCTCCGCGCCGCGGTGCGAGCGCAGGCAGCGCGCAAACTTTTCTACGCGCTCAGTTTCTTCCTCATAAAAGGCCATCCACTCCGTGGCGGCGCTGATGCTCGGGCGACCTTCCTCGCCGTAGACCTTGTGCACTGCCTTAAGCCAGTCGAGGACGCGCTGTTGGGCGTCGGGAAGCAAGCGCAGCGAATCGGTGCCAAAGGAGTGGCACGCATCATCGATAAAGCGCTGGCGCTGGCGGATATCGGCGATGGCCTTTTCTTCTTGCGCGGAAAAATCTTCCGGCACCGCCACCGCAAAGGCGGACATCTCGCGGCCCACCACGTGCGGGGCGTGGGTGACAGAACCATCGGCGTAGTCCATGATGCACACGCCCTCACCCGTGCTGCGCAGCGCTGCGCTGTGGCGTGCGCGCAGCGGCGGCCGCGCTGCGAAGGTAGAAACGGCCTGGGTGCAGACATCCGCCACCCGGGCCCTCAACGGTGCATCGAGATCCGCTTCTGCGCCCATGAGCGCTAGCGCCACCGCGATGTCCGCCGCGGCATCCGCGCCCAAACCCGTACCTTCTGGAATATCGGAGGCGATGGTGATATCCGCGCCGGCCGTCTCTCGGGAGAGCAACTGACGATTAATCATCGTGTGGACAATGCCACCTACGCGGGCCGCCAACCCGCCTTGTGGTGCCGGCGGAATAACAGGCTGGCCTTCCGCATCCGTGGTGGGCTGTTGCGCCGTTGCCAGCTCTGCAAGCGCCTGCAGGCTAATCGAGTCATGGGAAGGCTCGCCCTGAGCTGGGTGGAAATGTACGGCCACCACGCCGTCGGTGCGCGGGCTGACTGCCGCTGCAGCGCGCAACTGTCCCACACACATGGCGACAATGCCGCCGAAGTGATCAATATGTTCACCAATAAGGGACCACGTCGCCGGCGCGCTGGCGGTACGCGTTGGAGCGCTGCCCGTGAGTTCGGTATGTGCTCGGGCGGCGCGCTCGGCTACAGGCTCTGCAGGCGTTGACCACAGTGGCATGGGTGCTAAAGCTCCTTTTCCAGGTTCTGGGACCAGTAGTCTTCGTTGCCCCACACACGCGGTGGCGCGTTTTAAGCAACGAACGCCCGCCACCTATTCGCGCGGTGGCGGGGGAATACGACATGGATTCGTATAAAAGAATTGTGCTGCCCCACATTCTAGCGGGCAGCGGTGAGACAGCGTAGGTAGTGTGGGCAGAAACCATATCAGCGGCAGCAGTCAGCCGGTGCCGTTGATGCAACGACTGAGAGGATAGTTTCATGAGCGATGCAGACCAGAAGTGGTTCTTTGATCCCGCCACTAAGGAAGTCAGCCAAGGCAAGACCTCTGGCTGGGAAAATCGGATGGGCCCGTATGACACCCGCGAAGAGGCAGAAAACGCCATCGAAATCGCCCAAGCCCGCAATGATGCGGCAGATGCCGCAGACGAAGAAGATGGCTGGAAGTAACTAACTCCCAGCCATCTCTTTTAAAGCCGTGTTTCCCGGCACCTACCCGGGGAGCGCGGCTACTTTAGTTTCTTGCGCAGCGGCTTAAACGCGGCCTTGATGTCTTTGAAAGACTCGGCGTAATCATCAAGAGCTTTTAGGCCAATGGTTCGCTCGCGCTGGTAAAGCAGGCCGTAACCAAAGGTATTTTCCCCACGGCGGCGAGCGGACCCTGCCAGCTCGAGCAGCTTATCGCGCGAGGTCACGGAATCCTGGAAGTCACCGAGCACCGACTGCATCTGCTTGCAGGCTTTGTAGAGACGCTTGGTCTTGAGGTTGGTAGCAGAACCAGCTGCTTCAGCTGCATAGCGCAGCTTCTTTGCTGCCTTGCGCATATCGTGGAAATAATCCTCGCGCTCGTGCAGGGACAATTCCTGGTTATCCCAGTTCTCCACGGCCTTCTTATGGCGCTTGACCAGCTTGTTATAGGCCTTTTCAAGGTGCTGCGCCATCACGGTATCCATGTCGGCGGACTTGTCCTTGGACTTCTTTTTCTCTGGCTTCTTTTCGGCCTTTTCTGCAGCAGGTGCGCTGTCCTCGCTGGATTCGGTAGGGGTAGCGGCGTCATCTTCTGCAGAGGACTGCTCCTCTGTCTGCTCCGCATCGCTTGCTGCCGGGGCGGACTCCTGTTGCTTATCGGCCGTTGGCGGGTCTGCGAGCAGGCGATCGAGCGACTCCAGCAGCTCGAGGTAACGCTCGGAATCCAGGGCTGCGATAACGCGGCGGTGCGCGCGGCGGTAGGCGTTGCCCATATCGTGCGCAATGTGCTCGCGGGTGGAGTCATCCAAGGTGTCAGAATCCTCGGACTCCAGCAGCTTCTGCCAGCGCTCTTCCACAACTTCCGCATCGCGAGCAACGCCCAAGATGCTGGCAAGCTCCTTGAGCTCGGCTTCGATCTTGTCGATTTCTGGGCCGACAACGATGCCATGGAAGGTCTGCAGGTGGCTGCGCAGCTCGCGGGTGGCGACGCGCATCTGGTGAACCGAGTCCCACTCATCGCGGCGCACGCGAGGGTCATAATCAACTAGCTTGTCGCGGTTGGCTTGGAGCGCGGTGATGACGGCCGCGGCAGGGGAGTCTGGATCCACGTCTGGCGAAACTAGGGCTGGAGGCAGCGGTGCGTTGGCGTAGGAATCGCCCAAAGCAGACTTCAGCTTGGATGGGGAGGAAGAAACGCGCGCACCGGCACCGATGAGCAGGGAAGTGGCACGGCGAATGAATTGCGTGCCTTCCTCAGTGCCAGGAAGCTCACCGGCGAGCTCTACTTCCCACTCGCGCCACGACTGCTGCTGGCCACCTGGAAGGAAGGAAAAGGCGGTGACGTGGTCATCGCAGAATTCCGCTACCGGTTTATTATCGGCATCCGCTAGGACCATCTCGGTGCGCTTGTTGTCTACCTGAGCAATCGGGGTGAGTTCGTGGTGGCGGATAATGGAGCGGACCTGGTGGAGAAGCTCCTCAGGTACTTCGTAGCGGCCATCTACAGGTTCTCCCAGCTCGGCGTGGATTTCAGTGCGGCCAGCCTCGCTAGGAATCTTGATATGCCAGCCATCATCATTGCCACCCGTGCGGCGGCGGAGGGTGATCTTTGCGTGGGTCAGGCGGAGGTCTTCGGTGTCGTAGTAGATGGCAGAAAGCGCGTGGTGGCGCGTGTCTGCAACGTGGTCAACTCCCTCGAGGCGGGTCAGTTCAGGGAGCTGAGTGGACTCGGCTACGGAGAATTTCGCTTCAACTTCGAGAAAAGACTGTGTAGACATTCACGTACCTTTTACTTTCTAGACCAATATCTCACCGGTGATCCTACCCGTTAAGCATTCGTTTCGGTGTCGCTCCTCGCCCCCGTTCGCTAGCAGGGAACGGGAGGGAAGAATGGCCTTGAGCAGGGCAAAATTACTGCGTAATTTCGGGGACCGAACCGATCCCGGAAGCATCGCCGCCAAAGTGAGATTTATCGGCAGCGGCAATGCCATCGTTGATGCCGTGCATGCTGTTCATGGAAAGCGACATTTCCGTCAGGTTGGGGAAGAGGCGATTGCGAGTATCGATGGCGTGATCGGTGCGCGCCTGCAACGCCGGAAGGGTTTGGGTAGCTACAGTCTCTGCGTGGTGTGAGCAGTACTGCGACTCCCGCAGGTTATCTGCGATGCCATCCTCATTTGCTTGAGTGAGCAGTTCACCGATGCGGGCGGCATAAGAGAGCCGGAAGCTACGGCGATAGGCGGCGGTGGAGCCCGTAGCGCGGGCAATTTCTGCGCCGTCACCATTGCGCATGAACCAATCGCATTGACGGTTGAGAGAGGCAAAAAGGTCGGCGCAATGGGCGGCGTCGGCAGGAGCGCCAATCACGCAGGCCAAGCCCTTGTCATGAATCAGGAGAGTGGTGCATCCATTGGCGTCAGAGATGGTGCTTAATAGGGAAGCCTGGTGCTTGATATACGGCGGGTGGATGTGCACGCGGTGGGAAATGAGATGAGGCAGCTCGGAAGTAAGCAGGTCTTCGATGCGATACTTCTGCTGCAGGGACTGCGCCTTAGAAATGAGAACCTCGGCCTCATCCTCAAAGCTGGTAGATTCCGCTTTCCGCAAAAGGCCTAGAACCTTCTCGCGGATTTTGCGTTGCTTATCGCTGAGCCCGTCCTCCCGCAAGGATTCGCCGGAGGCTAAAAGCTCGGTATCGCGCAGCTTCGGTAGGTGAATGAGCTCTTTAATAATGGCGCGCAACTTATCGCGGGGAATGAAGTTTTCCTGCGGAGGGGCCATCTGTAGCCATGCTTTGCGCAGCGCAGGGGAGGTAATTCGTGCCGGCACATGGGGGCTTGCACGGTAAATAATCGGGTAGGCGTGCGGGCCTAAGACGTGTTCTAAGTCCGCCGGCGCCCAGCCTTGTTGTGCCGCGGTGACGAGGCGTTCGATTACGTGAGCAGAAAGGTCATCGCAGTGGGTGGTCATAAAGATTCGTCCTTTAAGAGGTGTACGTGTGTTCGCTTGCCCACTTAGCAAAGCATGCGCTGGAGCTGGCTCCTGCCGGAAAATCCCCCACTGGCCACCCCCTAGATACTCTTCCGACCTGCGCATTTCGCCCCGGAAAAACTGTCGCATGAACTGCACATCCCTCGGGGGAGAGCCGGTAAGGTCTAAAGCATGAATAGCCAACACGAATTTGTCTTGCGCACCGTTGAGGAACGCGATATCCGCTTTATCCGCCTGTGGTTTACGGATATTCTGGGCGCCCTTAAATCCGTGGTCATGAGCCCGTCCGAGCTGGAATCGGCCTTTGAAGAAGGTGTTGGCTTTGATGGTTCTTCCGTAGAGGGCTTTTCTCGCATTTCTGAGTCTGACACCATCGCCCTGCCAGATCCCTCCACCTTCCAGATTCTGCCCTTTGATATGGATGAGCCGGACCTGCAATCGGCCCGCATGTTTTGCGATATCGCACAGCCAGACGGCCAGCCCTCCATGGTAGACCCGCGCCATATCCTGCGCCGCCAGGTCACTGAGGCCGCCAACGATGGATTTACCTGCATGGCCTCGCCTGAAATCGAGTTCTATCTTTTCGAGCGCGGCCGCGAACTCACTGACTTGGTGCCCACGGACAACGGCGGTTACTTCGACCAAGCAACGCACGATACCGCCCCGCTTTTCCGCAGGAAGGCAATGCTAGCACTGGAATCACTGGGAATCGCCACGGAGTTTAGCCACCACGAAACCGCGCCGGGCCAGCAAGAAATTGATCTGCGCCATGCGGACGTGCTCACCATGGCCGATAACATCATGACCTTCCGGCACGTGATTAAGCAGGTGGCCACCAACTCCAACGTGCGCGCCACCTTTATGCCTAAGCCCTTCGAGCATTTGCCGGGCTCTGGCATGCACACCCACTTGAGCCTTTTTGAAGGCCAATCCAATGCTTTCCACGATCCGGATGATGAATTCTCTTTGTCCCAGACCGGCCGCCAGTTCATCGCCGGCATCTTGGAGCACTCCACGGAGATGTCCGCGATTGTGAATCAATGGACCAATTCTTATAAACGCCTGATGTTCGGCAACGAGGCGCCGGGCGCAGCCACCTGGGGAGTATCGAATCGCTCCGCGCTGGTCCGCGTTCCCACCTACCGGCTGACCAAGGAAGAATCGCGCCGGGTAGAAATCCGCTCCATTGATGCCTCGATGAACCCCTACTTGGGCTATGCGGTGCTACTAGCGGCAGGCCTGCGAGGTATCCGCGAAGGCTACGAGCTCGATGATCCGGCCGAGGACGATGTCCACCAGCTCACCCGCCGCGAGCGCCGGGCAATGGGCTATAAGGATCTACCCACCAGCTTGGATCAGGCCTTGCGAGAATTTGAAAAATCCGAGTTCATGGCAGAAATCCTGGGCGAGCACGTCTTTGAGTTCTTCCTGCGCTCCAAGTGGGATGAGTGGCATCACTATCAGAGCCAAATCACCACCTTTGAGCTGCGCAATAACCTGAACTTCTAGGAGAAAAATGCGTCCTGCTGCTGTGCCTTCACCGGCCACACTAGGTCTTACCCGCCCGCATGCTGCGCAGGATATTGAGCAGCTGGGGTGGAAGAATCTGGAATCAGCGGATCTGTTGTGGACCCTCGCTGCCGTGGGCGACCCAGACCTGGCTCTCAATAATCTGATCCGCATCTATGAGCAAACCCCAGAGCTAGATGATGCCGTGCGGTCGAATGAAACCTTGCGCGTGCGCCTCTTCGCCTTACTGGGGGCGTCGACCGCCTTTGGCGATCATCTCGCGGCACACCCTGAACTGTGGCGAGAATTAGAAAAACCCCTTCCTCAGCCCGAAGAGATGCTGCAAAGCTTGCTTGGTGCGGTCGATGCCCAGCCTGCGGACTTTGCTCACGACGTGGACCGGCCCGATCCGGCGCGCGAGGACTTGAGCACGGCGGGTACTTACCGTGCCGGCGAGGGTGAGCATAAGAAGGCGCTGCGCACGACCTACCGCACTTTGATGATGCGCATTGCCGCCTGCGATGTGGCGGGCACCTTCCATTCACGCAAGGGCCAGACCAAGCTGCAGCCGGAGGTAGGATTCCGCCAGATTACGGCGCTGACCACCGCGCTTGCCGACGCCGCCTTAACCGCCTCCCTTGCCTGCGCTGTGCGCACCATCTACGGCGATGAACCCTTGGATGCACAGCTGGCAGTCATGGCGATGGGCAAGTGTGGCGCAGGCGAGCTGAACTATATCTCCGATGTGGACGTCATCTTCGTTGGCAGCGAGGCAACCCCTAGGGCCACGCGGCTGGCGGCGGAGTTTAATCGCATTGGATCCACCACCTTTTTCGAGGTGGATGCGAACCTGCGACCCGAAGGAAAATCGGGCGCGTTGGTGCGCACTTTGGAATCCCACGTGGCCTACTACAAGCGATGGGCGGAGACGTGGGAATTCCAGGCGCTCCTTAAAGCGCGCGCTATGACGGGCTACCTCCCACTAGGCCAGGACTATTTGGACCAGATCCGACCGATGGTGTGGACGGCGTCGCAGCGCGAGTCTTTTGTTGAGGACGTACAGGCCATGCGCCGCCGCGTGCTGGCCAATGTTCCCGAAGAACTCAAGCACCGCGAGCTGAAGCTAGGCGTGGGCGGCCTGCGCGATATCGAATTTGCTGTCCAGCTCCTGCAGTTGGTCCATGGTCGCTCCGATGAGACGCTGCGCGCGCTTTCCACGGTGGAGGCGCTGGAAGCGCTGATTTCAGCGGGGTACGTCGGCCGGGAGGACGGCACCCAGCTCATTGAAGCCTATGAGTTTCTGCGCCTGCTTGAGCACCGCCTGCAATTGGAGCGCTTCCGCCGCACACACACGCTGCCGGAAAAGGACGATGAAGAGGGGATGAAGTGGCTGGCGCGCATCGCCGGCTTTTATCCGCAGGGCACCAAGTCGGCGGCCGAGCGCATGCTCTCGCACCTGCGCCGAATCCGTCTGCGGATCTCCGAGCTGCACTCGCGCCTGTTCTACCGGCCGCTGCTTAATTCCGTGGTCACCATGTCCGCCGATGAGCTCAAGCTGTCGCCGGAGGCCGCCAAGCTGCAGCTGGCCGCGTTGGGCTATAACCACCCCGACCGCGCTTTTGAGCACCTGACCTCCTTGGCGGCGGGAACCTCGCGCAAGGCACGCATCCAGGCGATTTTGCTGCCTACCTTGATGGAATGGCTGGCTGATACCGCAGACCCCGATATGGGTCTGTTGAACTATCGCAAGCTCTCGGAGGCCGCGAACGATAGGTCGTGGTTCTTGCGCATGCTGCGCGATGAAGGAATTGTGGGCCAGCGGCTCATGCACATTCTGGGTACCTCGCCGTTTACTTCTGATCTGATTATTAGCGCACCGGATTCGGTTAAGCAGCTTTCCGACGGCGCCACTGGCCCCAAACTGCTAGAAACCAAGCCCGAACAGGTTTCCAAGGCGCTGGTCAATTCCAGCAAGCGACACGCCGACCCGGATAAAGCGGTGGCGGTGGCGCGCTCGTTGCGCCGGGTTGAGCTGGCCCGCATCGCCAGTGCGGATTTGCTGGGCTTCATGCCGGTCAAGCAGGTGTGTCACGAGCTATCCACAATTTGGGATGCCGTCCTTGAGGCCGCACTTCGCGCTGAGGTGCGCGCGTGGCGCCTGGCTAACGAGGACGCAGAGCCGCCAGCGCGCATCGCCGTCATTGGCATGGGCCGTTTGGGAGGTATGGAGCTGGGATTTGGCTCAGATGCGGATGTGCTCGTCGTAGCAGAACCTAGCGAACCGGCCGGTGACTCTGGTGCGGAAGGGGAGGCCGTGAAGTGGGCCATCGGGATCGTCGATAAGCTTCGGCGCCGCCTGTCTAAGCCTTCGGGCGACCCACCATTGGACGTCGATTTGGGCCTGCGCCCAGAGGGCCGCTCTGGTGCGGTGGCGCGCACCATCTCCTCCTATGAGCGTTACTACCGCGAGTGGGGCGAGTCTTGGGAGCTGCAGGCTTTGTTGCGCGCGGCCTTCGTGGCTGGTGACAAGGAAGTAGGCGAGCGATTTATGTCCATGGTCGATAGCTTCCGCTACCCAGAAGGCGGCGCGAGCGCCTCGACCATTCGCGATATCCGGCGCATGAAGGCGCGCGTGGACAATGAGCGCCTGCCGCGCGGCGCGGACCGCAATACTCATACCAAGCTGGGGCGCGGTGCGCTCTCAGATATTGAATGGACCGTACAGCTCCTGACCATGATGCATGCTCACGAGTATGCCCAGCTGCACGATCCGTCCACACTGCGCGTGCTCGACGCCTTGGAGGAAAACGCAATCCTCTCTGCCGAGCAGGTCTCGGACCTGCGCGAAGCCTGGCTTATGGCTACCGACGCCCGCAATGCACTGGTGCTCGTGCGCGGCAAGCGCGTCGACCAGTTGCCCGGGCCCGGTCCGCAGCTGGCCCAGGTAGCCGGTGCCGCTGGCTGGCCGCCGGAGGACAACCAAGGGTTTCTAGAAAACTATCTGAAACTTACCCGCCATGCCCGGAAGGTTGTGGATGAGGTCTTCTGGGGCGAGGAGGAATCCTTCGAGCATTCTTAGAGTTAGCCTTGAAAGTCCCCGATGCGCGCATTGTGGCCTTACTTTTTGCACTTTCGGGCTCTAAAGTGGGATGGGAACAAGAAAGGACTGGCTAGTTATGTCTTTTAAGCTGCAACTCGATGTGGACAACGCCACGGTGAGCGAACTATCCGCGCTGCTTTCCGCAGCGCGTGCCGCGGGCGTGCGCGACGGTGACGCCCTCCACCTTGACGGCACCACATTGACCATCGAGGTCTCCACGCCGCGGGAGGAAAAGCCAGCGCCGCCGCGCCAAGAACCATCGCCCGATAGCTCCCGTCAGGCCCCTCGCTCGTGGGGGCGCGCCGACCGCATAGGGGAGGCCACCATCCGCTCCATCATCGACGCTCTCAATGATCGCGGCGAGAACCCTCGCGGCAATGACTACGGTTCCTTCGGCGATAGCGCTGGTTACCATGGCTAAAATCAGCGGAGTGTATCGACATAAGCTCATCTACCTGTGGGCCTTTGTAGCCGTGGCCGTCATCGTGGCTATCGCTGTCGGGGTGTGGGCCACCAATCGCGATAATCCCCCCAAGGGGACGAAGACGGTGGGCGAGGCCGTGGCTGGTGGCGTAGTCCAAGAAGACATGCCCGCACAGGTCAATGGTGCTATCAAAGGCGATGATTCCACCGACGCCAACCGCGTGACCTCCTTGGCGAAGGCGCTGGGCATCCCGCTCAATTCCGTCCCGCGGGATATTACCCAGACTGAAAACGGCAAATCCGATGTGCGCGTCTACCTCGAGCGCGAGCTCAACAGTGCGGTGGAGTCTGGTGACATCAGCGAATCCGATGAAAAGGCAGTCCTCGTAGCATTTGAGCGAGGCCTTGTGATGCCGGCCAGCGATGGCATCGTGGCCGAGAGCTATCCAGCAAACTAGCCCTTTATTTCCTCGCGAACTGGGCGCGAAAATTCAGGCAACCCGCAGCTAGGCGGCATGGCCTTGGCAGTAACTCTTCCTAAGGTAAAACATCACAAATTGGTAACGGGCAGGGTGCTCGGTGCCGAAGCCTCTGGAGGAGACTATGACTTTCAAGACCACGCTGTCGACCGCGGCGGGAGTACTCGCCGCCATTGCCATCCCCATCACCGGCGGTGTAGGGGTGGCTTATGCCGTCAATACCGTGCCGGCCGATACCATCGCCCAGTCAGTTCCGGCCGGCGACTTGGGTGGCCACCTGAAAAACTTTGGCGCGGCGGCAGCGCAGGAAGATGCGCTGCGCGTACTCGATGAACTGAATTAACCTAGGGCCCATGCTGGTTGATGCCCTAAGCCTGAAGTTTAAGCCTGATGACTACCGCGCCGAGCTGCCCATCTTCGACTACTTAGTTGATTTGGGCAGCTTCAAGTTGCGAAGCCCTGTCACCGTCTTCGTAGGTGAAAACGGCATTGGCAAATCGAGCTTGCTCGCTGGCGTAGCTAGTGATTTGGGCTGTTCACCTGCGGGCGGCCGCATGGATGACCCAGATGAAATCGTTCCTCGCAGCCCCATTCGCTGCGATACGGAGGAAGTGATCCAGCGTGCCTATTTCCTGCGCGCCGAAAAGCACGAGTACTTGATTGGACGTGGGGATTCAGCGGCCGAACGTGGCGGCCGTTCGACTCTTTCTCAGAACGTGGATTTGTCCCGCCGCTCGCACGGGCAATCCGTCTTTGACCTGCTCTATGAGCACATTAATGGCCAAGGTGTGTACATCCTTGATGAGCCAGAATCTGGGCTGTCCGTTATCCGGCAACTGGCCCTCGTAGCGGAAATCGCCCAAGCAGTTGACCGCGGCGCACAGGTCATTATTGCCACGCACTCGCCAATTCTTCTGGCCTGCCCTGGTGCGGACATTGTGGAGCTCAACGATACTGGCTTTGAGCGCATCGCCTTCGACGAGGCGGAAGCCGTGGCGGCGACCCGGGAACTTCTGGCGGACCCTGAGGGGACCATTCGCTTTATCCTCAACCCGGAGTGATCAACCGAGGGTTTCTAGGAAACCTCCACGATGGTGACAGAAGGCCCGTCTTCGCCCGCGCGACGGCGAAGGAAGTGGGTGATGACCACACCAATCATGCCTACTACCCAAACGGCTAGCACCGCAGCCGCGGCGGCAGTGAAATCCGGCATGGAGTAATCAGGGGCGTCGGAGGAATGATCCAACACCATGCCGAAGAGCTGCGCGCCCAACATGCCGGAGGTAAACCCACCCATATTTCCCAAGCCCGTAGCTGTGGCTACCACGGAGCGGTCCATGCGCTCACGCACGATATCGAAGCCATAGTTAGCCGTCGGCGTGCACAGCGCGGTAACGAAGGACACCACCAAAATTGCGACCACACCGCTGTCGGTGCCAAAGGTAAAGAAAATCAGCCAGGTCAGTGCGTGAATTGCTACGAACCCGAGGCTAAGCCACGGGCGGACATGCTGCGCGCGGGAGGAAATTTTGCCGTGCAGGGGGCCGACGAGGACCAAGAATACCGCCAGCAAGGTAAGTACCAGGCTGGACTTGGCCTTGGACATCTCCATGCCCTGGGTCATCATGGGCATGCCCCAGAGCATGACAAAGACGATGAGCGGGAGCATACCGATGTAGTGGATGAAGTAAGCCTGCCAGGCCACCGGGGAGCGGAATACCGTTTTCAAGCGGGCGGGGATGCTGGTGGCCTGCGAGTTGGGTGGTTCCTTCTCCGTGGGAATAATCCCCAACTTCTCTGGTGAGTCTGCCACCGCCACGATAGCGGCGATGGCTACCAAGATTCCTACCGCGCCAAGGGTAACGAAGGCGGCGGTCCATCCGGCCGCACCCAGCAACCACAGGAAGGGCACCGCGGAAATGAACTGACCCATTTGCCCCAACGACGACGTCACCTGGGTGAACATGGGGGTGCGGTGCAGTGGGAACCAATAGGGCAGGATGCGCATCACGGAGAGAAATGCCGTGGCATCGCCCGCGCCGATGAGAACGCGCGCGGCAATGGCTACGCCATAGCTGGTGGTAAAGCCCAGTACCACTTGGCCAATGCCCATAATGACGGCGCCGACCACGAGGAGTAGGCGCGGGCCAAATTTATCAATCAAGATGCCGGTGGGGATTTGGGCTAGGGCATACACACCCAACTGCACAGAGGTAAAGACCGCGATACGGCCGGCATCGACATCGAAGCGCTCAATGGCATCCAAACCGGCCACACCAAAAGAGGTACGGCCGGTAATCGCTACGAGGTAGACCGCCATGGCGGCTACCCAAATGCCTAAAGCCTGAGTGGTAATGACTTCTCGGGGATTCGGATGCGACATGGCTGATACCTTACGCCTTAACTACTAAGATTCTTTTGTGTGAAGTACATTTCGACCCGCGATACCGCCCGTCAGCCCGCATCTTTTACAGATATTCTCCTCGGTGGGCTTGCCCCCGATGGCGGTTTATACCTGCCTGAGAGCTACCCACAGCTAGATTCCGCCACTTTAAATTCATGGCGCAGGCTCCTAGCGGACAAAGGCTACGCGGCGCTTGCGGCCGAGGTACTTAAGCTTTTCATTGACGATATTCCAGCGCAAGACATCGAGGATATCGCCGCGCGCGCTTATACCAGCCCCAAGTTTGCGGACCCGGAAATCGTTCCCGTCACCGAACTAGGCGAGGGCCTGTTTATCGGCCATCTATCTGAAGGACCTACTGCAGCATTTAAGGACATGGCCATGCAGCTTTTGGGTGAGCTCTTTGAATACGAGCTCGCCCGCCGCGGTGAGACCCTCAATATTCTGGGCGCCACTTCCGGCGATACGGGGTCCTCTGCAGAGTATGCGATGCGCGGGCGCCACGGCATTCGCGTCTTTATGCTCACCCCGGCCGGCCGAATGACGGCCTTCCAGCAGGCGCAGATGTTTGGGCTGGATGACCCGAATATCTTCAACATCGCTCTAGATGGCGTTTTCGATGATTGCCAGGATGTGGTCAAGGCGGTATCGGGAGATGCTGACTTTAAGGCCGCCTACCGCATTGGCGCGGTCAATTCCATTAACTGGGCACGGCTGATGGCCCAGGTGGTCTACTACATTTCCTGCTGGCTCAAGGTCACCGAGACCGCCGATCAGAAGGTTTCCTTTAGCGTTCCCACCGGTAACTTTGGCGATATCTGTGCCGGCCACATCGCTCGCCAGATGGGCCTTCCCATTGATCGTCTTATCGTGGCTACCAATGAAAATGATGTGCTGGATGAGTTCTTCCGCACCGGAAACTACCGGCCGCGTCCAGCCGCAGAGACCATGGCAACCTCTTCGCCGTCCATGGATATCTCGCGCGCCTCGAATTTTGAGCGCTTTGCGTTCGACTTGCTCGGCCGCGATGCAGCCGAAACCGCGGAGCTATTCGGCACCAAGGTGAAAGAGGGCGGCTTTAGCCTCGACCACGACAAGATTGCTGCTGCCCGCGAGGACTATGGTTTCCTGTCCGGTTCCTCCAGCCATGCCGATCGCCTAGCCACCATCAAGGATGTACACGAGCGCTTTGATTACCTGGCGGATCCGCACACGGCCGACGGCATCAAGGTGGCTCGTGGCGCACAGCGCGAGGGGGTAAAGACTCCAATCGTGTGTCTGGAGACCGCACTGCCGGTGAAGTTTGCCGAGACCATCACGGAAGCCATCGGCTCTGCCCCTGAGCCGCCCGAGCGCTTTGCCGGCATTCTCGATACTGAGCGGCACGTCAAGGACTTGCCTAATGATGCTGCGGCGGTCAAGGATTACATCACCACGTCGATTCAGAAAACGGAGGTTTAGACCATGGCCCTAGAAAATTTTGCCGGCCCGGAACACTACACCGAGTTTGATCCGGAAAAGTTCATCCGCGATCTCAAAGCCCAGGCGGAGATGAATGCGGAAGAAGAGGACAAGGACAACGCCGGGAATGCGGACGCGGAGAGCAACTAGCGTCTTTGTAGCGTGCACGGCCGCGTTCCTTGCGGCCTGCAGCCCGGTGCGGGGTGGGGAAGAACCAAGATTCTCCGCCCTGTCTTATAGAAACCTCATTCCTAATGAGTCCTATTCCCCGGCCACGGCGCCGCTCGCTCCGGGCACCGCCTTGGATCTCTCCGGCGATGAACCGCGGCCGGGTGCCTACTTCAACTACCAGTCGTGTACCGCGGCATGGTCTTTTACGCTTGCCGACGCCCGCACGATCGCCGTTACCGCTTCCCATTGCGGCAAACCCGGCGATAAGGTCTGGGCCGGAACCGCCGACGGCGACTTTAGCTACCCCGCCGAACCTATCGGCGAGGTCATCTACTCTGATTTCTATTCCGAAGACAGCCACGACCTCGATGTGGCCTTTATCGAGATCACTGGCAGCGCTGAGTACTATGTCCCCGGGGCGGTAGACAATAGCGTCGCCACCTCCCTGGCCCACCTGCCGCATCAGGTGTGCAAGCTTGGCCGCGTGACCGATGAGACGTGCGGCACGCTTTCCCATGACGCGGAAATGGCGCAGCTGAACTCGGAGGGACTCCAGCGAGATTCGCTTGCCGCTAGGGCGCGCGTATGCAGCACCAATGGTGACTCCGGTGGTCCGGTGTACGGCGAAGTAGAAGGAAAGCAAACCATCGTGGGCGTGGTTTCCGGAACGACGCAGCGCCTCGAAGAAGGTCACACCTGCCAAACCACGCCGACGGACATGGAGCTATCTTTCACGTTGGCCACCGATATTCAGCTTCTAGCTAAAGAGGTCTTGGGGCCCATGGCCTAAGTGCGCCACACTGGTCTACGCTAGGTGGCATGCCGACTCCAGATTTTATTGTTCAGCTGCGCGAAAAGATTGGCCACGATCAGATCTTTGTGCCAGCCTGTAGCGCCATCATCATCCGCGATGTTCCGGCAGACGCCGCACTCTGGGAAGTCCCCTCCGTGCTCCTAGTAAAGCGTTCCGATAATGGTACGTGGACCCCGGTGGAAGGAATCTGCGAGCCAGGCGAGGAAATTACCACCACCGCGCTGCGAGAAGTCAAAGAGGAAGTCGGCCTTGACGCCAAGGTGGAAGCGCTATTGGGCGTGGGGCAGTCCGGACCAGTGACTTACCCCAACGGTGATGAGTGCACCTTTATGGGAACGGCGCTGCGCGTATCAGTAGCCGATGGCGCAGAGCCGGTCATCAGCGATGAAGAAAATACCAAGGCGGGGTGGTTCTCCGTGGCGAAGCTTCCCGATAGCGTGTCGCGCCGCCACCGCCTCATGATTGCCGACGCCGTAGCGCAGATGAAGCATCCCCGCGGTTTTGCCCCGCGCATGGGCTGGATGAAGCGCAGCGAGCAACCGGGACTGTAGGGCTAGTCTTCTGGGGCGTCGGCAAGCAGCCCGGACAATTGCTGCGGATCCTGGGCGGCGATGAGTACTTGTGCAATGCCATCGCGCGCATCGGCAATATCGTCTTTGTCGCCGCAGGAAATCACGGTATCGCTGATAGTAATTAAGAGCTTGCCGCGCCGGGCTAGGTCATAAAAGAGCGGGCAGTCTTGTGCGTCCCAGCGCCAGGCAGTGGCGTAGAAGTCCCGCGCGCCTGTGCCAAGCCACGACGTCTCCATCAGCAGGTGGTCGCGGCGCAGATAGATGCCGTCTCGCTGCAGGCCAGCGAGTACGTCTCTCACCGCAGCCAGGTTGGCGCGCTCCCAGGCGATGAAGGTGATAGGGGAGCTATTATGCATCAGCGGCGCCGGCGACGATTGCCATCTGCGCGGCCACCGGAATAGGTGCGCACGGAATTCTCGCCGCCCTCGGACCCTAAGTCATCGATGCCCCAGGAATCTTCCGCATAGATTGCGTATTCCCTGCTCCAGTGCTCGCGCCGCGGTCGGGCCTCAGGCGTGCGGCGGCGTGTGCGGCGCTTGCCTCGTTCAAAGCTGGCGTCTCGCATAGTGGCTTAGCCTCCTTGCTACCTTTTGGGCCCAGTCTTAATGAGCGGCTCTTCAGGGCCGGTTTCCTTCTTTCCTTCCCACACCCAGCTGAGGAAGCGGGTGGAGCACAGCATCCAGTGGGCGGTGAGGAGGACGGGGATGGTGAGCGCAATGGCGTCGATAAGCTCGGAGCCATTGACCAATGCCAGCTGGTGGCCGCCCATGCTCACAGTGCCCGGCGGGAACGTGCAGGACCACCAAGCCGGGGAGTACGGAACCCACCGTGCCACATTGGGATAGAAGGTAAACATCGCGTAGATGGACAGCGGAATGGCGATAATAAGCGCCGTAACGCCGTAATAGATGGAGACGGGGCCAGGGAAGAGAATCTGCATTGCCGTGGTGGACTGGCCCACTACGCCTAGCGGGACCCATGCGGTGGCTGATTTCGCGCCGGTGAAATCCACCTTGCCGTGCCATGCGGCCCAATACACGCGGGCGAAGGTGGGCACCGCCGTCACCAGGGACATGAAGAAAAATACCGTACCCATCACGTGGTAGAGCGGGCCGTAATCATTAGCCAGCCAACCGGAAACGGAAGCCGAAATCATAGGGCCGACCAGCGGCAGGCCCCAGGTGAACTTCGGCTCACCATCAAAGCGCGTGAGCTGGATAGCCCACGTAATAACGGTAACCGGACCACCGATCCAAAAGCCCACGAGACGGAAGGTAGGGATATCCGTCAGACCGGAAAGCGCGGCACCGAGCGCCAAGATTCCGATGAAAAACATCGACCACTCCGCCATAGTGGTGCGCTCAAAACTAGGGTGGCGATAGCGCAAGAAGCCCGCGGTGAGAACGACAAAAATGACGCACGCGATGGCGGCAAAAATGCCGGCCAGGATCATCATTCCTTCTTCCACGAGCAGGCGCGAAACGATGGAGGTGCCCATGAGGCTGCCTCCCCACGCGGGGCCAGGGGCCGGGAGTTGGCGGAATCTATCAGTCACACTCACATGTTAATTTCTTTCGGTCGGGTTATCAGAATTCTGCTGTCGTTTTGCTGGTGAGAACTCTCAACTGGCGCTGAATTAGGGGCAGGGGTCAAGACTTTAAGGATATGTGGCCGGGGTCGCATGAAAAGGGTCCGGAATACCATTGTGTGTTCATGCACCAAGAGGGCTATGAATGATGAGGATTCGCTATACCTTGGTGGAAAGCCGGAGTTCGTTTGACCAGCTCTATATACTCATCCAAAAATCCATCCCACGAATTAGTAAGAAAGAGAAAGTTATCAAGGGCTACAATTACTGCTAGTAGCGAGTTCTCGCCGTAATTTTGACCTAAAACTTTCTCAGCACGCCGTTTCGTAGCACTAGAAACTGAAGGTTGGTCCAAAACGAAACTGTTCCATAACCGAGCTGAGTGGGCACATTTATTTCTCACGAAGGTAAAAGAGCGCAATTGGCGCGCTAAGTATTGTTTCTTTACGCCAAGAATGGAACAAGTCTTTGCGTAAACTCGGTTGTCATCGTTTCGGAAGCTTATTGCTTTCGACAACGTACCAAAGGACAATGCCTCGACTGCCACCCAAATTGGAACATCGTAAACCCACCTTTCAGTGTCGGCCCCTGAGTCCTTTTGGTATTTATGGAGGTATGGTTCCTTAGACCGCTTGAGCTCACTGATAATTAGATCGTGTGTGGGCGGCATGGCCGGATTTGGTGGGCGCCGGTACGCAGTGGGCTGAAGATACTTCTCATAAGGAGAATGGATTTCACCTTCGCTGAGAGCAAAGGCCGTCCTGGCCGCAAGCTCTGCTTCTTGGAGCCCGCGGAGTAGGAGAGAACGAAGTTCGAAGTCCAACCGGTAGATATTAACTATTTCATCCCACTGGGTGCCAGGAAAGAATTTGGCTTCGTCACCGGCTAAGTTTTCTTGGAAGTACCGCATGTAGCCCGAAAAGCGGTAATAGTTTTGACGCTCAAGGAAATCTTTAGCAGATTTTTCGGAAGGAAGAATTAACCCACGGCGTTGAATTAAACTGACTTGCTCTTCAATGCTAAGGAACTTCTTCCTGCGGTTCATTGCTTCAGAATAGCAAAGCCCCCCTCTCATATTGAGCTGTTCCTATGGGAAGCTTGGAGGGGGTATCGATTGACTAAAGTATAGCTCAAAATGCGCAATCTTAGTAATCATTTGCGCAAGGTTTTGCTCAAGTGCCATGCATTTGAAAACGCTGCGATAGTCAAACAACAAGGAGTGGGGCACCGCCAAGAACCAAGGACGCTTGTCAATGTTGGGTGCAAAACTTCTGAAGCCAAAGTGCACATAGATCTGCAAAGCCCCCAATCGGCACTCAGCAATTAGGGAGCCTAGGAAGGCGGAAAGCCGGTGGCGAGAGGGGGCGTCGGCAAGCGCAGCTCTAGCAGTCGTAGTACATTTCAAATTCCTGCGGGGTAGGACGCAGGCGGACCGGGTTGATCTCGTTCTCGTACTTGTAGTTGATGTAGGTCTCGATGAGGTCTTCGGTGAAGACATCGCCTTCGGTGAGGAAGTCCATGTCCTCCTGCAGGGCCTTCAGGGAAGCCTCGAGGGAGGTCGGCGCCTGCGGGATGGACTCAGCCTCTGCTGGCGGCAGCTCGTAGAGGTCCTTATCAACTGGAGCGTGCGGCTCGATGCGGTTCTTTACGCCGTCGATGCCGGCCATCATCATGGCGGCAAAGCCCAAGTAAGGGTTGCCGGATGGGTCCGGTGCGCGGAACTCGATGCGCTTGGCCTTCGGGTTGGAACCGGTAATCGGGATACGGATGGCAGCCGAGCGGTTGCGCTGGGAGTACACCAAGTTAATCGGGGCCTCGAAGCCCGGCACCAAGCGGTGGTAGGAGTTCAGCGTCGGGTTGGTGAACGCAAGAACGGCACCAGCGTGGTGGAGGATGCCACCGATGTAGTAGCGGGCGATATCGGAAAGGCCTGCGTAGCCAGCCTCGTCGTGGAAGAGAGGCTTGCCGTCCTTCCATAGGGACATGTGGGCGTGCATACCGGAACCATTATCGCCGGCCAGCGGCTTGGGCATGAAGGTTGCGGTCTTGCCCCACTGCGCCGCGGTCTGCTTAATCACGTACTTGAAGGTCTGAATGTCATCGCCCGCGTGCAACATGGAGTTGAAGCGGTAGTTGATCTCATTCTGGCCGGCGCCGACCTCGTGGTGGAAGCGCTCGATTTGGAAGCCAACCTTTTGCAGGTTCTCTACCATGGCGTCGCGTACCTCACCGTGCTTGTCATACGGCGCGGTGGGGAAGTAGCCGCCCTTCAGGCGGGTCTTGTAGCCGGTGTTCGGGGTGCCGTCGAAGTTGGTCTCGCTATCGCGATTCCACCAGCCTTCATCGGAGTCAACCTCGTAGAAGCCGTGCTGGACGTCGGTGCCAAAGCGCACGGAGTCAAAGAGGTAGAACTCGGCCTCAGCGCCGAAGTTGCAAGTATCGGCAATGCCGGTGGACTGCAGGTACTCTTCCGCCTTGCGCGCGATGTTGCGCGGGTCGCGGGAGAAAGGCTCAAAGGTAAATGGGTCGTGGACGAAGAATTTGATGTTCAGGGTCTTGGCCGTGCGGAACGGATCGATATGCGCGGTGGCTGGATCCGGCAGCAGGGTCATATCGGACTCATCAATGGTGGTGAATCCGCGGATTGAGGAGCCGTCGAAGGCAAGGCCATTTTCGGCATCTTCTACGGTGAACTCATCTGCTGGGATGGAAAAGTGGTGCTCGGTGCCTGGGACGTCCGTAAAGCGGATATCGACGAACTTTACGTCCTCGTCCTTAATAAATTGGACGATGTCCTGCACTGTCTCGAAAGACACGTTTGTCTCCTCGTTGTTGACCGGTGAATTGTCTCTCTATAGCCTACTAGGTTCCCACCGTCGGCATCGCGATTCCCCTCGTTTCACATCTTACTTTGTGCCCGCTAGATTGGTGAGCATGGCAGATAAGCGTACGTGGCTCGACGGGCCGAATATTCCGGGCGAATACGATGACATGGAAGGACCCGGCCGCTGGCCGGGCGAAAAGCTCGGTCTTCCCGAGTCTGGACCTGGATCTTTGGCTTCGGTAGGCCGCCGCGCCGGCGCCGTGGCCATTGACTGGATCGTGTGCATGCTCATTGCCAACCTGATCCACATGTTCACCACGGAATTGGGCGGTGTAGCCTTCTTGGGCTACGCCCTGTGGGTCATCCTGGGCATTGTGTGTGGTTGGCTCTTTGCCCGCACCCCGGGCATGCTGCTGCTGGGGATGGGCGTGGCGCGTCTCGATGTCCCCGGTGCCCGCGTGGGTCTGTGGCGCGCCGTACTGCGTACGCTGCTTACCGGCGTGCTCTTTCCAGCAGCCATGGTTGATGCGGATGGACGCGGAATGCACGACCGCGCCACTGGCACCATTGTTATTCGTTCTTAAGTTTTTCCGCTGCGCTCCCATAAGGACTGCTCTTTGTTAAGATACCTTTTAGCTGTGGTCGATTTAGCGGCAGGAGAAGGGGCACGACTATGCGGATAAAGGTCTTAGCCATAATTGGGGTGGTCTTAATAGCAATCTCAGTCGGCGTTGGCTGGCCTTATTGGATTACGCAGGGCTTAGCTATTGTGGTCTTAGCGCTGCTTGTTACGGCCAGAATGGAAAAATAGTCTCGGCTGTTAAACCCCACGGGTTTGGGATGTAAGAAAGTCCCTGCTGCACTATGCACGGTGCAGCAGGGACTTTCTTTAGCGCTTATTTATTCTTCTTGCGCTGCTGGGCACGGCGCATGCGGCGGTTCATGCCGGCCATGTTCTGCGCTTGGTGGGGCATAGGGCCCTTAGGCATGCCCGGGGTGGTACCCGGCATGGAATCCATGGCCTCGATGCGGCGGATGTTGTCGTAGGTTTCGTTCTTATTGAAGTTGCGCGGCAGCTTCATGACCTTATTGCGCAGCTTGGATACGGGAACCTCGTCCTCGCCGTTGCCCACGAAGATCTCGTAGATAGGAACGCCGCCGGCGATCTTGTCTACACGCTTCTTAAGCTGGTTCAAGGTGGGGCGTACGCGGTTCTTATTGCCCTCGCAAACGAAGATGACGCCGGCGTTGCCGATGACGCGGTGGATAAGATCCTGCTGGCGGGTGGCGGCCACACCGGTCTTTACGGACCACACGATGCCCACGGTATTGCGCAGCTGCTGCTCCAGCGCCCAGCCGGCAGCGCCCGGCTGGTCTTCCACGCGCTTGTACATATCGCGCTCAAGGCGGCGGGTAAAGAGGAACATGGCGAGCAGGGCGCCGATGCCCAAGCCGAGGATGAGCATGAACCACTGGCCGCTAAAAAGCAGGCCAATGAGGAAGAAGAGCAATCCCATGCCCAGGAAGGCACCCAGCATGATGGGGATAAGCGCCTTATCCTGCTTGCGCTGCATATTGAATGCTTGCCACATCTGGGACCAGGTTTGCTTACGCTGCTGGCGCTTGGCCGCGCGTTCTTGCTTCTTTGCAGCCTTTAGTGCTGCCTTGTCATCTTTCGCCATGGCTCCTACTTTAAAGGTCAACGGGCATAAATGTTAAAACGGCCCACGCGAAAAGCGCAGGCCGTTATGAAAACGTTCGGTTTAGCGGATGGTAGCCGCCGCCGAATTCGCATTAGCCGGGGTCTTGGCCATGCGGGTGGTCACAGGAGTCTCTTCCGAGGGGCCGTACTTCTCCAGCAGGGTGGAGGCCTCTTGGGCGGTGGCACCCTGGGAGGTCTCGGCCAGGTGCTTGAGGTTTTCCGGCAGCTCGAAGCCGCGCTTTTCCATGGCCTGCACGTAGAGGCGGCCGGCGCGGTAGGACGAGCGCACCAGAGGGCCGGACATGACGCCGCCGAAGCCGAGCTCCTTGGCCAGCTTGGAGTGGGCGACGAATTCCTCTGGGCGCACCCAGCGCTCAATCGGGTGGAAGCGCGGGCCGGGGCGCAGGTACTGGGTGATGGTGATGATATCGCAGCCGGCAGAGCGCAGGTCACGCAATGCTTCCTCGACCTCATCCTCGGTCTCGCCCATGCCGAGGATCAGGTTGGACTTGGTAATCAGGCCATAGTCGTGGGCCTGGCGGATAACGTCCAGGGAACGCTCGTAGCGGAAGGCCGGGCGGATGCGTTTAAAGATGCGCGGCACGGTCTCCAGGTTATGGGCGAAGACCTCCGGCTTGGCCTCGAAGACCTCCTCGAGCAGGTCCGGCTTGCCGGAGAAATCCGGGGTGAGGTTTTCCACGCCGGTATGCGGGTTAAGCTCGTGAATCTTGCGCACGACCTCGGCGTAGAGCCATGCGCCCTCATCCGGGAGATCGTCGCGGGTAACGCCGGTAATGGTGGTGTAGTTGAGGTCCATCTCCTGGATGTTTTCGGCCACGCGGCGCGGTTCGTCGCGGTCGAGTTCTTCCGGCTTGCCGGTGGCAATATCGCAGAAGTCGCAGCGGCGGGTGCACTTATCGCCACCGATAAGGAACGTAGCCTCGCGGGATTCCCAGCACTCGTGGATATTCGGGCAGCCTGCCTCTTGGCACACGGTGTGCAGGGAGGCGCCGGCCACGCGGGACTTCATGTCCTCGTAGCCCGGGCCGGTGCGAACCTGGTTGCGAATCCAGCGTGGCTTTTGTTCGATGGGTGACTCCGCATTCTTCTTTTCAATGCGGAGCATCTTGCGTCCTTCAGGCTTTACAGTCACAAAAACTCACTTTATCGGTTGATGGTGGTGATGGCTAATAGCTCTTCTAGGTATAAGTCGCCGCGGTCACATCCTATTCCACGCCAGCCCCGAACGAGGGCTAGTGCCGCGCTTGCCGACGCCTCTCCCGTGCCCTTTCATTGGCCAGCTTCGTGGGATCCGGGGCGGAGCCGAAGGTGTGGTCGGCAACGATGAGGCGGCCCGAGAGGGCGTCGTCCAGCGCTTGCAACAGCGGCTGGGTGGCGTCCTCGAGGCTGACTTGGTGGCCCAGTTCTAAGGACAGAGTGGTCACGTCGGCGTCGTCGATGCCGCAGGCCACGATGTGGTCGTAGTATTCCAGCGTATTGCAGCAATTGAGCGCCAAGCCGTGCATGGTCACCCCGCGGGTAATGCGGATGCCCAGCGCGGCAATTTTGCGGTCGCGCTTCGGGGCAGCCGGATCCTTGGCCTGGGTGGTGGAGGGGACCCATACACCCGAGCGGCCGTCGATGCGCCCAGCGGTGGTCACCCCCATCTGGCGAACCGTCTGGATGGTGGCTTCCTCCAAGCGGCGGACATAGTCGACGACGTCGACAGGCTCAGCCAGCTTGATAATGGGGTAGATGACCAACTGGCCCTCGCCATGCCAGGTGATGCGCCCGCCGCGGTCCACGGTGATAACAGGCAGTCCATTATCCGGCATATCCTCTGGCTGGGTGCGCTTGCCGGCGGTATAGATATTGGGGTGCTCGACCACAAGCACCACGTCGCCCTGCTCGCCCTTGGCACGGGCGGCCGCTACCTCGGCCTGGTAATCCCACGCCTCTTGGTAGTCCATCCGGCCCAGGAAACGGACCTCTAGTGGCTTATCGGAGGCGCGGATGGAGCGCTCGGCGGGGAAGAAAGGATCTCGTGGTGCAGTCATAGCTTCAAAGTTTCCTCTGGTGCGGTGGGCAAAGCAAAGCGGGAGGATGCGCGTGGCACACCCTCCCGCGTGGGGCCGAATTAGTCTAGGCCGTTGGCGGATGCGTAGGCGGCGGCATCCATGAGCTCGCCGGCCTCATCTACCTCGACCTCGAAGAGCCAGCCCTCACCAAACGGATCGTTGTTGATGACGGCGTAGTCATCGTGCACGGCCTCGTTGACGGCCTTGACGGTGCCGGTGACAGGGGAGTAGAGGTCGGAGACGGACTTGGTGGATTCGACTTCGCCGCAGGACTCGCCGGCGGTGACGGTATCGCCCACCTCCGGTAGCTCGGCAAAGACAACCTCGCCCAGGCGATCGGCAGCGACGGAGGTAATGCCGATGCGCACGGTAGCGCCTGCAACGGCGTCAGCGGTGGCGTTGACCCACTCGTGGTCTTCGGAGTAGGAGAAATCTTGTGGAAGGGTAGCCATGGTGATGTAGTCCTTTCGGGCTGGTTGAGATGATGTTTACTTATCGCGCTTGTAGAACGGCAACGCGGTTACTTCAAAAGGATAGCGCTTGCCGCGGATCTCTACCTCGACTTCGGCGCCGGGCTCGAGTTCGGCGCTGGTTTCCAGCAGCGCGATGGCCACTGGGTGTCCCAGGGTGGGGGAAGGCTGGCCGGAGGTGACGGTTCCGACCTTCTTGTCTCCCACGAATACTTCGGCTCCGGTGCGCGCGGCGCGGCGCTGCGTGGAGGTGAGGCCGGTGATAGCCACCTGTGGGCCTTCGGCGGCGCGCTGGCGGATGACCTCGGCGCCGACGAAATCGGCCTCCTTCTTGGCAAAGGCACGCGCCATGCCCGCCTCTACTGGGGTGATATCGCGAGAGAGCTCGTTGCCGTAGAGCGGCATGCCGGCCTCGAGGCGCAGGGAATCGCGGGCGGCAAGACCGCACGGCTTGAGGTCGTATTCCGCACCGGCCTTGAGGAGTTCTTCCCACAGCTGCGGGGCATCGGAGTTATACACGATGAGCTCGAAGCCGTCCTCACCGGTGTAGCCGGTGCGCGCGATAATGGCGAAAGTGCGCGCTACCTTGCCCATGGTCGCGGCGTAGTAGCCGAGGTTATATACCTCGTCCTGCTTATTGTCTTCTACCAGTGGGACGAGGATTTCTGCGGCTTTAGGGCCCTGGACGGCGATCATGGCGACGTCCAGGGACTCGTTCTTCAGGGAAACATCGAAGCCCTCGGCGCGCTTATTGAGCTCGTCCCATACGGTATCGGCGTTGCCGGCATTCGGGACGACGAGGAATTTGTCCTCTTCAAAGCGGTAGGTAATCAGGTCATCGATGATGCCGCCGTCTTCAGCGGTAATCATGGAGTACTTGGCCTTGCCCACCTTGAGTGGCTCGAAGTTGGAGATGAAGGCATAGGACAAGAACGCGCCGGCGTCGGCGCCGTTGACCCAGATTTCGCCCATGTGGGACAGGTCAAAGAGGCCAGCGGTGCTACGCACCGCGCGGTGCTCATCCAGCTCATTCTGGTATTTCAAGGGCATGTTCCACGGGCCGAAGGCCGTGAAAGTGGCGCCGAGCTTTTCGTGCTCGGCATGAAGCGGGGAGGTGAGTAGTTCGGTCATGGTTACTCCTCAGAATCGTCGATGTCGAAAGCTTCTGGTGGTGGGCAGCTACAGACCAGGTTGCGGTCGCCGTAGGCCTCGTCGATGCGGCGCACCGGCGGGAAGTACTTGTAGCTGTGGCGCAGGGATTTCACGGGCCACGCTGCCTTTTCGCGGCTGAAGGCGAACTCCCACGCATCGGCACCGATGGACTCCGCGGTAAATGGTGCGTGGTGGATAACGGAGCCTTCGTAGGACACCTCGCTGTCGATGATCTCTTGGATCTCGGCGCGAATGGTGCGCATAGCCTCGATGAAGCGGTCCAGCTCGGCCAAGTCTTCAGACTCGGTGGGCTCGACCATGAGGGTTCCGGCCACAGGGAAGGCAAGGGTGGGGGCGTGGAAACCAAAGTCCACGAGGCGCTTGGCTACGTCGGCGGCGGTGACCCCGGAGGCGTCGGTAAGCGCGCGCAGATCCAGGATGCATTCGTGCGCAACCAAGCCAGCATTGCCGGTGTAGAGCACCGGGAAGGAATCTTCCAAGGACTTGGCCAGGTAGTTCGCGCCCAAAATCGCGTGGGCGGAGGCCTGGGCTAGTCCCTGCGCACCGGTCATAGCTAGGTACGCCCAGGAAATCGGCAGCACACCCGCCGAGCCGTACTTGGTATTGGTAATTGGCACGCCCTGACCTACCGGGGTAGCGATGGTGGCATCCAGCTGCGGATCCGCGGCGTTGGTGGGTAGGAAGGGGATAAGGTGCTCGGCCACTGCAACCGGGCCCACGCCCGGGCCGCCACCGCCATGCGGAATGGTAAAGGTCTTGTGCAGGTTGAGGTGGGAAACATCGCCGCCGAACTGGCCTGGGCGGGCCCAGCCGGTCAGCGCGTTCATATTCGCACCGTCGATGTAGACCTGGCCGCCCACCGCGTGGACCTTATCGCATACGTCGCGGACCTCCGGATCAAAGACACCGTGGGTGGAGGGGTAGGTCACCATGATGCCGGCGATGTGGTTGCCGTGCTTGGCAATCTTGTCATCCAAATCCGCCAGGTCAATAGAGCCGTCCTCGGCGGTCTTCACCACAACAACGCGCAGGTTGGCCAGCGTTGCCGAAGCCGCATTGGTCCCGTGCGCGGAGGCTGGGATGAGCACTACATCGCGCTCGTTATCGCCGTTGGCCACGTGGTAGCGGCGGATGGCCAAAAGACCCGCCAGCTCGCCCTGGGAACCGGCATTGGGCTGGATGGAGACCTTGGCGTAGCCGGTGACCTCGGCCAGCCAGCCCTCAATCTCTTCTACCAAGGCGCGCCAACCGGCGGTCGTTTCCTCTGGTGCGTAGGGGTGGATGCCTGCAAACTCCGGCCAGGAGATGGGTTCCATGGCCGCGGTGGGGTTGAGCTTCATGGTGCAGGAGCCCAGCGGAATCATGGTGCGGTCGAGCGCCAAGTCCTTATCGGCCAGCTTGCGCAGGTAGCGCAGCATCTGGGTCTCGGAGTGAATGCGATTGAAGATCTCGTGCTGAAGCGGCTCCTCGCCGCGCTGCAGGTTCTCCGGCAGGGCGAAGTCAGCCTCAGCAGATTCGGCGCCGAAGGCTTGGGCGAGCTTGGCGACGTCCTCCTTGGTCGCCGACTCACCAAAGGACACCGATACCTTGTCCTCGCCGATGGTGCGCACGAGGTAGCCCTCCTTCTGGAGGTCAGCTTTGATGGTGGCGGCGTCTACGCCGGCGACGGTAACGGTGTCGAAGAAGTCCTCGGACACTAGTTGCTTTCCGGCGTCCTTAACGGACTGCGCAAAGGAGGAAGCGAGCGCGTGGACGCGCTGGGCAATGGCTTTGAGACCTTGCGGGCCGTGGTAGACGGCGTACATGGAGGCGACGTTGGCCAGTAGCGCCTGCGCGGTACAGATATTGGAAGTGGCACGTTCGCGGCGAATATGCTGCTCGCGGGTCTGCAGCGCTAGGCGGTAGGCTGGGCGACCATCCGCGTCCTTGGAAACGCCTACGATGCGGCCAGGCATCTGGCGCTTCAGCTTTTCCGTGACCGCCATGTAGGCAGCGTGCGGGCCGCCGAAGAAGAGCGGAACGCCAAAGCGCTGGGAAGAACCGAGCACAATATCGGCGCCCAGCGAGCCAGGTGCCTCCAGCAGGAGCAGCGAAAGCGGGTCGGTGGCCACGGTAGCCAGTGCGCCACGGGTGTGCAGCTCCTCGATGACGGTGGAGGGATCAAAGATATCGCCCTCGGTACCGGTGTAGGCGATTACTGCGCCGATGAGATCCTCGCCCACGAGGCCTTCGCGCAGGTCTACGATCTCTACCTCGAGGTCAATCGCGCGGGCGCGCTCCGCGGCGACGGTAAGCACCTGCGGGTGCAGGCGAGAATCCAGTACCACGCGGCGGCCCTTCTTTACCGCGCGGGACATAAGCCCCACGGCTTCCGCGGTGGCGGAGGCCTCATCCAGCAAGGATGCATTCGCGATGGGCAGACCGGTCAGGGACTCAATCATGGTCTGGAAGTTGAGCAGCGCTTCCAGACGACCCTGGGAGATCTCTGGCTGATACGGGGTGTAGGCGGTGTACCATCCCGCATCTTCCAATAAACCGCGGCGGATGACCGCGGGAGTGAGGGTGTCAGAAAAGCCTTGTCCGTAGAAGGACTTCAGCACGGTGTTCTGGTTGGCGTACTCCCGCAATGTAGCCTGCGCCTCATCTTCCGAGAGTGCCTCAGGAAGCTGAGGCAGTTCTGCGGCGCGGATCTTTGACGGAATGGCGGCATCGACCAGCGCGTCCACGCTGTCGTAGCCTACCTTCGCAAGCATGGTGGCCTGCTCCGCAGAATCCGGCCCTAGATGGCGGGAGATGAATTCCATGTCAGTGAGACTCCTTAATAGGGGGACAGTGGCTGTAACCGCCCCAATTATATGTTTAACAATGGGTGAACCGTTCCCCCTTTGGAAACTTTTATGCAGCCCGTCACTGTATAGATCTGCGCCCAGTGCGCTCACCATGGGCTTAGGGGCAAGGCACCCTCAACACCTCGAATAAAAGGGGATGGATTAGTCCGGTGATTTTGGATCCATCACCCCCACTTGGCACCCCAGACATAGCTAAAGCCTCTTAGCCCTGCGGTGGGGCTAAGAGGCTTTAAGCGGCGATAGAACCTTTAGACTTCGAGGTCTGCCTGGAAGTCTGCGGTCTGCAGGCGGTCCTTGATGGTGGTGATGAAGCGGCCTGCGTCCGCACCGTCAACTACCTGGTGATCGTAGGTGAATGGCAGGTAGCACATCTGGCGGATGGCGATGGCGTCCTGGCCATTCTCGTTGACAACGACCGGGCGCTTTTCAATAGCTGCGGTGCCCAGGATGCCGGCCTGTGGCGGAACCAAGATCGGGGTATCGAGCATGGCACCCTCGGAACCGATGTTGGTCACGGTGAAGGTAGCACCGGTGAGATCGTTCGGCTTCAGCTTGTTATTGCGGGCCTTATCAGCCAGCTCTGCAATCTGCTGAGCGATCTGCGGCAGAGTCATGTCCTGTGCCTTGTGGATGACCGGGGTGAGCAGGCCCTTCGGGGTGTCAACGGCGATAGCGATGTTGACGTCCGAGTGGTAGGTCATCTCCTTGGTCTCTGGGTTGTAGGACGCATTGACGTTCGGGTGGGAGACCAGAGCCTCGGCGGTAGCCTTCACGATGAATGGCAGGAAGGACAGGTTGGCACCGTGCTTGTCGATGAACGCCTGCTTGTTCTTCTTGCGCATATCCCAGATGGCAGTCATGTCGACTTCCTGGACGTGGGTCAGCTGCGCGGAAATCTGCAGCGCCTCGACCATCTTGGCGGCGGTGATTTCGCGGATGCGGTTGACCTTCTGGGTGGTACCGATGAGCTCCTGCTTGGCCGGATCCACGGACTTGGTGGACCAACGAGCGCGTGGGGAGTTATTGGACTGTGCGCCAGACTTGGCAGGTGCATCGCCCTCACCAGCAGCGGAGAGCACGTCCTGCTTGCGGATGCGGCCGCCCACGCCGGTGCCCTCAACGGTGTTGAGGTCTACGCCGTGCTTTTCAGCCAGCTTGCGTACCAGTGGGGTGACATAAGGAACGTTGTCGCCATTGTTGACCTTGGCAGAGGTGTTCAGGGAGGAATCCTGCTGCGACTCCTTCTTTTCCTCAGCCTTCGGTTCTGGCTTCTTGTCTTCCTTTGCTTCGGCCTTTGGCTCTTCCTTCTTTTCTTCCTGTGGCTCTGGCTTGGCCTCGGAGGAGGATGCGGTGGCGTTTTCGTCGCCGATGCGGGCGATGACTTCGCCGACCTCGATGGTGTCGTCCTCGTCTGCGAGGATTTCTACCAGGGTGCCTGCTACTGGGGAAGGAATTTCGGTGTCGACCTTGTCGGTGGAGACCTCGAGCAGTGGCTCGTCTACCTCGACGGTGTCGCCTACGGACTTCAGCCACTGCGTGATGGTGCCCTCGGTGACGGATTCGCCGAGTTCTGGCATTTCCACGTCGGCTGCGTCACCGGAGCCGCCGTTGGAGGAGTCAGCCTTTGGCTCTTCCTTTTCTTCGGCCTTTGGCTCTTCCTTCTTTTCTTCCTGTGGCTCTGGCTTGGCCTCGGAGGAGGATGCGGTGGCGTTTTCGTCGCCGATGCGGGCGATGACTTCGCCGACCTCGATGGTGTCGTCCTCGTCTGCGAGGATTTCTACCAGGGTGCCTGCTACTGGGGAAGGAATTTCGGTGTCGACCTTGTCGGTGGAGACCTCGAGCAGTGGCTCGTCTACCTCGACGGTGTCGCCTACGGACTTCAGCCACTGCGTGATGGTGCCCTCGGTGACGGATTCGCCGAGTTCTGGCATTTCCACGTCGGCTGCGTCGCCGGAGCCGCCGTTGGAGGAGTCAGCCTTCGGCTCTTCCTTCTTTTCTTCTGCTTCTTCCTCGCCCTTGTCAGCGGAGGAGTCGTTGGATGCGGAGCCTGCCTCATCCTCGTCACCGATGATGGCGATGACCTCGCCGACCTCGATGGTGTCATCCTCGTCAGCCTTAATTTCAATAATGGTGCCGGCTACGGGGGAGGGGATTTCGGTATCGACCTTGTCAGTGGAGACCTCGAGCAATGGTTCGTCGACCTCGACGGTGTCGCCTACGGACTTGAGCCACTGCGTGATGGTGCCTTCGGTTACGGATTCGCCCAGCTCGGGCATCTCAACGGAGTTCGCCATGAGTTATAAGACTCCTCGAAAGTTGGAAGTGTTCTATCGCTACCCGACAATCTTACAGCGTGATGCTCACCCTCGTGCAGATGTGGGGTTAGTAACTACCCTCCTTCCGGGTAAGCTAGGGAATTATGTTCAACCCTTTCCGCCGCAACAAGTCCAGATCGTCACTGCGACCACCCCGCGGACCGGGGGAGACCATCCGCCCGGAAGACGCGCAGGATCTGCAACAATGGGCCGCCGGAAAGGTATATGTAGAGGCCTTTGTGGAACCGGAAACTGTAGTCAATGAGATGTCCGTTGTCGTTGTGGATGAACACGGCGATTTTATCCGGCGCCGTATTGGCGGGCCGAAAGGAATTGATGCGGTGGCCAAACTTTTGAGCTGCGATATTTATGACGTGGAAGAAACCGGCTATCCGCAGCGCATGCGCGATCGCATGGAAAGGCAGCGCATCTTGCGCAAAAGGGAAGAACAAAGGCAACGCCGCGCCCGATTTGAGCGCGGCGAAAATCCCGATACAGGGCGAGAGCTAAGCTAGGTCAGCATCCTCGCGTAAATAAATTTGAGACCCGTTGCGGCGGAATTCGGCGGATTTTTCCTGCATACCTTCCTGTGGTGCTGGGCCGTGGGCTGCCGCACGGACCTGCTCGCCCAGCGTCGGCATGCCGAGCTCGGCCATTTGCCCGCCGAACATCTCGCGGATGTCTTGGCTAATGCGCATGGAGCAGAACTTCGGCCCACACATGGAACAAAAGTGTGCGGTCTTTGCTGGCTCAGCAGGCAACGTTTCATCGTGATAGGCCTGAGCGGTCTCTGGGTCGAGGGAGAGCGCAAATTGGTCATTCCAGCGAAATTCAAAGCGGGCCTTGCTCATGGCATCGTCCCATGCGCGGGCGCCTGGATGTCCCTTGGCAACGTCCGCTGAGTGCGCCGCAATCTTATAAGTAATGACACCAGTTTTTACATCATCGCGGTTGGGCAGTCCCAAGTGCTCCTTCGGCGTGACATAGCACAACATGGCCGTACCACCCATTGCGATATGGGCGGCACCGATGGCGGAAGTGATGTGATCATAGCCAGGGGCGATATCGGTAACTAGAGGGCCCAGGGTATAGAAGGGGGCATCTGAAGCCCAGTCCTGTTCGAGTTCGTTGTTTTCTTGAATCATGTTGAGCGGCACGTGTCCGGGGCCTTCCACCATGACTTGGACGTCATACTCCCAGGCGCGGCGGGTAAGTTCGCCGATAGTCTTTAGCTCTGCAAATTGGGCGGCGTCGTTAGCATCGGCAAGGCTGCCGGGGCGCAGGCCGTCGCCAAGCGAAAATGCAACATCGTATTGAGCGAAAATCTCGCATAGCTCATCGAAGTGCTCGTACAGAAATGACTCTTTGTGGTGAGCAAGGCACCATCCCGCCATGATGGAGCCACCACGGCTGACAATGCCGGTCACGCGATTGCTTGCTAGCGGTACATACGCCAAGAGCACACCGGCGTGAATGGTCATATAGTCCACACCCTGTTCGCATTGCTCGATGACGGTATCGCGGAAGATTTCCCAGGTCAGATCCTCTGCCACGCCATTGACCTTTTCCAATGCTTGGTAAATGGGCACGGTGCCAATGGGAACTGGGGAATTGCGGAGGATCCACTCGCGGGTGGTGTGGATATCGTCACCAGTGGAAAGATCCATCACGGTGTCCGCGCCCCACTGGGTAGCCCAGCGCAGTTTGGACACTTCTTCCTCGATGGAGGAGGTAACCGCGGAGTTACCAATATTGGCGTTGATTTTGGTGAGAAATTTTCGCCCAATGATCATGGGCTCAGACTCGGGGTGGTTGACATTATTAGGGATAATGGCGCGGCCGCGAGCTACCTCAGCGCGAACGAATTCCGGATCGCAGTGCTCACGCAGTGCTACGAATTCCATTTCGCGGGTGATGATTCCTTGGCGGGCGTAATGCATTTGGGTTACGCGGCGCCCGGGCTGAGCCTTTAGCGGCGTGCGCTTAGAGCCTTTCCACTCTTGGGAAGACGCCCCGCGGCGCTGTGCGGCACGTCCATCGTCGGCCAGATCGCGGCCGCGACCGGCGTATTCTTTGGTATCTCCGCGCTCGCTAATCCACTCGCTGCGCAAGGCCGGTAGCCCCACTTCAGGTGCGCATTCTGGCCCACGCGTGCGGTAGACGCGGAAGGGCTCATTGGGGCCTTGCGGGGAATCATCTAGTTGGATTTCGGTCTCTGGAACTTCTAGACCGTCGTGGTGAATGGGGGAATAGGAATGCTTAGGGTGGTTTTCTGGGGCAGCCGTCATGGCAAGCGCTCCTCTCTTCCTTCGTAGGTATTAACCAAACAGGTTCGAACGGTCTATGCGCAGCTTTAGCGCACTCTCAGCCCGTGCTCGGGCACCCGTGGGGACGCAGATCACCCTATAACAATCGTCTCGCGTAGCGCAGGGCTTTCGCCGTTTGGGTGGAGACGCATTTGTCGAGGTGAGGTAGAAGGAGCCTTGGTAGCACAATTCAACAGGAAAATTTCAGGTACTTGACACCCGGATCCAATTTCGATGCCCCATACTTAATTCATGCGTTTGAGAGAGCGCATGCGAGAGAGATAGAGAGAACCCCTCCCGTTTCCAGAGGGCGGCTGCTTTAGCCGATAGATGGAAACACCTTGTAGAGAGGCGCCAGCGGCCCTCGGACCAGATTCGGTTCGAGGGCCGTAGGCGTCTTCATGTGTTTAGCAGATGGTGGCGCCGGCAGCGGCCAATTCCTGCAACGCAGTCTCGCCACGGGCATCATCAACGGGGGAGCAATACTCACGCAGTACGCGGACGGTAAAGCCCTCTTTAAGGGCGTCGGCGGCCGTGGCACGCACGCAGTGATCGGTGGCAATGCCCACGATATCCACGGCGTCTATGTGGCGCTCGCGCAACCAGTCAGCGAGCAAGGTGCCGTTCGCAGCGCCCTCGAATCCGGAATAGGCGGCGGTGTATTCGCCCTTGCGGAAGTAGGCTTGCGCCGGCCCGATGGCCTCATGCATGGCCGCCCCGTGGGAGTCGGCTACGCAGTGCACTGGCCAAGAATCGACAAAATCCGGGTCCTTAGAAAAGTGAGAACCCGGATCGATATGCCAATCCTGCGTGGCTACGACGGTTTCGTAGTCCTGTTGCAGGGTAGCGATTTTTGCAGCGACCTCATTGCCCCGCTCGGTGGCTAAGGCGCCGCCGGGGCAGAAGTCATGTTGTACGTCAACGATGATTAGAGCAGGCTTCATGCTTCTAGGATTCTAAACGCACAAAGCCTGTAGTGGTGCTACTTTAATTCAGCAATCTCGCGCAGGGCGGCAACCACCGTGCGGGTGGGCACGCCGGTGCCCATCTTCGGGGTATATCCATAAGCGCCCGTGGTGTTGAAGGAAGGGCCAGCCACATCGATATGGGCCCATTCGATTCCCTCGCCCACGAAGTGCTGGAGGTAGGTGCCGGCGTATTCCATGCCGCCCTCACGCTTGGCGTTGATATTGCGGATATCGGCGCTGGCGGATTTCACGGATTCTTCGTGTTCTTCCAGGAGTGGCATGGCCCAAGCCTTCTCGCCCACCTCGCGGCCGATCTCGGCCATGCGATCGCGGAATTCTTCCGAGCCCATCACACCGGCGGTGCGCTCACCCAAGGCGACCATCTGGGCGCCGGTCAAGGTAGCGGTTTCGATGAGGTAATCGGGGTTGTCCTCGCTGGCGCGCGCAATGGCGTCGGCAAGCACGAGGCGGCCCTCGGCGTCAGTGTTGAGAACCTCGGAGGTAATGCCGCCGTAGTGGGTGATGACGTCACCCGGGCGGGTGGCATCGCTGCCCGGCATGTTTTCCGCCAGTGGCAGCGTAGCGGTGATGCCCACCTTGAGGTTCAGCTTTGCTGCGGCGATGATGGCTGCGGCCATTGCAGCGGAACCGCCCATGTCAGAAATCATGTCCCACATCTTGGCGCCCGGCTTCAGGGAAATTCCGCCGGTATCAAAGGTAATGCCCTTGCCCACCAAAGCGACGTGTCGCTTGGCTTTCTTTGGCTTCCAGCTCAATCGGACCAAGCGCGGCGGGCGGGCGGATCCGCGGCCGACGGCCATGATGCCACCAAAGCCCTGCTTTTCCAGCGCCTTTTCATCCAAGACCTCTACCTCAAGGCCGGCCTCTGCCGCTTGGGCAGACAGGAACGCGGCGTAGGTTTCTGGGTAGAGCAGGTTGGAAGGGGTATTGACGAGGTCGCGGGCGATGAGGACGGACTCGGCGGTAATCTTGGCGCTGTCGAACTCCTTTTGAGTGGACTTCTCCGCCACCACGGTGTAGGTGGTGGTCTCCGCTGCCGACTCGGAGCGCAGGCCAGAATACTTATAGCCGCCGAGGATAAGGCCTTCTACCACTGGGGTGATTCCAAAATCGCCCAGGGAGGTGGCTACGGCCCCCACCTTGGTGATAGAGCGGGCGGCTTGGCCGGCAGCGCGGCGCAGCGTCTCATCGTCAACTTCTTCCGCATCGCCCAAGCCAACGGCGATGATGGATGCTACGCCCGCCTTGGATGGGGCCGGCACGCGCGTGACCTCACCGGCCTTGCCAGAGGCCCCTACGGCCACCAGTGCTTCATAAGTGGAGCGCAGCGCCGCGCCCCCAAGCAGATCGGTGCCTGGCAGCTCGAGGCCGCCTTCGCCCTCGAAAGCGGCGATAAGTAGAGCTTCCGCCTTCTTAGGAACCTTCTTTCCCAGCTTTACCTGGGGAAAGTGGCCGCGTGCTGGTAGATCGGACTGTGCCATTTGTCTCCTCCTTTGTGGAAAGGCTTATCAATCTTCCCACCACTGTACCGCGCGGCGATGAACTTATTCCTGCCTCGCTATAGATAAAGGGGTAGATTGTGGGCATGCTTGATTACACGATTACTCGTACCGATACCCCCACGTCCGCGGAAGAATTGAGCGACATCCTCGCCAACCCCGGCTTTGGCAAGCACTTTACAGACCACATGGTCACCATTGACTGGACCGAAGAAAAAGGGTGGCACAATGCTCAGGTGCGCCCGTACGGTCCGTTAAGTATGGACCCGGCCAGCAACGTATTCCATTATGGACAGGCGATCTTTGAAGGCATCAAGGCCTACCGCCAGCCGGATGGTTCTATCGCTACTTTCCGGCCGGACCACAATGCGCAGCGCTTTATTAACTCCGCTGAGCGCTTGGCTATGCCGGAGCTTCCGCAGGAGGAGTTTATTGAGTCCCTGCGCCAATTGGTTGAGGTGGATCAGAACTGGGTACCAGAAGCCGGCGGGGAAGCAGCGCTGTACCTGCGCCCGTTTATGATCTCCACCGAGGTCTCCTTGGGTGTTCACCCCGCCAATTCCTACCGCTACGTGCTCATTGCCTCCCCAGCGGGTTCCTACTTCAGCGGCGGAATCAAGCCAGTATCCGTGTGGCTGTCCACTGACTACGTGCGCGCAGCCCCTGGCGGCACCGGCGCGGCCAAGTTTGCGGGCAACTATGCAGGCTCGCTCTTGGCGCAGGCCCAGGCGGATGAAAAGGGGTGTGACCAGGTTGTCTGGTTGGATGCTATTGAGCGCCGCTACATCGAGGAGATGGGCGGAATGAACCTGATGTTTGTGTACGGCTCTGGTGATAGCGCGGAGATTGTTACACCAGAACTATCGGGCTCTTTGCTGCCCGGCATTACCCGCGAATCCCTATTGCAGGTAGCACAGGATGTGGGCTACAAGGTCACCGAGCGCCGCATTACTGCCGAAGAGTGGCAGCGCGATGCCGAATCCGGCGCTATGTCAGAGGCCTTTGCTTGTGGCACTGCCGCGGTTATTACGCCGGTGGGCCACGTGTTGGGAGACTCTGCCGACTTCCAGGTCAATGGCAATGAAGCGGGGGAGATCACCATGGCCCTGCGCGAGCGCCTCACCGGAATCCAGCGCGGCGCAGTGGAGGATACCCACGGTTGGCTCCATACCCTAGTGAAGTAGTCCCACGCTTAGGCGTCCGCGGCGATCTCCACTCCGGTGAGCAGCAGTGGCAGCGCCGCGAGGGCACCGAGCGTAGGTTGTGGCTCCATTCCCAGTTCCAGGAGGGGGTGGAGCCCTAGCTTTTCCAGTGCCAACTTATGCGCAGGGGCAGTGGACAGCGTGGTGGCGAAAAGCCATTCTTTCACGCCGGGGTTATCGCGCTCGGCAAGGAGCGCGGCGGTGGCGGTCAAGGGGGCATCGATAAGCAGGGGCGTACGGCGCTCCGCGGCTCGGGCAATGAACCCCACCGTGGCTGCTAGCACCGTGGACTGGCATGATTCAACTAGCTCCATGCCTTCGAGGTTACGGGCGCGAAACATAGCGTCCCGGATAGCGCAGACCTCACGCTTCCAGCCTTCCACGCTGCGCTGCTTGCCGACGATCACTACCGGCTCCGTCTGCGTCATCGTTGCCATAACCACGGCCGGAACTCGGGCGTGCTCCTCGCCGCCGGGAATCAGTAGGTCAGCCCCGGCATCAATTTCCGCATCCGCTGTTGCGGCTCCAAGGCTGTAGGCTTGGGAATAATCCGTCACGGTGACTACATTCAGCCCGGCCTCGGCGCGACGCGCAGCGGTCTCAGCGGCCGAAAGAGAGGCCTCCTGTTCCGCGAAAATTACGGCGCGTATGCGCTGCGGCTCACGGGCAGGGGCCGCGCCTTGGCAAGCAGCGAGCCATTGAGCGGCGTCGGTCAGGCGCCCCCAAGGGGCGAGCTGTGCGTCCTGTGCGGTATGTGCCTGCTTATCGGGCTGCGGAATGGCCATGAGTAGTCCCCTTAAACGTCAGCGCCGAGCTCCACGCGGGGGCGCGGGATGCGCCACTTGCGCGGCTGGCTGGCGCGAGAATACGCATAAAAACCAAGGCTAAAGCCGGCTTCGGTGGTGCCGGGGAACTTGGCGCGCACGGCATTATTGCAGCGGCGGGCCAAAATGACGCCCTCGATGGCGAAGATAACGAGGATAACCATCGCTACCGCGTTGATGATCGTCGCAATGCTGGGGACCGCGTAGGTCAAGAACATGACCACGATGAGCACCAAGGCCATCGGCATGACCCAGTTGCTCAGGCTGCGGCGGGCATCGACCCAATCGCGCACATAGGCGCGCACTTCACCCTGGTCGCGGGCGGGGAGGAAGCGCGGATCGCCCTCTGCCATGCGGGCCTGCTGCTCGCGGTTGGCCTGCTGGCGCTCTTGGCGCTCCTTCTTCTTATATTCCTTCCACTCGTCCTTGCTCATGGACTTCTTCATGTCCTTGCGGTGCTGGTAGCGCTGCGCATCGGACATGCCATTGGGATCGCGCTTTACGCCGCGCGCAATCTCTTGCTCTGCGCGCTTTGGCGTAGGACGACCCTTTGGTGGGGTATAGCCCTTGCGCTGGGGCTTTTCCTGCACTTCTGCCTGAGCTTTGTCCTGTACAGGGGCGGGCTCAGTGGAGGTCTTGTCATCTTTTTGCCACGGGAGTTTCACGTTCCTCACACTACAAGGTTTAGGTGTGAATAGGGGAATAGGCCCGGCCCAGATGGTGTTGTAGGTATGGGCTACCTTTTCCCACCTGAACTAACCGGGTAGGGTAGTGGCAACGAATCCAATACTTATTGAGGAGAAGTGATGACCGCTCCAGCTTCCGCAACCGGCGTCATTCTGACTGAAGCAGCAGCCGCAAAGGCAAAGGCGCTGCTTGATCAGGAAGGCCGCGACGATCTCTCCCTGCGCATTGCCGTCCAGCCTGGTGGCTGCGCTGGCCTGCGCTACCAGCTCTACTTTGATGACCGCACCTTGGACGGTGACAAGGTTGATCAGGTAGGCGGCGTAAACCTCGTTGTGGACAAGATGTCCGTTCCCTACCTGACCGGTGCCAAGATTGACTTCGCTGACACCATCGAGTCCCAGGGATTCACCATTGATAACCCGAATGCCACCGGCTCTTGCGCTTGTGGCGATTCCTTCAACTAAATAGAAGGACAGAAAAGAGGGTGGGTGCCAGTGGCACCCACCCTCTTTTCTGCGTGGAAGGCTCTTAGAGCTTGACTGGGTAGTCGCGCTGCTCGATCTGCGGATCGATGCGCTTTTCCACAAAGATGCCGTGCCAGATCATAAAGGACAGCACGGTCCACAAGCGGCGGGAGTGATCAGAAACGCCATCGCGGTGCTCCTTGAGCATCTCGAGAACTTCCTTTTTATTAAAGATGTCCTCGGTCTGGGATTCATTGATGGTGTCCTGGGCCCAGCCATAAAGCTCATCGCCGGCCAGCCAGTGGCGCATCGGCACTGGGAAGCCCAGCTTCTTGCGGTGTAGAACATGCGCCGGGACGATCTGCTCCATGGCCTTGCGCAGGGCGTATTTGGTGGTGCCGTGCGAAATCTTCAGGTCATAAGGGATGGATTCGGCAACCTTGAAGACTTCCTTGTCCAAGAATGGCACGCGCAGCTCCAGCGAGTTGGCCATATTGATCTTATCGGCCTTGACCAGGATGTCACCGCGCATCCAAGTGAATAGATCCAAATGCTGCATGCGGGCAACCGGATCAAAGTCCTCGGACTGGGCGTAGATGGGGGCGGTAACCTCGCGGTGGTCCCATTCGCGCTTTGCCCACGGGATAACGCGCTGCATCTGCTCAAAGTTGAAGGAACGAGCATTGCCGTAGTAACGCTCTTCCATCGTCATCGAACCACGGTTGAGCAGGGATTTGCCCTTCATGCCCTCGGGTAGAACCTGGGAGAGCTTGCCCAGTCCGCGGCGCAGTGGGGAAGGGATCTTCTCAAATGGGGCGAGGGATAGTGGTTCCTTGTAGATGGTGTAGCCGCCAAAGAGCTCGTCCGCGCCCTCGCCGGAAAGAACTACCTTGACGTGTTTGCGGGCCTCCTGCGCCACAAAGTACAGCGGCACCAGCGAGGGGTCAGCCACCGGATTGTCCAAGTACCACATGATCTTTGGAATGGACTCGGCATATTCTTCGGGGGAGACAATCTTGACGATGTGCTCCACGCCAATAGCTTCCGCGGACTCTGCCGCGACATCGACCTCAGAATAGCCCTCGCGCTCGAAGCCGGTGGTAAAGGTCAGTAGATCTGGGTTGTGGCGCTTGGCCAGTGTGGCAATAGCGGTGGAGTCAATGCCGCCAGATAGGAAGGAACCCACGGTGACGTCGGCACGCATGTGCTTAGCGACGGAATCTTCCAGCGCCTCTGCAATGCGGTTAAACAGCTGCTGCTCTTCGCCTTGCTTTACCTGCTGCACAGGAAAACGGGGCTTGAAGTACCGCTCGGAGACGACATCTTCGCCCGGGCGAAGAGTGACAGTGCAGCCGGATTCAACGCGGCGAATATTCGCGTGGAGAGATTCTGGCTCCGGGACATACTGCAGGTCCACATAGTGTTCAATGGCGCGTCGGTCAAGGTTGAGTTCTAGACCAATCTCGTCTGCCATTTCAAGGATGCACTTCATCTCGGAAGCGAAGACAGTTCCTGCTGGGGTAGTGGCGTAATACAGCGGCTTGATGCCAAATTGGTCACGGGCAGCAAACATCGTCTTGGTGTGGGTATCCCAGATGACGATGCCAAACATGCCGCGCAGGTGGTTAACTACATCCTTGCCCCAGTGGTGGTAGCCCACCGCAATGGGCTCGCCATCACCCTCGGTGTGGAAGGTGTAGCCGAGACCTGTGAGCTCCTCGCGTAGCTCTACGTAGTTGTAGATTTCACCATTAAAGGTCATGGCGTAGCGGTCAGGCTGGTCCTCCGGGCCCCAGCGGAGGGGCTGATGGGAATGCTCCAAGTCAATAATGGACAGACGATTGAAGCCGAAGGCGGTATCGCCGTCATGCCACGTGCCGGCCGCGTCTGGACCGCGGTGGCGCATGCAGGGCAGGGATCGTTCCAGCGCATCAACGTACTTATCTACGTTGCCTGTGGCGGCGAGCATGCCAAGAAGTCCGCACATGTAAAGATTGCTCCTTATATATAAGCGTCTATTGCTAGTCACCCACTTTACGGCTACATAGCGTGAAACCAGAACACGCCACGGCTTAAGGAAACCTGCCGACTGCCTTGGAATTAGCTTCCCCGATAGGGGTGCGAACTTTCGGATGATGGCTCCACGGGAATGCTGTGAATTGGCGCACACGGAGTCTAGGGGTACTGGGGGTGCGGTTGGAACATTGTGCAGGTGGGGCGGTAACCTACCAAAAGGAGAATATGAAATGAGCACACTAGGTGCCCTTTTATGTCTTTAAACGGGCTGGGAATCTGGCAATTATCCTCTATTCTGATTGGGTAAGAGTGCTCTGTGAGTATTCGAGAAGTTTTGTGTGGACAGAAAGGCAGAACACACGTGGGACAGCGTAATAAGCGCACCTTTGCCCGCAAGGCGGGCGTAGCTGGCGCACTTGCCCTGGGTGGACTCGCTCTGGCAGGTTGTGACGTTCAGGCACCAACTGCTGTAGAGAACCTCCTTGGATTCGGTTGGCCGAAGGGTATTACTCCTGAGGCAGAGGCCATGTACAACTTCTGGATTTGGGTCTGGGTTGCCGCATGGATCGTTGGTTTTATTATGTGGGGCCTGTTCCTTACTGCAATCTTCCGCTGGAGCGCGAAGAAGGCAAAGAAGGATGGCAAGGGCGAGTTCCCGCGCCAGATCCAGTACAACGTTCCGCTGGAGATGGTTCTGACCATCGTCCCGATCCTCATCATCATGGGCCTGTTCTTCTTCACCGTTCAGACTCAGCAGAAGGTCACCGCCTTGGATAAGGATCCGAAGGTCGTCGTCGACGTCACCGCGTTCCAGTGGAACTGGAAGTTTGGTTACGCCGAGAACCATGTCAATGGTGAGAACTACGACGGTGCCGACAAGGAGCGTCAGGCTGAGGCAGAGAAGACTGCTCACGACCCTGAGGGTGTGGACAACCCGAACCCAATCCACGGCAAGTCCATGGGCGACCTTTCCTACCTGAACTACAACAAGATTGAGACCGTCGGTACCACCGAAGAGGTTCCGGTTCTGGTCCTTCCTTCCGATACCGCGATTGAGTTCCGTCTGGCTTCCGGCGACGTTTCCCACGCATTCTGGGTACCGGAGTTCTTGTTCAAGCGCGACGTCTACGCACACCCCGAGGCAAACGCTCAGGAGCGTAGCTTCCAGGTAGAAAAGATTGAGAAGCAGGGCGCATTCGTTGGCCGTTGTGCTGAGATGTGCGGTACCTACCACTCGATGATGAACTTTGAAATCCGCGTTGTCTCTCCGGAGGACTTCAACAAGTACCTGAAGTTCCGCGAGAACAACCCAGATGCCACCAACGCGGAGGCCCTGGAAGAAATCGGCCAAGACCCATACGCGGTAACCACCCACCCGTTCTCCGGCGAGCGTGACACCGCTAAGGGCGATAACTACGTGAACACCGCGGCATAAGAGATAAGGACACAACACAATGCGTGCAACATCGAAAGTCTTTTACTCAATCGCGACGTACCTTCTTGTCTCGCTGATTGTCTACATCTTCGGCGTCACCTTCGTTAAGGACGATGGCTACCTCTACGGTGCCGAGTGGGTTGGCATCGTGGGCATGTTCCTCGCCTTCCTGCTGTGCATGATGCTGGGTGCTTACCTTCACTTCACTGATGACCGCAGTGACGTCCTGCCAGAGGATTGGGAAGAGGCAGAAACTGAAGATGCCGCTGGCATCCTGGGCTTCTTCTCCCCAGGCTCCATCTGGCCGCTGGCTATGACTGGCGCCATTGGCCTCCTCGGCTTGGGAATCATCTTCCTCTACTTCTGGCTGATTGCCCTCGGCGCTGTCTGCCTCATCGCGGCCTGCACCGGCCTGTCCCTGCAGTACGGCCTGCCGAAGGAAAAGCACTAATTCCTCGATGTAAAGGAATCCCTGCCTAAAACTTCTCCGCCCTCCTAGTCATCATGGCTAGGAGGGCTTTGGCGATCCAGCGTCGTCTGTTGCGTCATAAAGTTCCCAAGATTTCTAAAAAGTTTTGCCGGTGGGGGAGTGACACCTGACTGTGTGGCGTATTGTCGACTAGTCTTCTTCTGCATTCTGGCACGTAGAAGCCGATTTTGGCGGGGGTCGTTCGAAAGTTGTAAAGCTGGGCGTTTAGGGGGTCCAGGAAATGTGATTTATCTCTCTGGATGACTGGGATCGGGTGCGCTACTTGGCGCATCGACAAGTGTGGGCCGCAGGCGTCTGGGGTGCTTAGGAATTTCAGGGTAGGGCCCGGCTGGTGGTGTCACCTGCATCAATGGGGCGTCGGAAAGCGGGGCAAAAAGTTCCCGTTTGGGGGAATATTGTTTTTGACCCTCAAGAGCTGAACGTTCGCTGGATGAAGCATCGAAAACGAATAGAGAAAGCGGGGGGAATCGAGGTGACTTTAACGCCCAGAACAGCCATAATAGCCACTGTGACGAGCGTAGTTTCTAACCAAGGTATGACAGCACCACGTGCTGCCTCGCTGAACCGACCCAATATGGTCAGCGTGGGCACCATCGTGTTCCTGTCTCAGGAATTGATGTTCTTTGCCGGACTGTTCGCGATGTGGTTTACCTCGCGAGCAAACGGTCAGGAAGGCGATTGGGCGGAGCACACCGCCCATATCAACCTGCCCATGGGTTTCCTCATTACGGCAGTGCTGATTTCTTCTTCTGTGACCTCGCAGTTCGGCGTGTTTGCCGCAGAAAGGGGTGACGTTTACAAGCTTCGACTCTGGTACACCGTGACGCTGGTACTGGGCGTTGTGTTCCTGGGTATCATGGCGTTTGAGTGGACCGAGTTGATTCACGCAGGTGTGACTGTGCAGTCCAGCGTCTTTGGTTCGGTGTTCTATATCATCACCGGCTTCCACGCTGCGCACGTAACCGCGGGTCTGATCTCTTTTGCAATCATTCTCGCCCGCGTTGCGAAGTCCAAGTTCACGCCGGCACAGGCGACCGCAGCAATGGCAGTGTCCTACTACTGGCACTTCGTTGACGTTGTGTGGATCGGCGTCTTCACCGTTATTTACTTGGTTCAGTAGCACTGGCCAAGATCCCCAAACAGTCCTCCCGTGTTCGAGTTATCTAAAGGAAAATGATGGATAACAATTCGCAGTCCGTGGCAGTGGAGCAGACCACTGCGGCGGCTAAGAAGACCCGCCGTCGCCGCAAGGCGAAGCGCACTCTTGCTGGTGGCTTCGCTTTGGCGATCGGCCTGTCCGGAGCGGGCGTCCTGGCTTCTGCCTTGACCCCGGACGCACAGGTCGCCACGGCGGAAAAAGATGACCAAGCTCTCGTCCAAGAGGGTAAGGACATCTATGACACCGCTTGTATTACCTGCCACGGTGCCAATCTGCAGGGCATCGAAGGCCGCGGTCCGTCCCTCGTTGGTATCGGCGCTGGTTCCGTGTACTTCCAGGTGCACTCCGGCCGTATGCCGATGATGTCTAACGACGCACAGGCAGAGCGCAAGGCACCTCGCTACACCGAACAGCAGACTCTGGCGTTGGCTGCATATGTTGCAGCCAACGGAGGCGGCGCTGACATTGTCTACAACGATGACGGAAGCGTTGCCCAAGAATCGCTACGTGGTGCTAACTACAATGGCGAAATCCAGGCAGAAGACGTAGCGAAGGGCTCCGAGCTCTTCCGCATGAACTGCGCTTCCTGCCACAACTTCACCGGCCAGGGCGGTGCCCTGTCCTCCGGTAAGTTTGCTCCGGAGCTGGCTCCGGCCAGCGAGCAGGAGATCTACCAGGCTATGCTGACCGGTCCGCAGAACATGCCTAAGTTCTCCGACCGCCAGCTGACCGCAGACGAGAAGAAGGACATCATTGCCTACCTCAAGTCTGCAAAGGAAACCCCTTCCCCAGCAGGTTGGGACCTAGGTGGTCTCGGCCCAGTAGCGGAAGGCCTGGCAATGTGGATTATCGGCATTAGCGCCCTGTGCGCTGCCGCTATGTGGATTGGATCGCGCTCATGAGCAATGTGAAGAAGAATTACACTAACGCTGAGCTCGACAAGATGAGCAACGATGAACTCGCTGCTCTTGGTACCGAGCTCGACGACGTCACCGTTGCGTTCCGCAAGGAGCGTTTCCCAGTCGAAGGCGACCCAGCAGAAAAGCGCGCTGGACGTAACGTTGCTATCTGGTTGTTCCTGTCCGTCATCGGCGGCCTCGGATTCCTTGGCGTTTACCTGTTCTGGCCGTGGCAGTACAAACAGCTGGGGGAGGAGGGCCACATTTGGCACACTCTCTACACCCCGTTGCTGGGTATTACTGCAGCCCTCGCAATTTGTGGCTTGGGCATCGCCATCGTCCAGTACGTTAAGAAGATCCTCCCGGAGGAGATCTCCGTTCAGCGTCGTCACGACGGTCCTTCCGAAGAGGTTGACCGCCGTACCCTGACCGCCCTTCTGAACGATTCTTGGAAGACCTCGACTCTTGGTCGCCGCAAGACCGTTCAGGGTCTGCTGGGCGGCGCCGGCGTTCTGTTCGGTCTAACCGTGATTGCTCCGCTTGGTGGCGCAATCAAGAACCCTTGGAAGGTTCGCCACAATATGAACTATGCCGGCGACGGCACCCTGTGGACTTCCGGTTGGACCCTGCACAATGAAGGTGTCAAGCTTTACCTGGCCCGCGACACCGGTACCATCGCGGAGAAGCACTCTGGCGAAACCGGTGAGCACTACAGCACCAAGGGTGTTACCCGCTTGGTTCGTGTGCGCCCGGAGGATCTGGCGGCAGGCGGCATGGAGACCGTCTTCCCGCTGGCAGAAGAAGACGTTAACGATGGCGACAAGTACGATGCCGAGCGCGATGTCTACGAGCACCACATGCACTCGATTCACGGCAACCGCAATGCGGTCATGCTGATTCGCCTGCGTCACAACGACGCTCAGAAGGCAATCGAGCGCGAAGGTCAGGAAGACTTCCACCACGGCGATTACTACGCCTACTCCAAGATCTGTACCCACATCGGTTGCCCGACCTCTCTGTATGAGGCGCAGACCAACCGAATCCTGTGCCCGTGCCACCAGTCGCAGTTCGACGCTTTGCACTACGGTAAGCCGGTCTTCGGCCCGGCTGCCCGCGCACTGCCACAGCTGCCTATCACGGTGGATGACGAGGGATACCTCGTTGCACAGGGCAACTTCATTGAGCCTGTCGGCCCGGCATTCTGGGAGCGTAAGTCATAATGAGCAATAAACTCGCCCAAATGGGCAACAACATGGATGAGCGCTATAGCGCCGCCGGCGTGTTGAGGACTCAGCTGAACAAGGTCTTTCCGACCCACTGGTCCTTCATGCTCGGTGAGATGGCGCTATACAGCTTCATCATTCTTGTACTGACCGGTATCTACCTGGCGCTGTTCTTCGACCCTTCCATCACCAAGGTCATATACGACGGCACCTACGCACCGCTTAATGGTGTAGAAATGTCCCGCGCATACGCCACCGCGCTGGATATCTCTTTCGAAGTTCGTGGTGGCCTGTTCGTGCGCCAGATGCACCACTGGGCAGCTCTGCTGTTCATGATGTCCATGGTTGCGCACATGCTGCGCATCTTCTTCACGGGCGCATTCCGTCGTCCGCGTGAGGCAAACTGGATTATCGGTTGCGCACTTATCCTGCTGGGCATGATCGAGGGCTTCCTCGGTTACTCCCTGCCGGACGACCTGCTTTCCGGTGTTGGTCTGCGAATCATGTCCGCCATCATCCTGGGTCTGCCGATTATCGGCACCTGGCTGCACTGGGCAATCTTTAGCGGTGACTTCCCGTCCGACCTGATGCTGGATCGTTTCTACATCCTGCACGTTCTGGTTATTCCGGGCATCATCCTTGGCCTGATTGCAGCCCACCTGATTATGGTTTGGTTCCAGAAGCACACCCAGTTCCCCGGACCGGGCCGTGCGGAGAACAACGTCGTTGGCGTCCGCATTATGCCGGTCTTCGCCACCAAGGCCATCGGTATGGGCATGATGGTGGCTGGCGTACTGGCGCTGATGTCTGGTCTACTGACCATCAACGCCATCTGGCTGCTTGGACCTTATAATCCATCCCAAGTTTCCGCTGGTTCCCAGCCAGATATTTACATGCTGTGGACTGACGGTGTTGCCCGTGTCATGCCGGCTTGGGAACTCTACATCGGCAACTACACCATTCCTTCCGCGTTCTGGGTAGCTCTGCTGTGTGGCCTCATGGTCGTCCTGCTAATGGCGTACCCGTTCTTGGAGAAGAAGTTCACCGGTGACGATGCACACCACAACCTGCTGCAGCGTCCGCGCGATGTTCCTACCCGCTCCGCTATCGGCGCTGCTGCCATCGTGTTCTTCCTGCTGGTTACCCTGTCCGGTGGTAACGACCACGTGGCACACTTCTTCCAGATTTCGCTGAACGCTATGACCTGGGTTGGTCGTATCGGCCTCATCGTGCTTCCTCCGATTGCGTACTTCATGACCTACCGCATTTGCGTTGGTTTGCAGCGCTCTGACCGGGAGGTTCTCGAGCACGGTATTGAAACTGGCGTTATCAAGCAGATGCCGAATGGTGCCTTCATCGAGGTTCACCAGCCGCTCGGCCCGGTTGATGCCGAAGGCCACCCGGTTCCGCTCGAGTACGCAGGCGCTCAGGTGCCGAAGCAGCTGAACCACCTCGGACTCGCTGACTCCGAGACCCAGGGCACCTTCAGCCCTGATGATTCGGCCCTCATGCACCGAGTACATGAAATCCACTCTGATAACCAAGACGAGGAAGCGGAGATGTTCCGCCGCCTCAACGAGGCTAACCGCCGTGAGGACGAGGAAAACGGCCGCATTTAGCCGCTTTTCCTGAGGATTACTCGAAACGCGCTCACAGAACCGCCCTTGCTCCTGCTGAAGGAGTAAGGGCGGTTTGCGTATGTACAGATAGATTCCGATCCCAGTTCTCATCCTTCTGGATGCTGCAGGAGTTGTTGAAGGGGAGCTGTTGCGTGCCTGTGAGTATTTATGAATCTAGAAGCACCTGAAGAACTGCTGCTGAAGCTTGTTGTGCAGCCGGTTTAGTACGTGTTCTGGTGCGCGGATTATCGATGGTTTGCGGTTTTGTCGTGCTTTACAGTTTCAGGAGCTTAGTGCGTGGGCTCAGGAGGGGGTGAATACCGAAAAGCTTTATTGCCTAGAGGTACGCTGCGCTCGTCGGTTGAGTGCCTTTGGGGCTTCAAGAAGCGGTTTAGCTAAAACGACCGCAAGGAAAGGTGGCAAAGCGGGGCGCCGTCGTGATGAAAGCGAGGCTCTAGACGTGCGTTAAAGGAGTGGCCTCGTGGAGGAGGAGGGACTCTCAAAATGTCGTAGTGTTGAAAGTCACAATTTAGAAAAGTCTTAATTGTTAAGCTTACTTTTAGTAAGGACACTTTTTGGTCGAATGCCCGGCATCCGCTGTCATTTGTGCAGCTTATGACCTCGAGGCGGTGGATTCTGGTGGGCGCCAGCATCCATATGGAGGTTAAATCTCGGCAAGGTCAACGGAAGGTAACGAAGCGATAACAAACGTTATTTTGGTGTCGCGAATGGACATTGCTTGTGATGATTTCGTAACCTATTCGAGACATTGAGTTACCGCCCGAAAAGGTGCTCAATCTAAACAGAAGAATTACAGCGCCGCATCTGGCCCTTCCTACTGAGGGGCCGAGTGGAGGAAATCCTAAAGGAATGGATTCCCAACGAACGCTAGTCCTCTAGGGTCAGAGCTTCTTTTGCAAGAGAAGTAGGCGCGCAGGAAGATTTGGAGTTTTACTCATGGCACAGCACCGTCGTCAGGGCATTAAGAACACCCGTCGCATCGCATCTACTGCAGCACTGGCTGCAACCGCAGCAGTCGTCGCACCCGGCGTCGCACAGGCAGCAGAGGTCGTCGTACCTAATACTGACTACCGCTTTGAGGTAGCAGGTCTGGAAAACGTCCCGAACATTGACCAGGTTCCGAACATCGACCGCTACGTTCCGTCCCTGGGTCAGGTTTCTAACCAGCAGAACACCAACTACGCAGCAGCTGGCCACAAGCAGGCCGCTCCGGCACAGCAGACCGTTGGCCAGAAGGCACTGGCTGCAGCGCGCTCCGTCATCGGCTCCCCGTACGTATACGGTGCCGCTGGCCCGAACGCCTTTGACTGCTCCGGTCTGACCAGCTGGGCATACGCTCAGGCTGGCAAGCAGATCCCGCGTACCTCTCAGGCACAGGCTGCCGCCGGTACCCCGGTATCCCTGGATCAGCTGCAGCCGGGTGACATCATCGCTTACTACGGTGGTGCTTCCCACGTTGGTATCTACACCGGCCACGGCACCATCATCGACGCCCTTAACTCCGGCGTCCCGGTTCAGGAGCGCGACCTGAACTACATGCCGATTCACTCCGCAGTTCGCTTCTAAGAAGCAGCGGATCTTGCCCTCCCCTTCGCGGGGAGGGCTTTGTCGTGCATCAGGGGGTAAAACCCGCTATAGTTAGTACGATTTTAAAATTTTCTTAGTCTAAGGGTCCTTACGTGTCTAAACGAGTACTTCCTGCAGCTGCAGTTGCAGCGGCTCTTTCTGTTACATCGGTTTCTGGGATTTCGCAGGTTGTTGCGCAGGAGGCCGCTCCACAACAGGAGAGTGCCACCGAAAATGTAGACGCCTTGGTGGAGCGCGTAGGAGAAGTTGCGCGCAAGGTTTCTGCCAAGAACGAAGAAGTAAAAGAGCTCGAGATCAAGCTTGAGGAGAAGCAGGCTGAGGTTGCTGAATCCGAGCAGGCCGCCGCTGAGGCGCAGATGCGTGCGGACGATGCGAAGGGGGATGTTTCCACCCAGCAGGACCGTGTCAATGGCATCGCACAGTCGCGCTACCGCGGTGATTCCCGTTCGGCAGTGTCTGGTGCCTTGGCTGCAGAAGATCCCTCCGATGCCGTAGAGCGCATGGGCTACCTCGGAGCACTGTCTCGCCAGGCCCAGCGCACCCTTGATGCGAAGGCTGATGCCGCGTCCATGGCGGAAGAGGAAAAGCATAAGGCTGCCGACGCCGCTACCAAGGTGCGCGAGGAAAAGAAGGCGCTGGAAGAGCAGCGCGAAGAGCTTCTCAAGGAAAAGAAGGAACTGGAAGAGCAGCAAAAGGACATCGAGAAGCAGGTGGACGCCCTCGATGAACAGCAACGCGAGGCCTGGGAAGGCCAGTTCGGCGGATCTGATAAGCCGGATATGGATCTAGGTGAGGTAGCTGATGGTGCTGCCTCGGCTGCCTTGTCGAAGCTGGGCGCCCCATATGGCTGGGGTGCGGCTGGACCCGATCAGTTCGACTGCTCTGGATTGATGTTCTGGGCGTATCAGCAGATTGGTAAGTCCATTCCGCGCACGTCTCAAGCTCAGATTGCCGGTGGCACATCGGTACCGCTGGAAGACCTGCAGCCAGGCGATATCGTGGGCTATTATCCGGGAGTAACGCATGTCGGCATGTACATCGGTGATGGCCAGGTGGTCCATGCCTCTACCTATGGCGTGCCTGTTCAGGTAGTACCGCTGAATTCCATGCCGATTACCGGAACGGCGCGGTACTAAGTGGCCCGCGTTCTGCTGGTAACTAATGACTTCCCGCCCAAGATTGGCGGGATTCAGTCTTACCTGCGCGATTTCGTAGCAACCTTAGATCCGCGCGATGTCGTAGTCTTTGCCTCAACCCAGGAATCACCGGCGGAATTCGATGCCGCGGTGGACTACAAGGTCATCCGCTGGCCTCGCCGTGTGATGTTGCCGACGCCCGCCACGGTTCGTCGGATGCAGGAGATCATCCGCACAGAAAATATTGACATCGTCTGGTTTGGTGCAGCCGCGCCCCTTGCTTTGATGGGCAAGGCCGCAAAGGAGGCGGGGGCCGCCCGTGTGGTAGCTACGACGCACGGGCACGAAGTGGGGTGGTCAATGGTGCCCGTTGCTCGGCAGTGCCTGCGCCGCATTGGTGACTATGCTGACGTGATTACCTATATCTCCGACTACACCCTGCGTCGGTTGCGTCGACCATTTGGACCGAATCCGCGCTGGGAGCACCTGCCTTCCGGAGTGAGCGTGGAGGGCCTTTCTCCGGCCACGCCGGAGCAACGCGCAGCGGCAAAAGCAGAGTTCGGAGTCAGCGGGCCGACCATCGTTTGCATTTCGCGGTTCGTTCCACGCAAGGGGCAGGATCAGCTTCTACGCGCTATGCCTCTCGTGCGTGAAGAATTTCCGGATGCACAGCTACTGCTTATTGGGCGCGGACGCTACCGCGCGGCTTTAGAGCAGCTGGCGGAAATCTACTGTCCAGACGCAGTGATTCAGGAAGCGGAAAGCATTGAGACTGCTTTGCACGCAGCGGATGTTTTTGCCATGCCGGCACGCACTCGTGGCGGTGGGCTAGACGTAGAGGGCTTGGGAATCGTCTATTTGGAGGCCCAAGCGTGCGGCCTGCCAGTTGTCGCCGGAGACTCCGGTGGTGCACCAGAGACGGTGACGGGGGAGACGGGAGTCGTCGTCAAGGGCGCCTCTGTGCCGGAACTAGCTGAAGCGTTGAAAGCTCTTTTGGCCGACCCGCAGCGTAGGCTTCACATGGGGCAGGCGGGGCGTCGCCATGTGGAAGAGAATTGGACGTGGCGGATAATGGGGCAGCGATTGCGGCAGCTGATGTCTTGATGTGACCCTAACCCGGTTGTCGGTATATTCTGTTATGCATGCTTAAGAAGAACTCCGCCGATCTGACTATCGGCTTCGACGTCGGTGGCACCAACGTGCGCGGCGGAGTGATCACTCGGGAGGGTGAGATCCTCGCGAGCCGCACGGTTCCCACTTCCATGGACGTCGAGCAGCTGGAAGCGGACATTGTGGGCATCGTCGATGAGCTGCGCGCCGACTATGAGGTGGACGCCGTCGGCCTCGCCTTGGCGGGATTTTTGGATCCTACGTGTGAGGTAGTGCGCTTCGCCCCGCACCTTCCCTGGCGGCACGCCAACGTCCGAGAATCGCTTTCGCAGAAGCTCGGTATGCACGTGCGTTTGGAGCATGATGCCAATTCCGCCGCGTGGGGTGAGTGGTGCTTTGGAGCTGGCCGCGGAGCAGAGGATTGGGTTTTCTTTGCGGTAGGAACAGGAATTGGCGCGACGTTGATGACGCATGACACCATCTACCGCGGTGCGTTTGGTACCGCCCCAGAATTTGGGCATATCGTGGTGGTCCCCAATGGTCGGCAGTGCTCCTGCGGCAAGCGAGGCTGCTTGGAACGTTATGCCTCCGGTACCGCGTTGCCGGATACCTGCGCTGATCTGCGTGGAAGCTATGAGACCTCGCTGCCGGCTGATCCCACAGGCAAGGAAATTACCCAGGCGGCGCGGCGCGGAGATCCACTTGCCGTCGCGGTGATGGAAGACTTCAGCCGGTGGCTGGGCCAGGGCCTATCCATTGTCGCTGATGTTTTGGATCCGGAGCTCATCGTGCTCGGCGGCGGCGTATCCCAAGATGCTGACCTCTACCTCGAGGGCGCTGCCCAAGCCATGGGACAGGATATTGTCGGGGCAGGGCATCGTCCCCTCGCACGTGTTGCCACCGCAGAATTAGGGTCGGCAGCGGGTATGATTGGCGTAGCCGATTTGGCCCGCAGCGGCCGTTAAAACTAACAAAGGACGACCTGGCGATGAAAAACAAGTGGTACTGGGCTTTTAAGCACATCTTTTTCGGACCTGCCCTGCGAGTATGGAATCGCCCGTGGAGTGAGGGCATCGAGAAAATCCCCGCTGAAGGCCCTGCGATTTTGGTGTCGAATCACCAGGCTGTCATGGATTCCTTCTTCTTTCCTTTGGTATGCCCACGTCAGATCACTTTCCCGGCTAAGTCGGAGTACTTCACCACTCCTGGCCTTGTTGGCAGCCTGCAAAAGTGGTTCTTTACCTCGGTAGGGCAAGTCCCTATCGAGCGCGATAGCGAGGACGCTGGCGACGCCATTGTGGAAACCGCAGAAGGTATTTTGTCCCGCGGCGATCTCTTCGGTATCTATCCGGAAGGAACTCGTTCCCCAGATGGCCGCGTGTACAGGGGACGCACCGGCATGGCGCGCATCGCCATGGAGACTAATCAGCCAGTATTTCCCATCGCGATGATCAATTCGCGCAAGGCCAATCCCATTGGCTCGTGGATTCCCCGCCCCTTCAAGGTTGGCGTGCGGGTAGGAGACCCCATCTGGCCGCATGAGTGGGCCAAGGAGCGCGGGATGAATCCGGCCGAGCATGAGACTATCCGCGCCTTCACCGACTTTGTGATGCGCAATTTGGCCGAGCTGAGCGATAAGCCTTATGTTGATGTGTACGCCTCCGATGTGAAGGCTTCGCTCAAAGCCGGCCATGGTTACCCCGCCGGCGCTGAATACAAGGGGAGGTAATCACTATTCCCAAGGCCCGCTTAGCTTGGCCAGATACCGCTAAAGGCGTATCCATTATCGGCGTGGTGCTCTTGCACGTCACGCTGGTGGTTCCGGAAGGTGAGCTAACGTGGTTGGCTGACCTAAACATGTGGCTGGATCCCCTTCGCCTGCCCTTGTTTTTCCTCGTATCCGGCTATTTCTCTACCAAGATCTTTCGCTATTCATTCAGCGAGCTTTTTACCCGCCGCCTGTGGTTCTTCCTCGTGCCCTATACGGTGTGGATGACCGTTGAGCTGTGGACTAAGCGCATCGAGTACCACTGGGTATTTGGTGATCCCTATCTGCAGCTTACTGATCTGCTCTATAACTTGCTGCTGGGCCATACCATGGCGTGGTTCATTCACGCGCTTATCTTTTTCAATATATTTTTGTGGGCCGTACGCAAGTTGCCCGCGTGGGCAGGCATTGGCCTGAGCTTTGCGCCGCTGCTGTTTATAGCGTGGCAGCATCATTACTACTTTATTGGCAAGGCAATCATGTTCTTGCCCATCTTCGTCGGTGCGGCCTATTTGCGCGGGCCTATTACGCGGTTTGCCGACGCCGCCGAAGCACCCTTCAAAGGCACCTTCCGCAAGGGCTCTATGTGGGCATATGGTGCGGCACTTATCAGCTACATCGCGGGACTTACCATCCGGCACACCTGGAATGCCGTCGAAGGCGAGGTAGCGGTGCAGTGGCCACTTCCAGGCGGGGACATTCTTGGCCGAGGCGATCTAGACCTGTTGATCCGCTTTGCGGAGCAGACGCTTGAAACCCCAGCGGGCATCGTTGGTGCTGTCCTTATTAGCCATGTTCCGGCTCTGTCCACTTTTGTAAAGTTCGTGGGCCGGCATACCCTGCCCATTTACTTGGCCCATCCAATCGGCATGACGCTGGGGTACGGCTTCTTCATGGCCCACCGCGATTATGTGGTGAGCCTTGCTGGCCAGTGGCCGATGGAAAATACCTGGTTCTGGATCGGAATGTGCTTCTTCTACTCCGCTGCGGCATCGGTAGCGCTTTGGGCCTTGGGGAAGGTCCCTATCCTTGGCTGGACGCTGGTTCCGCCGCGGATTGATAAGCGCCGGCCCGTCGTAGAGCCAATGGTAGCGAGCAAAGAACCAGCAGAGCGGTAACGATGGCGTAGTCGTTGCCCACGATATGCTGCCACCATGCCCAGTACAGCTCTTGGTCATTGGCGTGGGGGACGAGCCAATGACCGCGGGCCAAAAGCGCCAGCCATGTCAGCGCACCGAGCGCCCAGTGGTGCTGCGCCACTAGCAGCACACCCGCCAATACCAACCAAGTGAAGTGATGCGACCATGACACTGGCGAGCACAGGAGCGATACTGAAGCGGCCAGGAACATGAGTACCGCCTGGTTCTCCTGGGAGAGGCGCTCCATGGCAAACCACACGATGGCGACGACGAGAACAACGGCCACGAGCCACAGCTTTTCAGCGTGTTCGGGGACTAGGCGGCTAAACAAACCGCGCAGAGATTGGTTGGAGCTATAGGCAAGTCCACCGATGCGGTTGGAATCGCGCAGCGTTTCGCTCCAGTACTGGATGGAGCTATGGGGATTGCAGGCGAAGGCGATGAGCCCGGCTGCCAGGAAGGAACCGAGGGCGCTGAAAAATGCGCGCCATTCACGGCGAACGAAAAATACGGCAAGGAATACCGCAGGGGTGAGCTTGATCGCCATAGCGATACCGGTAAGCACGCCCCTGCCACGGCCGGGGCGCAGCCAGAGAATATCGACCACAACGAGTGCGGTAAGCAGGATATTGACCTGACCGAAGCTAAAGGTCTCCGTTACCGGCTCAGTAAGCATCGCTGCTAGAAGCGCCCAGCCCGCCCAGCCAGGGCAATCAACGGCACGCAGGACCAAGGCTACGCAGCACCACAGCGCAAGAAAGGAGGCTATAGAAACCAGGATGCTTGCAGCAGTGAGGGGAATCCAGCTCAGTGGGGCAAAGAGCAGCGCCGCAAAAGGCGGATAGGTGAAGGGAAGGGAGACATCGCGATTGCTGCCAACGAGGTAGTCCTTGGCATAGAGGTCGCTGCCAAAGCCGGCCCCGCCTTCGCGGTAAACGTCCAAGTCAATGTGGTAATACGTGGAAAAATGACCAGAGAAAAGCTCCGGGATATCGATGAGCCACCAGAGGGCCACGAGGGCAGAGAGGCACAAGGGCAAAGCAGTAAACCACAAAGATTTCTTCACGCCAGAAGTGTACAACCGTCTCTTTAAGGGGCCAATTTATCGCCGCAGACTAGGCGGCAGTAGGCTTGGGAGACGTGCGCTACTTCTATGACACCGAATTTATCGAAGATGGACAAACCATTGAATTGGTCTCCATCGGCATCGTCGGTGAGAATGGCAGCGAGTACTACGCCGTGTCTACGGATTTCGATCCGTCCAAGGCCAATTCTTGGGTCAAAGACAATGTATTGGCCAAGCTGCCCAGCCCGCGGGACCCAGTGTGGAAACCTCTGGAGACCATTCGCACGGAGGTCTTCGAGTTCTTGACCCAAAGCTCAACTCCGGTAGAGCTATGGGCGTGGGTAGGCGCTTATGATCATGTGGTTTTGGCGCAGCTATGGGGCGATATGGCTGGACTGCCTAAACGCATGCCCCGCTATACCCGCGAGCTGAAGCAGTACTGGGAGTTTGCGGGGCGTCCCAGCCTGCCGGCTGTCCCTAAGGGCAATCACGATGCGCTTGTCGACGCCCGCCATAACCTCGCCAAGTTCCGTGCCTGCGCCCAAGTGCTTCCGCTGTCAAAGGGCAATAGAATTAATATCTAGAATTTAACTAACGCGCGATAGGCGCTTGATGGTTAAATAGCAGTGTGAGTTGGACAGTAGATATTCCGCAAGGCGTACTGCCAGACCTTCCGCCATTGCCCGCCGGCATTGACGAGGTCTTCCAGGACGTCATCAAGCGTGACGCAAAGCAGCAGCCCAGCTGGGATACTTCCCAGGCCGATAACGTGCGCAAGATTCTCGAGTCCGTGCCGCCCATCGTGGTTGCGCCCGAGATCGAGGCGCTCAAGAAGAAGCTGGCAGACGTTGCCTTGGGTAACGCCTTTTTGCTGCAGGGTGGCGATTGCGCGGAAACCTTTGAGTCCAATACTGAGCCGCATATCCGTGGCAATGTGAAAACGCTGCTGCAGATGGCCGTGGTGTTGACCTACGGCGCATCCGTGCCCGTGGTTAAACTCGGACGCATCGCCGGCCAGTACGCCAAGCCACGTTCTTCCGATACGGACTCCAATGGTTTGTTGAATTACCGCGGTGACATTGTCAATGGCGTGGAGCCGACCGATGAGGCTCGTCGCCACGACCCGGCCCGAATGATCCGCGCTTACGCGAACTCTTCGGCGGCAATGAACCTGGTGCGTTCTTTGACCTCTTCCGGCACTGCGGATCTTTACCGCCTGCATGAGTGGAACCGCGAGTTCGTGCGCAAGTCCCGCGCTGGTGCTCGCTACCAGGACTTGGCCCGGGAGATCGAAAACGGTTTGAACTTCATGAATGCCTGCGGCGTGCACGATGACACCCTGCGTTCAGCCGATATCTACTGCTCGCACGAGGCATTGCTGAAGGACTACGAGCGCTCCATGCTGCGCTTGGGCCAGGACAATAACGGCGATACCAAGCTCTACGATCTCTCTGCGCACCAGGTATGGATTGGTGAGCGCACTCGTGGCATCGAAGATTTCCACGTGAACTTTGCGGCGATGATTGGTAACCCAGTGGGCATCAAGCTGGGGCCGGGCGTCACCCCGGAGCAGGCCGTGGAGTATGCGGAAAGGCTGGACCCGAATCGCGAGCCGGGGCGCCTGACCATGATCTCGCGCATGGGCCACGATAAGGTGCGCACGGTTCTGCCTGCCATTGTCAAAGCAGTGGAAGACTCCGGCCACAAGGTGGTATGGCAGTCCGACCCGATGCACGGCAATACCTTCACCGCCTCCAATGGCTACAAGACTCGCCACTTTGACAAGATTGTGGATGAGGTCCAAGGCTTCTTCGAGGTTCACCGCGAACTGGGCACCCACCCGGGTGGCGTACACCTTGAGTTCACCGGTGAAGACGTCACCGAGTGCTTGGGCGGCGCCGAGGACATTACCGACGTGGATCTGTCGGGCCGCTACGAGTCGGCCGTGGATCCGCGCCTTAATACGCAGCAGTCGCTCGAGCTGTCCTTCCTCATCGCGGAGATGCTACGTAACTAAATCCACAGGTTCGGCGTCATGCCGTATAGCGAGGAGCCGAACCACCACCCGCCGATAGCCACCGCGCCCACAGCAATCGCGACCACTACTAGGTAGAGCACTAGTGACAGTGGATTGCGGTTGGTCAGCGGACGCTCGGCGGGTTCTTCATGCGCGTTCTGGACCGGTTGCTCGGGGACAGAAGCAGGTACCGGTGCAGGCGCAGAGGCAGCTGCTGGGGCAAATGGTTCGAGTGGGGGCTCGGGTGCGGAAAACGGCTGTGCTTGGGGGCGTGACAATGATTGCGGCTCCGGTTCTGGAGCGGCCCCGGCCTGTGGCAAATCCAGTTTCGTCTCAAAGCTAAGTCGCTGCGGTGGGATGACTTCTGTCGGGCCACCGTCGAGATGCTCCGTTTCACCCTGTGGAATGCTCCGGGTAGGTTCGAAAATCTCAGTGGCTCCAGTGCCCGAAAAATCCGTAGGTGCTTGTGCCGTGCGCGCCGCGGCAGCGTTTCTTGGCACAGGGATGGTCACGTCCGGGAGATCAAGCTCCCGGCAGACATCATCGAGCGCCTCGAGGAATTCTCCGGCGTCGGCGAAGCGCTCGCGGGGATCGCGGGCGGTGGCGGTGGCCACGAGGGCGTCGACAAGCTTGGGCACCCCAGAAATCCGCGAGGACGGCGCGGGGACATCGGAATCCAAACGGGCCGTGGCATGCGCTAGGGGAGTATCCCCCGAGAAAGGAACGGTGCCGGTAAGAAGCTCGAAGAGGACAATGCCGGCTGAATAGACATCAGAGGCCGGCGTAATTTCTTCGCCCGTGACCTGCTCCGGCGCGAGATAGGATACGGTGCCCACGATCATGTCCGAGGTAGCCTCGGCATTGGTGGCACGTACCAGCCCAAAATCGCCTACCTTTACCCGGTGGTGGGAGGTAATAAGCACATTATCGGGCTTGATGTCGCGGTGGATGAGCCCGGTCGAGTGCACTTCTTCCAAGCCGCGCAACACATTGCGCAGGGTAGAGGCGGCCGCCTGCACAGGAAAGGGGCCACCTTCAGCCAATAGCTCGCGTAGCGTACCGCCATCGATGAGCTCCATGATGAGATAGATGGGCTCGCCGTCAGCGGAAAAATCGTGAATAGCCACGAGATTGGGATGCTGCAGACGGGCCATGGCGCGAGCCTCGCGAGAAAAACGCTTGATAAAGACCGGGTCATCGGAATAGCGCTCGTCCATGACCTTGGCCGCGACCGCTCGCCCCAGCCGCATGTCCACGCAGCGATAGACGGTAGACATGCCACCGCGGGCAATGGGGCGATCGATCCGGTAACGGTTCTCCAGAACGTCACCAATTTCCAACCTAGTCATGCTTCCCAGTATGGCTGATCATCTAGCCCGCGTTAAAGTAGAGAACGTGACTAACCAAGAAAAATCCCTCGATTCCTTGCTCGCAAACGAAGAACTGCTCAGCATGCAGCAGGTGGCAGAAAAGCTAGACCTGCCCATCACCCGCGCTTATGACCTGCTGCAGGACCGAAAGTTTATTGCCTGGGATTCCCCAGAAGGAAAGCGCGTGCCGCTAGCCTTCTTCAACGACAAGGGCGTTATTGCCAAGCACGTAACTGCGGCAATTACCGTGTTGACAGACGGCGGCTATAAGGACGACGAAATCTTCAAGCATCTCTTTACCGAGGATGACTCGCTGCCGGGCCGCCCGATCGATGCCCTGCACGGTCACCTTGCCCGCGAGGTTATTCGGCGCGCGCAGGCTGCCGCTTTTTAGGCACGTCTTCAAAGATCCACTGGGTGGCAAACCATGCCACCACAATCATGCCGATGACCCAGAACCAGTTGTAGAGCTGGTGATTGCCATCGCCAGAGAACGAGACGCCGATAAACAGGGCCACGCCGGTCGTGAATTTGATAAGCCAGAGCGGCGGCCGGAAGGTGCCCATCAGGGTGAAGATTGAGGCGTAGTACCACGGCAGAGTCACGGCATTGAAAACAAAGGCAACTTGGTACGCGGCCGCGGTGCCCATAATGGCGTCGCGGTTGTCCTTGCGGCAAAGCCACCACACCGCCACCAGCCCAATGAGCATGCAAGCCATGGCGATGCTGCGCAGGACGGCCAGGATGGCGTTATAGGACGCATCCGGCATAAATATTTGTACCGCTGGGAAGATAATATCGGTGGCCAAGGTGGGACCTGCCAGCGGGTTAATCACCTTGGAATTGCCGCTTACCTGCGATAGCCAGCCCCACGACGTGCCGGAAACCCACGTGATGAGGGCCACTGCGGCGATGATTTCTGCCACTGCGGCGATGCCAGATAGCACAAAGACAGCAAGTTGTCGCCACTTACTGGAGCCCTTGGGAGCGTAGTGGTGGAGCATCATCCATACGATAAACGGTGCCGCAATAACCGCAGTTGCCTTCATAGCCACGGCCGTGCCCACGAGGATGAGGGCGGCGTGGAAGCGCTTATGCAATGCCGCTAGCAGGCCGATAGACACGATCCCCACCATGAGTGACTCATTATGCATGCCGCCGATAAGGTGCAAGATAATGACTGGATTAGCTACACCAAGCCACAGTGCTACCGCAGGATCCGCGCCGAGTTTGCGGGCGATGCGGGGGATTGACCAGGCGATGGTAACAAACCCGAGCAGAGAAAGAATCTTATAGATCACCACGCCTGCAGTGACGTTATCGCCTACCAGGCTGGTGACCAGTTCTCCTATCCACAGGTGAAGGGGACCATAAGGCGTGGTGGTATTGCGCCAATCTTGAGATACCTCAAGGAGGAAGGGTCCGGGGTTAACGGCGGCACCTTCGGTATACGGGTCGAAGCCATCGCGAACCATAGCACCTTGCATGAGGTAGGAATACACATCGCGTGAGGCCAATGGCCCGGCTAATAAAAGGGGAGCTACCCAGGCGATGAGGATGCGCTGGATGTCGCGCAAGCCGCCCTCGGGGAGAGGATTTTTGAGCTGCGGGCGAATGATGGTGCGCCCAGCTAGCACCCACGCTGCGGCTAAGAGGAAAATACCCACCCAGTACAGCGCGAGGCCGAGATTGCGCCCGTGTCCATAGGACAAGAAGCCGATATTTAATGCTTCGAGGAGTCCTCCACGGTTGCGGGTGGCACCGCCAGAGAAGGACGCGAGCAGTAAAATGCAGGAGGCAGATAGCCCTAGCGGCAGCGCGCGCGGAATGGGAAAAGAGTACGTCTTTGCCACGGCACAACCTACTTGCGGCGAGCAGTAGCCTTGATAGCCAACTGCTCTAGGGTTTCGGTGACCGCGGGATCTACCTGTGCGGAGTGCAGGTGTTGCAGTCCCGATTGTGTTAGGGAATCGATACGGCGCTCAATTTCTTCTGGTGCGCCCGAATCAGCGATGATCTGGGCCAAGCGCGATAGCTCCTGGGGATCTGAGGTGCGGCCAATGAGCTTGCGCAAGGTAGCAGCAGCTTGTGGATCAGACTCATCCGCGCGCTGGAGCGCTAGCGCTAGAAGTTCGGTTCGCTTGCCTTCGCGCAGGTCATCACCGGCAGGTTTGCCGGTCACCGCGGGATCGCCAAAAACACCCAGCTGATCGTCACGCAACTGGTAGGCAATGCCAATATCGTGCCCATAGCCGCGGAAGGCAGCGATAAGTTCCTCGCTTGCACCGGCGATAGCGGCGCCCAAGTGCAGCGGGCGTTCAATGGTATAAGCGGCCGTCTTATAACGGTTGACCGAATTGGCAAGCTCTACCGATTCGGAACCTGCCGCCTCCAAAGAGATATCCAAGAGCTGCCCGCCGATAACCTCAGTGCGCATGCCGCGCCAGGGGCCGCGAGCACGGTGCAAAGCGGCCGCACTCAGGCCGGAATCTTGGAACATGTCCTCTGCATACACCAGTGCTAAATCGCCTACCAAGATTGCCACGGAGGTGCCGAAGAACTCTGGATCCCCTAGGTACTCCGATTCGCGGTGCAGCTTTTCGACGCCCCGGTGCACCGTAGGATTGCCGCGACGGGTATTGGAAGCATCGATAATGTCATCGTGGATAAGGGCGCAGGCCTGGATAAATTCCAAAGAGGCGGCCGCGCGGAGCATGGCCGCGGGATCTTCTTCTCCTCGACCTGCGGCGAGGTAGCCCGCCCAGGCGTAGGTAGGTCGTACTCGCTTGCCACCGTCAAGCACGAAGGATTCCAAAAAGCTCACGGCCTTGGTCACAGGGGCGCCGATTTCGGCCACCTGCTCTCGGCGTTGATCGAGAAAGGTGGCGAGTTCCTCGCGCACCGCACCGGGGATGTCCGCAAGCTCAGGAATATTCTGCATAGTCACACCCCACACGATACCGGCTAGGCTGCGCAAGAAATAACAGAGGTTTACAGCGGCAGGCTTGCGCCCAATATGGCAAAGGGGCGAGCATCGGCGGGGTAGAGATGATCACGGAGGACATCGAAGAAGCCGACGGCTCTATAAAGACGGAAGGCACCGTTATCCTCGTTCGGCACCTCGGGTGTGGACAACAGCGCATAGCGCGCCGGGGCATTCCACAGCAATCCTTCCAAAAGCTTTCTGCCTAGGCCGTGCCCCTGGTACTGCGGCAAGACGTGGATCTCAGCCAGCTCAAAGTAGTTGCGCACAATGTCCCACTGCTCTTCGGTGGGCCCGCCTTGTAGGCGGAGCCCGCGGCGAAGTTCAGCGTCCCACCAGCTATCTGGGGAGCCTAAGAACCCATAGGCCACGCCGACGATGCCATTTTCATGGGTGACAATCTGCGCGCCGAATCCGGGGCGGGTCACGTCATTTCGCCAGCTTGAAATGCGGCTATGCAAGATTGCGGGATTGTAGTGCATTGCCTCGATGTAAATCTCAACCAACTGTGGGGCTAGCAGGGAGAATTCTGGCGGGGTTAGGCGGCGAATTTCAAAGCTCACTCTTCCTATGACACCAGAAGTCTGTGGCGGAGGGAAAGCAGGGCTCGCTATGTTCTTCGAAATTCACAAAATTGAATCGAACAAGAAGTCTGTAAAAAGCGTGTGGCCAGCTATTAACGTTGCTTAAATCGAACAGGTGAACTATGCTCGGGGGTGAAATGTCTAGCGGCTTGCTTAGGGTCAGGGGCAGTTCAACGACGTTATTTATTTAGTTAAGGACAGAGGCAATGGCACAGATTATTTCGGCAACGCGTACCCATTCTCTTGGGCGAGAAGGTGGCAAGCGGGCACGTTTTCTCTTCCAGGCGCGAGAATTATTAGACGCTGCGCGCGGTTATGCGGCTGAGGGACGATTCGATCAAGCTTTAGAGGTGGCGTACCAATCGGCTTTACGTACTGCTGGCGCACGAGTAGCTGCATCTGTCGTGGCTCGGCGCCGCCGCCTTCCCTCCAGTGCATGGGATCGGTTAGCGCTCGTCGGTGTGGAAGGCAAACGGTGGGCTGAATCCTTTAAGGGATATTCGCGGACTCGTGCGCGCGTGTCTTCGGGGCTGGATGAAGCGCCGAGCGAGGAATATGTTTATGGTCTCATGCAGCATGCCGCACAATTTTTGGATGAAAGTGAGACAGGGACTACTTTCGGCGCTTTTGCTGCGTAGTCACTCCGTGGGGGCGCTCACTACCTTTTGGGGAACATACTGATTATTCTGGGCGTTAGTATAGGTAGAACCATTACCGCCCGAAGCTCAATCCCTAGTTGGAGGAACAGTGTCCCTTTCTGAGCAGGAGCAGCGTACGCTCCGTGAAATTGAGGAATCGTTACTTGCTGACGATCCTAAGTTTGGCGCTTCCGTTTCTGAGCCTACGTCGTTCGGCGGATCCGGCGGTGCGGTAACCCTCCGAGGTGTAGCGCTCGTTGTCGTTGGCCTTTGCATGCTTGTCGGCGGTGTTGCTCTCGCGCAGCAAAGCCTGTGGTTTATCGTGCTTTCTATCGCGGGCTTTTTGGTGATGTTTGCCGCAGGTGTGTGGATGCTGCGCGGAGATGGATCTGGGCATTCCGCCCAGGGCCATTATTCCAGCGCTCGTGCAAAGAAATCCGCGTCCCGCAGTGGTGGAGTCAGTGGCAAGTTGGAGGAAAACTTCCGTCGCCGCTTTGAGGAGCGTTAGCGCTTTTTAATTTAGTTCGCCCCGGTTGACCCAGTGAGGGTCAACCGGGGCACTTTTGTATCTCGCCAAAATTCCCCACTTTGCCCCACGGATGAGGCGCTGGGTGGGCAATCGTGGGGTAGTTGCCCCATGGGCTTAGGTAAAAGTCCTCGATAACACAGCATATGGGGTCGGTGGGTGGAGTGGGGCGCATTATATTGGTGTTACGGGTGGGGTGAGTGGGGTGATTGTAGTGAGCTGTCAAGGCCTTTCGCGGGATTTCTTCCCACTGGAAAAACCATTATCTAGCTGCACGTAATCGAGAGTGATCCGAGAGACACGCCGCTTTAAGTGGGTTAGGTGGGGGAAAGTGGGGTAGAGTGGGGCGCAGCGGAGGAAAGAGGGGCTCAAGGGTCTCGATTCTGAAGTAAGAGAATCCGGAGTTTTCGAGTAAGGAAGGTGGACGCCGGGATGTTTCTCGGAACCTACACTCCGAAGCTCGATGACAAGGGACGTCTTACGCTTCCGGCAAAGTTTCGCGATGAACTCGCGGGTGGCCTCATGGTCACCAAGGGGCAGGACCACTCGCTGGCCGTGTACCCACGGGAGGAATTTGCGGCACGCGCACGGAAGGCTGCGGCGGTTTCTCGAACCAACCCAGAAGCACGTGCTTTCATCCGTAACTTGGCAGCAAGTGCGGACGAACAACGGCCGGACGGGCATGGGCGCATTACGTTGTCTGCGGGGCATCGGGAATATGCGAACTTGTCTAAGGAGTGCGTTGTGGTTGGCTCTGTGGACTTTCTCGAAATTTGGGACGCAGCCGCGTGGGCTGAGTACCAGTCGCAAACTGAAGATGCTTATTCGGCAGCAGATGCCGATGACGTACTGGCGGGCTTGCTCTAAGCCTGCACAAGAGTGCGTGTAAGGACTCTGTCCGAGGCGGATGATTCTGGTGTACTTCCCCGATATCAGAAACCTGCCTCGGACAGGGCCCTATACGCACTCGCATGCTTTCCACCACTGGAAGTCAGGGAATTTGAGAAAGGGGGTTGCGGGGAGACATGGCTACTAAAGACCTTAATTATGACGTGGCGGATAACCACGGCCACGTGCCAGTCATGCGCGAGCGCATGGCCGATCTCCTGCGCCCCCAGGTAGAGGCGGCGGGGGATAAGGCCGTGCTTGTCGACGCCACCTTGGGCGCCGGCGGTCACACTCGCTACTTCCTGGAATCTTTCCCCAAAGCTCGAGTCATTGGCGTTGACCGCGATAAGCAGGCGCTGCGCAATGCCACCGAACGTCTTGCGCCCTACGGCGATCGCTTCGTTGGTGTTAATGCACGATTCGATGAGCTGGGCAGCGCCATCGCGGAAGGGGAGGGCGATATCTTTGATTCGGCCCGCACCGTAGGCATTGCCGGCGCTCTTTTTGACCTTGGTGTTTCCTCCATGCAGCTAGACCAGGCTGACCGCGGATTCGCTTATAAGGCGGATGCACCGCTGGATATGCGCATGGACCCTTCGCAAGGGATTACTGCGGCAGATGTACTCAATACCTATTCGCACGGCGATTTGGCTCGCGTCCTCAAAACCTACGGTGATGAGCGTTTCGCGGGAAAAATTGCCTCCGCCGTGTTGAAAGAGCGCGACAAGGAGCCTTTCGAGAACTCCGCGCGGCTCGTTGAGCTGCTATATGATGTCATTCCCGCTGCGACCCGCCGTACCGGAGGGCACCCCGCCAAGCGCACCTTTCAGGCGCTGCGGGTTGAGGTCAATCGCGAGTTGGAGGCTATCGAAAATGTCCTGCCGGTCATAACCCAGGCGCTTTCAGAAGGTGGCCGTGCCGTATTCATGAGCTACCAATCTTTGGAAGACCGCATCGTTAAAGCAGCCTTCAAAGAACTGACCACTTCCAAGACGCCGGCTGGGTTGCCGATGGATCTTCCGGGCACCGCGCCGAAGTTCAAGATCGTTACGCGCGGGGCGGAAAAGGCCTCTGAAGAGGAAATTGTGGAAAATTCGCGAGCTGCGTCGGTGCGTGTTCGTGCCATCGAAAGACTCGAGGGAATGCCAGAATTTCTACCGCCGGGAGGCAGGCAATGAGCACCATCCCACGCCGCAACCACCTAAAGACTGACAGCCGCGACAGAGAGGCCACTCGCACCATGGGCGCCAGCCGAGACTTCACCACCGGAATCGATACCGGAGCCCCGACGGCGCTGCGCGAGCGTCCCAGCACTAAGCGTGCTCCGAGCCGCACTCGCGTGCCGCACCGCAGCACGAAGCGCCTAGGTTCGAAGCAAGTAGTGAGCTTCCGCGGACGCCAGCTGCAGCCGCAAACGAAGAAGAACGGGCTCCTTACCCGGTTGGGCGTCATTTCCCTCACCCTGCTTATCGTCGGTGTGGCCTTGGCCATGTGGCTGTCTGGTCTGTCTACCAAGCAAACCTTTGCCATCCAGCAGCTCACCGTGCAGGATTCCCAACTGGATAACCAGATTGAGACCCTCAACCGCGATGCGGAAAATCTCAGCTCTTCTGCTGATATTGCGCGCCGCGCGGATGAAATGGGAATGGCTATTCCTAAGCAGCCGGGTATTGCGGAAGTTGGCGGCGATGGAAAGATCGTCGACAAGCGCGAAGGCACCCCGGATACCGAAAAGCTCATTGATGTCAACGGTGAACCAATCCGCCCGGGCCAGGCTTCCAGCGACCCAAAGGATACGGAGGGGATGTCGGATTCCCTCAATGCCGTGCCACAGGGACAGCAGCGCACCAGCAATGGTGGCGATGCCGACCGTAATTCCGATCGTGAGGCCGGCGAAGCTGATGCCGCCCAGAACAATGCGCGACCCAACCTTCCGGCCCGTGCGCCGTATGCCAGCCGCGCCGAGTAGCTAGGGAAGAATAATCGGTGAAAAAGATGATGCTCGCGCGTGGTGGCGCGGGCATTCTCACTTTTGTAGGGCACAATCAATACACGCAAGAAATTGTGGCGGAAATAGGGAAGGTGACACTGGACTGTGACTACGCCAAGTAAGGCTAGGCGCCGCCCGCGCCGCTCTGCCAGCTCCGCGGTGCCGCAAAAGAAAATGATGCGCAAACGCCTGCGCATCATCGTATCCGTGGTGCTCGTGGCGATGGTCGTCCTCGCTGGCCGCTTGGCGTGGGTGCAGCTTGTGTGGGGCCCGGATCTTTCCGCCAAAGCCGTCACCCAGCGTGAGCGCGTCTATATTGAGCCGGCCCGGAGGGGAGAGATCTTAGACCGCGATGGCCAGCGCTTGGCCTACACGATGAAGTCTCGTTCCTTGACCGTCTCGCCGACCCGCCTGCGCGATGAGCTAAAAGACAAGGCCGAGATCGAGGCCCAAAAAGATGGCTCGACCGAGGGCATGGATGATAAAAAGCTGGATAGCTTCCTCACCAAGAAGATGGAGGAGACCCTCAAGGACATGTCTGAGGGAATCCCGAAGCTGATTGAGGATTCCGGCGCCTCGACCTCCAAGGTGGATAAGGACGACATCCTCAATAAGCTCAAAGCCGATACCCAGTATGAGGTACTGGTGCGCAATGTCGATCCGGATGTTGCCGTAGAGATCGCCAATAAGTACCACGGAGTGGCAGCGGACCGCCAAGACATCCGCCAATATCCCAACGGTGCCATTGGTGAAAACGTTGTGGGCAAGGTGTCGATGGATGGCCATGGCCAGTTCGGTTTCGAGGCCGCGCGCGATACGGAACTTACCGGCATTGACGGCCAGTCCACCGAGGACGTGTCCGCAGATGGCCAGGTGATTCCAGGCACGCTGCGCGACGTCGTGGATACCGTTGATGGTCGCGACGTCACCCTCACTTTGGATCTGGACCTGCAGACTTACGTTCAGCAAAAGTTGGAGAAGGCTAAGGCCAACTCCAAGGCTTCTGGTGCGGAAGCAGTGGTCCTCGATGCTGCCACCGGCCAGGTGCTTGCCATGGCCAATACCGATACCGTGGATCCCAATAAGAATGTTGAGGATCAGCTCGATGAAGGCAAGGACTTTGAAAACCGCAGCGTCTCCCATCCTTATGAGCCGGGTTCTGTAGCCAAGGTGGTTACCGCGGCTGCTGCACTGCAGGAGGGTGTGACCACCCCGGATGAGGTGCATCAGGTCCCCGGCTCCATCGATATGGCGGGCGTGACGGTCAACGATGCATGGGAGCACGGCACCGAGCCGTATACGACCACCGGCATCTTTGGTAAATCCTCCAACGTCGGCACCTTGATGATCGCCGATAAATTGGGCCAGGAAAAGTACGCCGAGTACCTCAAGAAGTTTGGGTTGGGCAATACCACCGGCGTTGAGCTGCCGAATGAATCGGCCGGTAGCGTGCCGGACTTGGAGCAATGGTCCGGCGGCACCTTCGCTAACCTGCCTATTGGTCAGGGCCAGTCGTGGACCACCTTGCAGATGGCCAGCGTGTATCAAGCGTTGGCCAATGGTGGCGAGCGTATCGAGCCGCGCATCATTGACTCGGTCAAGGGGCCGGATGGCAAGGACGAAAAGCTAGAGGAACCGGAAAAGAACCAGGTGGTAAGCCCGGAGACCGCCAAGACTACGGTGGATATGTTCCGCGCCGTCTTCCAAGACGATGATGCAGGCCTGCAAAACGGTACGGCCGGCAATGCGCAGCTTAAGGGTTATCAGCTTTCTGGCAAGACCGGTACGGCCCAGAAGGTGGACCCAAATACCGGGGCGTATTCGAATTCCGCCTATTGGATCACCTTTGCCGGCATTGCACCGGCCGATGATCCGCGCTTCGTTGTTGCAGTCATGCTGGATGAGCCCAAGTCCGGCGTGGAGGACAATGGAGGCGGCGGCCAGTCGGCGGCACCTATCTTCCGCGATATCGCCTCGTGGCTACTTAATCGTGACAATATTCCGACATCGAAACCAGCACCGCGGCTGACCCTGCGGGCACAATAGGAGCTTAGTATGACCGTTTCTTTGGATACTCTCGCCCAGCTTTCTGGCGGCCGCGTCATTGGTGATGCCTCCGTGGAGGTCGCCGCGTGCGGGCTGGATTCTTCCCGTTTGCCGGAAGGCGCGCTCTTTGCTGCCTTGCCGGGCACGCGCGTCCACGGCGCGCAGTTCGCTCGCGATACCAAGGCGGGAGCTGTGCTTACCGACGCCGCCGGACTCGACCTGCTTACCGAGGCCCAAGAAACCCGCCCCATCTTAGTGGTAGAGGATATTCGTGCCGTGCTCGGCCCAATTTCCGCTGAGATATATGGCCACCCCACCCGTGACCTGACGGTCATCGGCGTTACCGGCACCTCCGGCAAGACCACCACCAGCTACCTGCTGGAGGCCGGACTGCTGCACGCAGGGTATTCCGTGGGCCTAATCGGGACCACCGGTACCCGAATCAACCGCACGCCGGTTCCCACCTCGCTCACCACGCCTGAGGCGCCGACCTTGCAAGAGCTTTTCGCACGCATGAAGGACGAGGGCGTTACCCATGTGGTGATGGAAGTATCCTCGCATGCGCTGGAGCTGGGACGTGTGCGCGGAACTCGGTTTGCGGTAGGTGGGTTTACGAACCTGAGCCAAGACCACCTCGATTTTCACCCCACCATGGAGGATTACTTCCAGGCTAAGGCTAAGCTCTTCGCTGGGGAACAGGCGGCCGAGCGTGCCGTCCTCTGCATCGACGATGAGTGGGGCGAGCGCATGCGCGGCGTCGCCAAGAGCGCGGGCCACAAAGTCACTACGGTTGCCACCCAGGGCGCTTCGGCCACGATCAGCGCACGCCAAACCGCCACTGAGGCCACCGGTGCCCAGGAAGTAGCCCTGAATTATGACGGCGCCGAATTCACCTTCCGGCTGCCGCTGCCTGGCGAGTTCAATATCGCCAATGCTTGCTTGGCGCTCGGCATGGCCGCCGCGGTAGGAGAGGACCCAGCGGAGTTCCTGTCGGGCGTGGAGAAGGTCGCAGTCCCTGGCCGTATGGAGCGCATCGACCGCGGCCAAGACTTTGTGGCCGTGGTGGACTACGCGCATAAGCCGGCGGCCATCGCTGCGGTGCTCGACACCCTGCGCGGCCAGCTGGAGGGAACCAAAGGCCGCGTCGGCATTGTCGTCGGCGCCGGCGGAGACCGTGATAGCTCCAAGCGCCCCATCATGGGCGCAGCCGCAGCCAGCCGCGCTGACCTTACCGTGGTTACCGATGACAACCCGCGCTCCGAAGACCCTGCCACCATTCGCGCGGCGGTGATGGCGGGCGCACGTGACGCCTCCCCGGAGGGCGATATCCGCGAGGTAGGCTCCCGCGCCCGTGCCATCGATGAGGTCGTCGATTGGGCCGAGCCGGGCGATGCCGTCATCGTCGTAGGCAAGGGCCACGAAGTGGGACAGCTCGTGAACGGCACAACCTTGCACTTTGATGACCGCGAGGAAATGGCCCGCGCCATCGAGGAAAAGCTGGCCGGAACCCCGCACCGCGATACCCTTGGGAATGCGAAGGAGTAGACATGATTCCACTTTCTATTGCCGATATTGCCGAAATCACCGGGGGCAGCCTCGATTGCGTGTCTGACCCAGACCAGCGCGTTACCGGGTTCATCGAATTCGATTCCCGAAAGGTAACAAAAGGCGGGCTTTTCCTTGCCTTGCCCGGTGCCCGTGTGGATGGCCACGACTATGCAGCAAAGGCCATCGAGCAGGGCGCAGTGGCGGTGCTAGCTGCGCGGCCGGTGGGGGTTCCGGCGGTCGTCGTCAAGCCCCAAGGCCGCGTTACCGGTGATGCCGCCAACGCGGATATCTATGCCCACGACGAGGACGGCTCGGCCGCCGCGGTGGTGCAGGCGTTATCCGATATTGCGCGGGAGGTCACCCGCCGCTTGACCGCCGAGCAAGGCCTAGACATCGTGGGCGTAACCGGCTCGGCTGGAAAGACCTCCACCAAGGACCTACTGGCCACGATTTTCCGCGCTGAGGGTGACACCGTCGCTCCTCCCGGCTCCTTTAATAACGAGGTCGGCCTGCCGTATACCGCGTTGCGCTGCGATGAACACACTCGCTTCCTGGTTGCCGAAATGTCTGCCCGCGGCATCGGACATATTCGCCACCTGACCACCATTACCGCGCCCACCGTCGGCGTGGTACTCAACGTTGGTACCGCTCACCTGGGTGAGTTCGGCTCACGCGAGAATATCGCCCAAGCCAAAGGCGAGCTCGTGGAAGCATTGCCCTCGGCCGCTGAGGGCGGCGTCGCCGTACTCAATGCCGATGATCCCTTCGTCGCCGGCATGGCGCCGCGCACTTCGGCCAAGGTCGTCTACTACTCGGCCAATAAGCCGCCAGCTTCCGACGCCCAGTACTACGCCAGCGATATCCAGCTCGATGACGTCGCCCGCCCCTCGTTTGTGCTGCATGCGCCGGGAACGGACCCGCTTCCGGTAAAGCTGCAGGTCTTTGGCAAGCACCAGGTCTCTAACGCTTTGGCAGCGGCCGCGGCTGCCATCGAATCGGGCATGGACCCGCAGGTGGTAGCTAACGCGCTATCCGGACACCAGAATGCCTCGGAACACCGCATGGACGTGCGTACCCGCCGCGATGGAGTAACCACCATCGACGATTCCTATAACGCCAACCCCGATTCCATGCACGCGGCCATTGCGGCGCTGGCCTATACCTCGGCCGCCCGACCGGATGCCCGCGCCATCGCCGTGCTCGGTGAGATGGGCGAGCTCGGAGGAGAAGCAGTGGCCGCCCACCGTGCATTGGGAGAAGTGCTTTCCAAATACCACGTTGACCACCTCGTGGCCGTGGGAGACAACGATAATATGAGGGCCATGGTTGAGGCCGCACAGGCGCGGGGTATAAATACTACTATCAGCCCGGATGTTGACGCCGCTGCGGCGGCGGTCGAAGACATCATTAGGGTAGCGCCTGCCGGCATCGAAGATTGGACGGGGCGCGAGGCCAAAGATGTAGTCCTTATCAAGTCATCGAATGCCCAGCGCCTGTGGCGCGTGGCAGAACAGCTCAATCGCCGTTAGTCCTCAGTACAAGGAGAAAGACCTTTAGCAATGACTCAGATCATTATCGCGGGCATCCTCAGCTTCCTCGTCGCGATCTTTACCACTCCCATGTTGGTGCGCTACTTTTCCGGGGTAGGCAAGGGACAAGAAATCCGCGAGGACGGGCCGCAGCTGCACTTGCGCAAGCGCGGCACGCCGACCATGGGCGGTCTGGCGATTTTGCTGGCCATCACCGTGGCCTACCTCGTGGTGGGAATTTATGCCCGCGTGACCGGTAACGGTGGTTTTAGCCCCTCCGGTCTTTTGGTCTACTTCCTCACGATGGGCCTGGGCGGACTGGGTTTTGCCGATGACTTCATCAAGCTATTTAAGAAGCGCAACCTCGGCCTGAACAAGACCGCCAAGCTGGTAGGTCAGCTGGCCGTGGCGCTCATCTTCGGCATCCTGGCGCTGCAGTTCCCAGATGCACATGGATTGACCCCAGCGTCTACCAACCTTTCCTTCGTCCGCGATTTTGATACCTTCGACATCGCCGTGGGCGGCGCGGTCATCGGGACCATTGTTTTCTTGGTCTTTCTCTACCTACTCATTGCTGCGTGGTCAAACGCCGTAAACCTCACCGACGGACTCGACGGCTTGGCCGCGGGCACTACCGCGATGGTGATGGGCGCCTATGCTCTGATTTCCTTCTGGCAGTTCCGCAACTCTTGCGCCGTGTCGCCAGCGGCAGGGTGCTATGAGGTTCGCGATCCGCTCGACTTGGCCGTGCTGGCTGCAGCTGGTCTGGGCGGTTGCTTGGGCTTTTTGTGGTGGAATGCCGCGCCGGCAAAGATCTTCATGGGCGATACCGGTTCGCTAGCACTCGGCGGCCTCGTCGCCGGCCTATCGGTGACCACTCGCACCGAGCTGCTCATGATCATCATCGGCGCTATCTTCGTGATTGAGACGGTCTCCGTGGTTATCCAGATCATCGTCTTCCGCAGCACCGGTAAGCGCTTCTTCCGTATGGCGCCCATCCACCACCACTTTGAAAATGGTGGCTGGGCCGAGACCGCCGTGGTCACCCGCTTCTGGCTGCTGAGCGCCATGGCCGCTATTGCCGGCGTATGCATCTTCTACGGCGACTGGTTGTCTGCCGTCGGCTTTGCCTCCTAAGACTCACGCCTTTTAGCTTTATCGAGGAAAGAGGAATAGAGATGACCGAGTTGCCATCCTCGTTGCGCGGGCGAGTGCTCGTGGCCGGGGCGGGAGTATCGGGGCGCGGTTGCGTCGCTATGCTGGCAAGCCTCGGGGTGGATACCACCGTGGCAGATTCCAACCAGACTGCGCTGGCGGAATTGGCGGAGGAGTACGGGGTAGCAACCGTCTCCGTCGATTCTGCCGCCCAAGGCGATTTTGACCTTGCGGTTACTTCGCCGGGCTGGCGTCCCGATTCGCCCTTGTTGGTCGCCCTCCAGGACGCTGGGGTAGAGGTCATCGGCGACGTGGAGCTCGCGTATCGCCTGGATCGTGCGGGTGTCTTCGGCGCGCCGCGTACCTGGCTGGTAGTTACCGGAACCAACGGCAAAACCACCACTACGGGTATGTTGGCCCAGATTATGCAGGCAGATGCCAAGCGCACCGGCAAGCGCGCACTGGCGGTGGGCAATATCGGCGTTTCGCTTTTCGACGCCCTCACTGCCACCCCTCGCGTCGACGTTCTCTGCGCCGAGCTATCTTCTTTCCAGTTGCATTGGTCCAGCCACCTGCGCCCGGATGTGGGCGTGCTACTGAATTTGGCTGATGACCACCTGGATTGGCATGGATCGTTCGATGCCTATGCCCGAGCGAAGGCCAAGGTGCTCTCTGGTGAGGTTGCCGTGGTGGGCAAGGATGACTCCGAGGCGGTCCGCTACGCCGCGGATACCGCAGACCTCTTCCGTTTTACTGCCGCTGAACCTACACAGGGAGAGGTGGGCGTAAGTGCCGGCCGTCTTGTCTCGCGGCTTGACGGGAAGCGTGAGGATCTCGCGTCCGCAGAGGGCATTGAGCCCGCCGGCCTGGCAGGAGTTCTGGACGCTGCGGCCGCAGCCAGCGTCGCGCGTCTGGCAGGCGCCACCCCGGAATCCATTGCGCAGGGGTTGGCCGCATATACCGTCGCCGGGCACCGCGGCGCTGTGGTCCATGAGCATTCCGGCATTACGTTCATCGATAATTCCAAGGCCACCAACCCGCACGCGGCGGATGCGGCGCTCAAGGGGCTCAACTCCGTGGTCTGGATTGCCGGCGGGCAGTTGAAGGGCGCGGAGGTAGACGGGCTCGTCGCCAAGCACGCCGCCCACATCAAGGCCGCGGTAGTCCTAGGCGTGGATAGGGAAGAGGTAGCCCGGGCCCTCGCGGCGCACGCGCCGCATGCCCTGGTGGACGTCATCGAGACGCAGGAGCCTTGTGCAGCCATGAATGCTGCGGTGGAGGCTGCACTGCAACACGCCGACGCCGGGGATACCGTTCTTTTGGCGCCAGCTGCGGCATCGTTGGATATGTATACCGGCATGGCTCAACGCGGTGATGTATTCGCCGCGGCCGCGCGGGAACTTACCCGTAACTAGAGCTATAGATTTAAGGATCAGGAGAACACATGACGGCCACCTCCCAGCAGCGCCCGCGCTCCAAGAGTTTTGGCGACCGCGTTCGCGAGCTGCGCGAGCGCGCCCGCCAGGAAGCAGGCCTTGATTACCAGCTGCTGCGCCTAATCATCTTTTTCCTCGTGGGCATCGGCGTGCTCATGGTCTTTTCTTCCTCCATGGCCACTTCCCTGACCGAGGACGGCGGAGTATGGAACCAGGCATTGCGCCAGTGCGTGATGGTGTTCTTGGGCCTCGTTGCCTTTTGGTTTGGTCTCAAAGTGTCGCCGCATACCCTGCGCAAATGCGTGCCGTGGATTGTGGGTTTGTCCATCATTTTGCTCATCGCGGTGCTGATCCCCGGCGTGGGTACCGGCCGTGAAGAGGTAGGTTCCCAGTCCTGGATTTATTTGGGACCGTTCTCCCTGCAGCCCTCGGAGCTTGCCCGCATCGCGGTAGGCATGTTTGGTGCCACCGTATTGGCGGATAAGGAGCACAAATCCATGAAGGTGACGGATCCCTTCATGATGTACTCCCTCATTGCCGGCGTTATGTTCTTGCTCATCGTCTTTCAGGGCGACTTGGGTATGGCTTTGTCCTTTGCCCTCGTGGTTGTCTTCACCCTGATTTTCGCGGGTGTCGACTGGCGCGTTCCGGCGACCATCGGCGTCGCAGCCGTGTGTGGTTTGCTGTTTATCTTCCTTTCTGGCGGCTTCCGCTCCAACCGCTTCCACACCTATTTCGACGCCCTAGTAGGCAATATCTCCGATACTCAAGGTACGGGTTTCCAGTCCTATCAGGGCTTTCTCTCGCTTGCCGACGGCGGCTTCTGGGGCGTTGGCATTGGCCAGTCCCGTGCCAAGTGGTTCTACCTGCCTGAGGCGAAAAATGACTTTATTTTCGCCATCGTGGGTGAGGAACTCGGCTGGTGGGGCGGTGCGCTCGTCATCGTGCTATTCGCCGCGTTGGGCTATGTCGGCCTGCGCACCGCGATGCGCGCGCAGAACCAGTTCCAGTCCCTGCTCGCTGCCACGCTGACTATCGGTGTGGTCACGCAGGCCTTCGTGAATATTGGCTATGTCATTGGCCTGCTGCCGGTGACCGGTATTCAGCTGCCCATGATTTCTGCCGGCGGTACCGCGGCGATCATCACGATCGGCTCGATGGGCATCCTGTGCAACGTGGCGCGTCACGAGCCGATGCAAATTTCCGCCATGCAGAACTTTGGCCGTCCGCTGTTCGACCGCCTCTTGTTCATCGGCGAGCCGCAGCCGGTGCCGAAGCCGAAGAAGAAGCAGCAGGGCCGTCACGCTCGTCCGCAGGAGCCGCGGTCCCGCGTGCGCGAGGAGCGCTTTGGTCGCCCCGTGACCGGAAGCGGCCGCCGCTATCCGCGCGCCGAGCGCCGCTATCGCTAGGTGGCGCTGGTAGCCTTTAGGCTATGAATTCCACGCCTATTTCCGTCGTCATCGCAGGTGGCGGCACCGCCGGACACATTGAACCCGCCCTCGCCGTGGGCGAAGCTTTGCGCGAGCGCCACGGCGCACGCATCACCGCTCTCGGTACCGAAAAGGGCCTCGAGCGCGATATCATTCCCGCCCGCGGCGTGGACCTTAGCCTGATTACCCCCGTGCCAATCCCGCGCAAGGTCAACGCGCAGCTCTTCAAGCTACCGTTCAATCTCTCCCGCGCGGTGGGGGAGGCCAAGCAGGTACTCAAAGACGTCAAGGCGGATGTCGTCTTCGGCACCGGCGGCTACGTGGCCGGGCCGGCTTATATTGCTGCGCGGTCCCTCGGTATCCCGTTCTATGTTCTTGAGACCAATGCCTTGGCTGGAATTGCCAATAAGCTCGGCGTGAAGATGGGTGGCATTGGGCTCAACGCCCACCCGGATTCTGGCATGCCGGGCGAAGTCGTCGGCATTCCCGTTCGCCCGAGCCTGGCGGAGGACCCGAATGGCAACCTAGCCGCAGACGCGCGCACCAAGTGGAACCTGGCCGAGCTTCCCACCATTCTCATCACCGGCGGCTCCCAAGGCGCGGCCAGCATCAACCGCGCCGTTGCTGGAGCGGTGGAGGACCTGGCACAGGACTTCCAGCTACTGCACGCCTATGGCAAGAAGAATGATCCGCCCGCAGAACACCCGAACTACGCCGCACTGCCGTATATCGAGGACATGGGCTCCGCACTTGCGGTAGCCGACCTCGTCGTGTGCCGCTCCGGCGCCATGACCGTTGCCGAAGTATCCGCCGCAGGCCTGCCGGCCATCTACGTTCCGCTGCCGCACGGCAATGGCGAACAGGCGCTCAATTCCCGCGACGTGGTCGAGGCAGGCGCCGCCATCCAGATTCCGGACGCGGAGCTGACCGCAGAGCGACTCATCTCCGAAGTGCGTGGCATTCTCGATGACCCGCAACGCCTCGAGTCGATGACGCACGCCGCCGCCCATGCTAGCGCCGGAGACGTGGCAAATACCATTGCAGATCGCATCGCCGCCCGCGTATCCGAGGCCGAACACGCCGCTGGAAGGAAGGATAAGTAAATGACTGATCCCGCACACTACGATCTGCGTCGCGTCCACCTCATCGGCATTGGTGGCTCCGGAATGTCGGGGCTCGCGCGAATCCTCGCCGCTCGCGGCGGAGTGGTTACAGGTTCCGATGTCAAAGACTCCACCCCGGTTGAGGTGCTGCGCACCATGGGTGCCAAGGTCGCCATCGGCCATGCCGCAGAAAACCTGCGACTGTCGGGTGAACTGCCCACCGTCGTCGTTACTTCTTTCGCCGCCATCCCCCAAGATAATCCGGAGCTAGTAGCCGCAAAGGATAACGATATCCCGGTCATTCGCCGCTCCGATTTGCTCGCCGCCTTGATGGAAGGCCACAAGCAGGTGTTGCTGGCTGGCACCCATGGCAAAACCTCCACCACGTCGATGACCGTGAGCGCGATGCAACACGCGGGTCTTGATCCCTCCTTCGCCATCGGCGGCCAGCTCAACCGCGCGGGCACCAATGCCCACGGTGGCACCGGTGAGGCATTCGTCGCCGAGGCCGATGAATCTGATGCCTCCCTGTTGCGCTATAGCCCTGACGTCGCGGTGCTCACCACCATCGAGCCCGATCACCTCGACTTCTTCCACAGCGAGGAAGCCTATTTCCAAGTCTTCGATGACTTTGCTGACTTGGTTACCCCGGAGACCGGCTACCTCGTTGTGTGCGCTGAAGACGAGCACGCTGCCCGGGCTGGCGAGCGGGCGCTGGAGCGCGGCATCAACGTCGTGGCCTACGGCTCGCCGGAGAAGTCTTTTACCTCCACCGTGCCACTGGCCGCCGAGCTGGTCCGCGAAGAGACCACCGCAGAAGGCATGGACACCACCGTCCAAGTCAACCTTCCTGGTGTTTCTGAAACCGTGCGCTACGAACTGCAGATACCAGGCCACCACATGGTGCTCAATTCCATGGGCGCATTGATCGCTGGCGTGCTCTCCGGCGGCACTCCGGCCGCCATCGCCGAGGGATTGGCTGATTTTGGTGGTGTGCGGCGGCGCTTTGAGTACCGGGGGAGCGTCGACAAGCAGGGCAAGCCCGTGCGCGTCTTCGATGACTATGCCCACCATCCCACCGAGGTCGCTGCAGTGCTGCGAGCCGCCCGCGCCAAGGTCGAGGCGGAAGGCCACGGCGGGCGCGTCATCGCGTGTTTCCAGCCGCACCTGTACTCGCGCACCATGGAATTCGACGCCGAGTTTGCCCAGGCACTCTCGCTTGCCGACGCCGCCGTGGTACTCGATATCTACGGCGCTCGCGAACAGCCCGTGGAGGGAATTACCTCCCGCATCATTACCGATAAGATGCCCGCTGATATGCAGGTCATCTTCGAGCCGGATTTTTCCGCCGCTGCCCGCGACGTCGTGTCGGTGGTGGAGCCAGGCGATGTGGTGCTGACCATCGGAGCTGGCTCGGTAACCATGGTGGCCGCGGAAATCCTCGATGAATTGCGGGCAAGCTAGTGCGCGTATCCGCAAAGCTCATCGCTGGGGTCATCGCCGCAATTGTCGCCGTGGCCCTCATAGCGGCCGCCGTAATGTGGACGGTTCCCGTCCTGAAGGTACGCAATTTTCAGGTGGAAGGCGTTCACCAGCTCGATCCCGCACAGGTGGAGGAAGCCTCTGGGGTTCCGGAGGGCGAAAATTTGCTACGCGTTAATGCGCGCGAGGCAGCTTCCGGTGTTGCCGGCTTGGACTGGGTCGATTCGGTGACAGTCTCTCGCGATTTCCCTTCGACCTTGACCATCAACGTAGCCGAGCACAAGGCCGTGGCGTTTGTAAAGCGTGATAATAAGCCCTTCCTGATCGATGATAAAGGCGAGGAATTTACCTCCGCTGAGCCTCCCGCGGGCGCGGTTGAGGTCACGGGTTCCGTCGATAGTGGCTCGCCGCAAACTCAGGATGCCGTGCGGGCGATTGCAGCGCTTTCCGACGACGTCCGCAACCAGGTGGCGAAGCTCGAAGTTGCTGACGAATACTCGCTGACTTTCACCACTAAAGATGACCGGCGCGTCTTCTGGGGTGCCAGCGATTCCAACGATGAGGACAAGGCGCATGCCTTTGCCACAGTGTTGAAGATGGAAGGCCGCGAGTGGAATATTTCCAACCCTGAGTTGGTCACCACCCGCGGATAGGGCGACGGGTGCCCCCGCAGGTGCTTTTTATCGCTCTTGTGGGCCCGTGCAGCACCGCTTAGGCGTGTGCGCTGCACGGGCTCTTTTTAGTGCCTGAACCATGGGGCGGATGATACGGGTGTGACTTATAAAACCGCAGGTGAGAAACCCTAAAGTGGAACTTGAGGGTCTCGACACGCGGAAAATGTGCGTGAAAATTACACCGCTGTCGTTAAAGATGGAAAGGAACGCGATTCGCCTTCGGCGGACCGCATTACATTCCTCGTTTAATGCACGTGCAGACTTAAAGTAGCGAAAGGTGAGACCTACTCACATGATCTCTTCCAATAACAATCTCGCGGATATCAAGGTCGTCGGCGTCGGCGGCGGCGGCGTCAACGCCGTCAACCGCATGATCGAAGAAGGCCTCAAGGGTGTTCAGTTCGTCGCCATCAACACCGACTCCCAGGCCCTTATCTTCTCTGACGCAGACACCAAGCTCGACATTGGCCGCGAGGCCACCCGCGGCCTCGGTGCCGGCGCTAACCCTGAGGTAGGCAAGACCTCCGCAGAAGACCACAAGTCCGAAATTGAAGACGCCCTCGAGGGCTCCGATATGGTCTTCGTGACTGCCGGCGAGGGTGGCGGCACCGGCACCGGTGCTGCTCCAGTCGTGGCGTCTATCGCGAAGAAGATGGGTGCGCTGACCGTCGGTGTTGTCACCCGCCCGTTCAAGTTCGAAGGCGCTCGCCGTACCCGCCAGGCCATGGCCGGTATTGAGGAGCTGCGCGAGGTCTGCGATACCCTCATCGTCATTCCGAACGATCGCCTGATGCAGCTCGGTGGGGAAGAGCTTTCCATCGTCGAGGCTTTCCGCGCTGCCGATGAGGTGCTGCACAACGGTGTGCAGGGTATTACCAACCTGATCACCATCCCGGGCATGATCAACGTCGACTTTGCGGACGTCCGCTCCGTCATGTCTGACGCTGGCTCCGCGCTGATGGGTATCGGTTCCGCCCGCGGCGATAACCGCGCAATGACTGCCGCTGAGCAGGCCATTAACTCCCCGCTGCTGGAATCCACAATGGAAGGTGCCAAGGGCGTGCTGCTGTCCATCGCCGGCGGCTCCGATCTTGGCCTGCACGAAGTAAACGCCGCTGCCTCCATGGTGGAAGAGCGCGCTGACGAAGACGTCAATCTCATCTTCGGTACCATCATCGATGACACCCTGGGCGATGAAATCCGCATCACCATCATTGCCACCGGTTTCGATGCCGAGGCCAATATGACCCAGGCCGCTGCGCAGCAGCAGCCTGAGCAGGAACAGCGCAAGCCGGGCTCCCTTTTTGACAATCGCCAGCGCGAAGCAGCAGAGCCCGTCACCCCGGCACCGGCGCAGCCCGCTGCCGCTCAGCCGGTACAAGATGACTACTCCCCCCGCCACTCCTACGAGCCGCGTGCCGGCCAGGAGCGAGAGCGCTACACCCCGCAGCGCCCTGCCGAGGAGCGTCGCCCAGAATCTAGCGGTCTGTTCACCAACTCTGACCGTTTCTCCCGCGAGGAGCGCCGCGATGACTACCGTTTGTCCCGCCCGTCCCAGCGTCGTGACGATGACGGTGACGACGATCTGGACGTGCCTTCCTTCATGCGCTAAGCGCAAAACGCTACGCTGGTGTGCATGCCAGTAAACGAGGAACATCGCACCACCCGCCCCGTCCGCATGGTTTTTACTAGCCGTGCTGGCGGGGCGTCTGCTATTCCATACGATTCCTTTAACTTGGGGCACCACGTCGGCGATGACCCCGCCGCGGTTGCCGCTAACCGCGAGCGCTTGAAGCGCGTGACCGGTCTGGACGATATCGTGTGGATGGAACAGCTTCACACCAATACCGTCACCGTCGTCGATGGTCCACAGGACGAGTCCGTGCCAGCCACAGACGCAATTGTCACCACCCAGCGACGCCTCGGACTAGGCGTCCTCGTTGCGGATTGCACGCCAGTGCTGCTTGTCGACGTCGCCGCTGGTGTCATCGCCGCCGCCCACGCCGGCCGCCTTGGCGCCCGCAACGGCATTGTGGTCAATACCGTGCGCGAAATGCAGAAGCTTGGCGCACAGCCCGAGCGCATTCAGGTGGTCATGGGGCCGGCTGCTTCGGGAAAGAACTATGAAGTGCCCGAGGAAATGGCCACTGACGTCGAGCGTCGCTTGCCCGGCTCCAAGACACGGACGTCGAAGGGCACGTGGGGCATCGATGTGCGCGCAGGGCTGATTCGCCAGCTTATGGGGCTAGGTATCACCGCGATTGAATCCGACCCGCGCTGCACCATCGAAGACGAAGACTTCTTTTCCTATCGACGCGAAGGCGTCACCGGCCGCCAGGCTGGACTAATTTGGTTGGAGGCTAAGTAATGTCAGACCGAAAGGCACAGCTAGAACAAAACCTAGCGGCCACCCGCGTCGAGATTGAACGGTTAGCAGCGGAGTCAGGGCGAAAACCACCGCAGCTGTTGCCGGTGACGAAGTTTCACCCAGCTGCGGATATTGCCCTGCTGGCAGATTTAGGGGTTACCGATGTCGCCGAAAACCGGGAACAAGAGGCCCGTGCCAAGGCCGCTGAGCTGCCGCAGCTGCGTTTCCACATGATTGGCCAAATCCAAACCAAGAAGGCCAACCACGTAGCCCGATGGGCAGCCAGCGTCCATTCGCTTGATTCCCTCAAGCTCGCCCACGCGCTGGAGCGGGGAGTTTCCTTAGCCAAGGAACGAGGCGAGCGTGAAAGCAATTTGCCGGCATTTATTCAAGTCTCCGCCGACGGTGATGGTGCTCGCGGCGGTGTTTCTCCTGAGGCGCTCGATGAGCTCGTGCGTGCCGTAGAAGACGCGCACCACCTAGAACTTGCCGGGCTCATGGTCGTTCCGCCTCTCGACGCCGATGCAGGTGAGGTATTCCGGAAAGTCCGCGGAGAGGTAGATCGTCTATCCTCTGAGCTTAACCGACCGCTGAAAATGTCTGCTGGAATGAGCGCGGACCTGGCCGAGGCAATTGTTGCGGGCAGCGATATCGTGCGTGTCGGAACCAGTATCATGGGACCGCGACCAGTAGGTTAAAAACATCGCAAAAGCGCATTTCAAAGCGTAAATCACATGAGTCACACCAGACACATTTTACGCGTCTAGACTTGTACAAATTTAGGTCAGAGGGAGACCCAAAAATGTCATTCATTGATAAGACGAAGGATTTCTTCGGGCTGGGCCCGGTGGACATCGAAGAGGACGATGCCTACTACAACGAGGAGCCGCGTTACTCCGAAAATAGCTCCTCGGCCTACGCGCCTCGCCGCGCCCCGCAGTCCTATGAGCCGGCCCCAGCGCAGGAGGAATTCGTTCCGACCATCGTGGCTATTTCGCTGACGTCTTTCAATGATGCAGCCAAGGTGGGCGAACCTTTCCGTGACGGTGATGCCGTTGTCTTCGAGCTGACTGACGCAGAAAAGGCCACCGCCAAGCGCTTCATCGACTTCGCTGCCGGCCTCTGCTTCGGCCTGGAGGGTCGTATGCTCAACCTCACCAAGGGCATGGACACCGAGCGCAAGGTCTTTTCCATCGTGCCTAAGTCTGCGGACATTGCAAAGCACGAGCTCGAGCGCGCCGCAGGCCTGCGCTAAAGCAGCAGGTCTCACTTAGCCCCCGTGGGGTGCCGATTGGGCATCTGCGGGGGTTTATTCGATAGGCTCAGTTATTGTGACACAACTCGGAATTATTCTTATCCTGCTCGTGCGGATCTACACGTGGGTGCTCATCGCTCGCATAATTATTGAAATGATCCAGTCCTTCTCGCGGCAGTTCAACCCTCCACGCTGGTTCATGGTTGTAGCGGAGCCTCTGTTTGTAATTACGGATCCGCCGGTCAAGGCGTTGCGCCGCCTGATCCCGCCACTGCAAATGGGTGGCGTAGCGCTTGATGTATCGGTGCTTGTGCTGTTCGTCTTACTCTCGATACTCACAATGATTTTGCGGATAATTTTCCTGACTTAGCACCCCCGTCGCCTCGAAACCTGTGGTAAACGTTGAGACTCGGCGGAGCGTCGATTATTGTGGGCGTTTGGTTACGATAAATCGCGATAACCCGTATTATGAACCACATGTACCTTTGTGGGGAAGGTTTAGTTAGACCTGAACCGCACTCCTAAGGCCCTGGAAGCTCCGGGGTTGTACCAACCTGAAGGGGAAGAGAAGACATGCCACTGTCACCAGCTGATGTTCACAACGTCGCGTTCAGCAAGCCGCCAATTGGCAAGCGCGGCTACAACGAAGACGAGGTGGATCAGTTCCTCGACCTCGTAGAGGACGCCCTTGCCCAGCTGCAGGATGAGAACGAAGACCTGCAGGCGCAGGTTAGCGATCTGAACTCCCAGGCCAAGGCGGGTACTGGCGCCGGTGCTGCTGGTACCGCAACTGCGGCTTCCACCCGTACCGATGAGGCTGCGCTGCGCAAGGAGATTGAGGCCAAGCTGCGCGCCGAGTACGAAACCAAGCTGGCGGACTCCAAGTCCGAGGTTTCCCGTGCCAAGGAAGAAACCAAGAAGGCACAGGAGCAGGTTAAGGCTGCCCAGGCTGAGGCTTCTAAGGCGCAGGCGTCTGGCTCCGCTGCTGCTTCCTCTTCTGCAGACCTGAAGGCAGCCCGCGAGGAGGCTGCTCAGGCGAAGAAGGATGCAGAGGCAGCCCGCGCGGAGGCAGCACAGGCTAAGAAGGAACTCGAGGCCTCCAAGAAGGAAAACGACGAGCTGAAGAAGTCCGCTTCTGCAGCTGGTTCTTCCAAGGCTGGTGCAGCGGCTGCGGGTATCGCAGGCGCTGGTGCTGCTCAGACCGCCGATGGCCTGGCTACCCCAGAAACCCACATGCAGGCTGCCCGCGTTCTGGGTCTGGCACAGGAGATGGCAGATCGCCTGACCTCTGAGGCTCGTGCAGAGTCCGAGTCCATGCTGTCCGAGGCACGCACTGCCGCCGAGAAGCAGCTGACCGATGCTGATTCTCGCTCCAAGGCGCAGCTTGCCGACGCCCAGAAGAAGTACGACGCCCAGCTGCAGGATGCAGATTCCCGCTCCAAGAAGCTGGTATCTGACGCTGAGGCTAAGGCAAAGCAGACCGAGTCCGACGCTTCTTCCCGTGCCGAAGCACAAATCCGTCAGGCCGAGGAGAAGGCTGCTTCGCTGCAGGCCGATGCCGAGCGCAAGCACACCGAGGTTATGAACACCGTCAAGCAGCAGCAGACCGCCCTGGAGGCGCGCATCTCCGAGCTGCGCACCTTCGAGCGTGAGTACCGTACTCGCCTGAAGACCCTGCTGGAGTCTCAGCTGGAAGAGCTGGCTACCCGCGGCACCGCCGCACCGAACGGCGAAGCTGGCAACAACTAAGCCACTCCGTTCTTCTTAGCGCCCCCGCCACCGCAGCGGGGGCGCTATTGTTGTTTTAGACCGTAGTGTCTTAGCCCGCTCCTACCGAAAGGAACCATTGTGCTCGTTGCCGCTTTAGTTCTCGCCCTCGTGGCATTCGTGGCCTTGGTCAACTTCGTTATCTCGGGAGCCGATTGGTCGTTGTATATCGTTTTTGCCGCTGCTGGACTCGGACTTGTGTGTTTCATCCTGGACTGGGCGCATAAGCATCGCGCTGACAAAGCCCAAGCAACTGAATCGCCTGAGCAGGAGGCTTTGCGCGCAGCCTTTCGCGAGGACTAGCGCCGCGAGACCCCAAGCCTTCGGTAGCAGGCATGCCAATAAGGCGCACGAGGCGCCTTATTTCGCAGTCGGGTTCTAGCAGTCGGGCGGTTGCCACCGAATCTGTCCGTTCGTTCGGGCAAGTCGCCCGCGCAGCGGAGGGGCATTTGGATCGTCATCGTTGGCGCCATTGTGGTACGCGCAAGCTGTGGATAAGTTCGCGATATTGGTCAATCCACCGTGCAACCACGGCTCCAGATGGTGAATTTGGCATTCATCAGCAGGCTTAGCGCAGCGCGGCCATGGGCATACCGGATTTTCCGCGCCCGCCATCAACCGCTGCTTGGCATTGGCGAAGCGCTCCGTGCGGTACAGGTTCACCGCGCCTTCATAGGGGCTTACTAGGGTAATGAGCCCATGCTCCTTCAAGGCGCGGCGCACATACTGCGCACCCGTAAGCGTCGCTCCGTTGGTCATCTGCAAAGTGATTTCTTCACCATCACCGTTGACGATGCGCACGTAGTCTTCCAGCCGCACGATGACATTGGTTACCACCGTGCTTCGTTGCGCCGTATCTCCTCCGAAAAACGTATCTTCCACTACATCTAACGGCTTCCTATCCTGGTTTTCCACCGCCGCGTGGAGATCCGCAATAAACGAAGACGAGCCGTCGATCGCTAGCGTCCACGGCGCATCCTTGCGTCTGATGATGCGTACACCAGGCTTCACCTTGCGCTTTTTCTTCGGGACCTTGGATTGGGCCAGCTTTTCCAGTGCCGCTGCTGTGGCCTTGGTGGTGCACAGTTGTTCGCGGAGTACCCAAGCGTCGAAAAGCGTGGGCATTTTGCGTGCATACTTTTCAATGATGGATAGAGCAACAATGGAATGCCCGTTGTGCTGAGCACCTTCGATAGCACGACGACGCTTCCTAGTGAACTTGGTCGTGCCGCAGTACGCCTCTTTTAGCAATGCCAACTCGCGGGCCGTCTTTTCAGCGGCACCTCGCGCGCAGAGGTCCTCCTCGGACATGCCTGCGCACCCGAGGACGATGTCCATCCCGGGTGCCATGGCTGCGAGGTAAGTATCTAGCGCGTTCACGACTCACAATTTATTTCCCCGCGCAAGCCCTCACAAGGGAAAATTTTTAGCCTGTGGATAACTTATTGTGCACGAAGATTCAGGGGCGCTATACTGTGGCCTACACGCAGTGATCCGGCCATCACCGGGGAGCAATTCAGAAGAACAGCCAGTGTGGCCCAGTAGAACTGAACGGGTGGGACCGTCAACTCCTTCACCGAAACGAAGCGGAGCCTGCGGGCTCAAGCAGGGTGGTACCGCGAGCCTTATTGGCGCGTCCCTGCACCGTGTTAAGAGTGAAGGATAATTATGGCGAAAAAGATTTACCCCAAGGTCGACATGACGGGCGGCTCCAGCCGTTTCCCAGATATGGAAGAGGAAGTCCAGAAGTACTGGAAGCAGGATGATACCTTCCAGGCTTCGCTAGAAAAGACCAAGGACTGCCCAGAGTACATCTTCTATGATGGTCCTCCATTTGCCAATGGTTTGCCGCACTATGGCCACCTGCTGACCGGTTATGTGAAGGATATCGTCCCGCGCTATCGCACGATGGCTGGCAATTTCGTTCCTCGCGTCTTCGGCTGGGATACCCATGGCTTGCCCGCCGAGCTGGAGGCGGAAAAGCAGCTGGGTATCACTGAAAAGGCGCAGATCGAGGACATGGGCTTGGAAAAGTTCAATGAATACTGCGCTAAATCCGTGCTGGAGTACACCGACGAGTGGGAAGAGTACGTCAACCGCCAGGCCCGCTGGGTGGACTTTGAAAACGGCTACAAGACCATGGATATCAACTACATGGAATCGGTCATGTGGGCGTTCAAGGAGCTTTATGACAAGGGCCTCATCTACAAGGGCTTCCGAGTTCTTCCGTACTCCTGGGCGGAGCACACTTCTTTGTCCAACCAGGAGACCCGCCTGGATGATTCTTATAAGATGCGCCAGGATCCGACCCTGACGGTTACCTTCCCCGTGAAGGGCGCGCGCGAGGGAAGCGCGGCAGAAAAGACGTTGGCGGAGCACCCTGCGCTTGCCGACGCCTCCTTCCTCGCCTGGACCACCACCCCCTGGACCTTGCCTTCGAACGAGGCTCTGGCGGTTCACCCCGAGGTTTCTTACGTGCTTTTTAAGGCTACGGAGGGTGATTTCGCTGGCCGTACCTTCATCATGGCGGAAAACCTGCTGTCCACCTTGGAGAAGGAACTGGGTGAGGCCGAGGTACTGGAGTCCTTTACCGGCGCGCAACTCGAGGGCTTTACCTATGAGCCTATCTTCGGCTTCTTCCCGGATCTGCGCAATGCCTACCAGGTCTTGATCGCTGATTACGTCACCACTGAGGACGGCACCGGTGTGGTACACCAGGCTCCAGCGTTTGGTGAAGACGATATGAATACCACCAACCAGTACGACATCGAGCTGGTTATCCCAGTGGATGAGGACGGCAAGTTCACCTCGCAGGTTCCGCCTTATGAGGGCCAGCTGGTCTTCGATGCGAATAAGGACATCATCAAGGACTTGAAGGCTGCTGGGCGAGTGGTGCGCCACGTGACCATCGAGCACTCTTATCCGCACTCGTGGCGCTCGGGCGAGCCGCTTATCTACATGGCGCTGCCGGCCTGGTTCGTGAAGGTGACCGAGTTCCGCGATCGCATGGTGGAGCTTAACCACAAGGAAATTGAGTGGCTGCCGGAGCATATCCGGGATGGCCAGTTTGGCAAGTGGCTCGAGGGTGCACGCGATTGGAATATCTCTCGTACCCGCTACTGGGGTGCGCCTATCCCAGTGTGGATGTCTGATGATGACAATTACCCGCGCATGGATGTCTACGGCTCCTTGGATGAGCTGGAGCGCGATTTCGGAGTTCGTCCGGAGTCGCTGCACCGTCCGCACATCGACGAGTTGGTGCGCCCGAACCCGGATGATCCGACCGGTAAGTCGATGATGCGCCGCGTACCAGACGTGCTGGATTGCTGGTTCGAGTCCGGCTCGATGCCGTTTGCGCAAAAGCATTACCCATTCGAGAATAAGGAATGGTTTGAGACCCACTCGCCGTCCGACTTCATTGTGGAGTACTCCGGTCAGACGCGTGGTTGGTTCTATGTGATGCACGCACTGTCCACCGCGCTTTTTGATCGCCCGGCGTATAAGAAGGTCGTGGCCCATGGCATCGTGCTGGGCAACGATGGCCTTAAAATGTCTAAGTCCAAGGGCAACTATCCAAACGTCAACGAGGTCTTTGATCGCGATGGCTCGGATGCCATGCGCTGGTTCCTGATGTCTTCGCCTATCCTGCGCGGAGGCAACCTCATCGTGACCGAGCAGGGCATTCGCGAGGGCGTGCGCCAGGCTATCCTGCCTATCTGGAATGCCTACACCTTCCTGCAGCTCTACGCAGAAAAGGAAGCAAAGTTCGACACCAGCTCCACGCATGTTTTGGACCGCTATATCTTGGCTAAGACCCACGATGTGGTGGCCAATGTCAACGCGGCACTTGCCGATACCGATATCGCCACGGCAACCGAAGAGGTGCGCCTGTTTTCCGACGTCCTGACCAACTGGTACGTGCGCCGCTCGCGCGATCGTTTCTGGGAGGGCGAGGACGCCCATCCTGAGGCGTTTAATACCTTGTACACCGTGCTGGAGACCGTGACTCGCGTGGTGGCACCGCTGCTACCGCACGTGGCGGAGGTAATCTACCGCGGGCTTACCGGTGAGCGTTCGGTGCACCTGGCGGATTACCCGCAGGCTGCGGACTACCCGTCCGATGCAGGTCTCGTCTCTGCGATGGATGCGACCCGCGCGGTGGCCTCGGCAGCGTCTTCGGTGCGCAAGTCCAATAAGCTGCGCAACCGCTTGCCGCTGCCGAAGCTGACGGTGGCCCTTGAAGGGGCGCAGCGCCTAGCGGACTTTGCCGATATCATCCGCGACGAGGTCAATGTCAAGGAAGTAGAGCTTACTGACGACGTCGATTCGGTAGGTACCTTCCAGGTGGTCTGCAACGCGAAGGTCGCCGGCCCTCGCTTGGGCAAGGACGTGCAGCGCGCCATCAAGAACCTCAAGGCGGGCAACTACGAGCGCCGCGGCGAAGAGGTTGTAGTGGACGGCGATATTGTGCTTGGCCCGGATGAGTACACCGAGCGCCTGCAGGCAGCGAATCCGAAGTCGACCGCGCGTATCGAAGGCCTCGACGGCCTAGTAGTACTCGATACCGAGGTGACCGAAGAGCTCGAGGCCGAAGGCTGGGCGGCGGACGTTATCCGCGGTCTTCAGGATGCCCGCAAGGCTTCTGGGTTCGAGGTCTCGGACCGCATCGCGGCCGTACTCGCTGTCCCCGAGGAGAAGAAGGCCTGGGCGGAGCGTCACGCCGACCACATCGCCGGTGAAGTGCTCGCCACCGATTTCCAGGTGACCACCGAGGCGCTCGATGGTGCGGATGTGCACGAGGTGGTGAAGGGGGTTAGCGCTACCGTCGTCAAGCAGTAGCGCGTACGTTGCCACCTAAAAGAATGATTGCCCAGCCAGTGCGGCTGGGCAATTTTTTATGAGTGATAGGACTCAACGGACCGGGCCGGGCAGGTGAGAGCGCCAACCGAGGACCACGTTAACGAGGCAGCACAGTGCGAGCACGGCGCCAATGAGGAATAGGGTGGTAAAGCCGAGCAGCGGCGCGAGTGCGCTGAAGGCCATGGGGATAAAGAAGCCGGTATAGGAGACCGAGTAGTAGACGGCGGTGAGGCCGGCGAGTTCTTCGGCACGGGCGATGCGCTGGACCTCGGAGAGACCGGCGACAAGGGCGAGGCCGTAGCCTGCGCCCATGACCGCTGCGCCGGCGATTCCGAGCGGCAGGGAGCGAGTATGGGAGGCAACCGCGCCGAGGATGGTGCCCACAGTGATAACGCCCATGGCAACCGCGGAAGCGCGGGCCGAGCGGCTGGTATCGATAACCTTGCCGAGCATCTGGATGCCGACGCCGCAGCCCAAGGTGATAACTGTCATCAGGCCCGAGAAAGCGATGGGGGCATCGCCGGCGGACTTGGACAAAAGCTGGGGCAGGAGGGCATAGGCGGCGCCAGCGCAGCCGAAGACCCACGGTGCGACCGGCAGGACAATGCGCACGAAGCGGCGGTGCGCTGCGGAGGGAATGTGCAGCATGCGCAGCATGTCGCGGATGCTCAAGTCAAGGAAGGTGTCTTTTACCGTAGCGCCTCGCGGTGGGCGGGTTTCCGGGGTCTTCATCAGCCAGATTGCGGTGGCGACGGTGAGGAGGATGTGCAGGATATACGCCAAGTGGGTCGGCCACGGACCCCATTGGGCCAGCACCGAAGCGAGGCCGGCACCGATGAGGAAGCCTAAGGTCAGGCACAGGGAAGCGTGGCGCGGGCCGGCAGCAGGATCACCGCCAGCGCGGGTAATGAGCTCTGCCACCCACGTGGAGCCGACCGCCATGACGATGCCCAATGCCAAGCCACACATGATGCGGCCCACGGCGATGACGAGCGGCTCGTTCGGCGCGATGGATAAGAGGAACGAACCCAACAGTGACAGCGGTGCGGCAGGCAGCATAGTGGGGCGGCGGCCAATGTAGTCCGAAAGCGGGCCAGAAATCAGCAACGCCGGCACGATGCCGAGCACATAGGCGGCCAAGAGACCATTGACGGTAACCTGCGAGAAGTGCGACTCCTCGCGGTACATCACTAGGAGAGGGGTGAACTCATTGCCGCCCCACGCGACAGCGACCATGCTGCCAGCGACGGGAAACCATGAGTGTTTGGCAAACTTTTCGGTCATAGTTGATTCCTCGAGTTGGTTAGGTGGGTGTCCAATGCGGAAAGGTAGGCGTCGAGGTCGCCGGTGCGGAGGGCATCGGCAAGCGTGCGGTGCTGATCTACGAAGGTGCGGGCGCGGGCTACGTTGCGGCCAATGGCCGTGGCGGTAAAACGCTGCTGGCGTTCGCGCAGCTGGTGTCCCAGCCCGGCCAGCAGGGTATTGGCACCGCCATCCATGATGATCTGGTGGAAACGCGCATCAAGATGTGTATAGGTATGCAGGTCCGCGCTATCCAACGCAGTATCTTGCTCCGCGATGGTCGCATCTAGCTGATCAGCGATGTCCGCGCGCTCGGCATCAGACATTGCGCAGATCTTTTCAGCGCAGTGCCTATCTACAAGCAAGCGTGCCTCATAGACCTCGCGGATTTCCTGCGGGCTGATCGGCACGATGAGCGCACCCCGCCTGGGGTAGAGCTGTAGAAAGCCTTCGACCTCTAGGCGCAGGAAAGCCTCGTGCATTGGGGTGCGGCTAATTCCCATTTCGGTAGCCAGGGAGGCCTCGGAAAGCATCTGCGAGGGCTCGAAGGAGCCGTCAATGATCTTCTCTTTGACGAAGTCATAGGCGCGCTCCGCGGCGGGCTGCATTCGTTCATTGGACATGCATCCATCTTGCATACAAGCTTGCATGCAAGCAAGAATATGAGGGGGATTTGTGGGGAACGAATCTAGTCATGCGAACGTGTGACGTGGCACGTATCGGGGTCGAAGAGTAAGCCGTAACCCATGCCGACCCAGCCGATGAAGGGGGCGTCGGCAAGCGTGTGCGGGGCGTGGACGTGCCCAAGGAACCAGGCATCGGCCTCGCAGGCCTGTAGCTCAGCCACGGACAGCGGCAGGCAGGTGCCTTTAGAAAACTCACCGGTGACGGAAGAGTGTAGGAGGCCGAGGAGGGGGCCGTTGCTGCGGCGGGGAGGAAACTGGAGGCGGCGCGGGTCCGGATCGGTGGCCACCGCTGCGGTTAGAACCGTGGTGTTTCCTATATGAAAGGTATGCACCTGCGTGCCGTGGACCGTGACCTCGGGCGGGAAGTCCAGGTTGTGGTGGGTATCGTGGTTGCCGGAAATGAAGTGGACTTCGTTGAACAGGGTGACAGCATGGGCCATAATGGTGCGGACCTGAGGCACGAACTCGGCCGAGTCCGCGTTGCGGTCAATGATATCGCCCAAGCACACGCACGCCGTGGCCCCACTATTGGCGGCAAACTCGAGTGCTTGCAGGGCCCAGTCCAAGCCGGGGGCGCCAGGGAGACCTAAGTGGAGATCTGAAAAGACGAAGATGCTAGCGGGCATGTGCGGCCTTTCGATTGTGCTACCAAGACGAAGGGGGATGCGTGCAACTGCGATTGTTTCCGCCGGGCTGTGGGATCGATATGTTCGGCTCGGGCAGTAGGGAGTGAGGAGAGTTGTGGACTCCGTGTGCAACTATGGAGGCTTTATAGGCTGAGGGTTACCTTCTGGAGAAAGTGTCCTTGAAAACCTAAAAAGATGACTTTGCGGGCGGGTGGCGATGAGATGGAAAGAAATAAAAGCTTTAATTAACGGCGCACAAACACCCAGGAGTACATGTGGAGGTGCGCCTATTAGACTGGGCCGCATGCAACGCTGGGTTTTACATATCGACATGGACGCGTTTTTCGCCTCCGTCGAGCAGCTGACCCGGCCTACGCTGCAGGGACGTCCCGTTTTGGTGGGAGGCACCAGTGGGCGCGGCGTGGTGGCCGGCGCCTCCTATGAGGCGCGCGAGTACGGCGCGCATTCGGCCATGCCGATGTATCGCGCGCAGCAGCTTGTTGGACTTCGCGCGGTGGTAGTGCAGCCGCGCCGGGCGGTGTATGCGGCGGCCTCGCGGCGCGTCTTCGGCATCATCGCGCAACACGTGGAGGTTATCGAGCAGCTTTCCATCGATGAGGCTTTTATGGAACCCGCCGCCCTCGAAGGATCGACCGCGGAGGAGGTCAAGCGCTGGGCGAATGAGCTGCGCGCGCTCATTCGGGAGGAGACGGGTCTGCCGTGCTCCATTGGGGCAGGATCGGGCAAACAATTTGCCAAGATTGGATCGGGCGAAGCGAAGCCTGATGGCACCTTTGTTATCCCAGCGGAGCGCCAGCTAGATATGCTGCATCCCCTCGCGGTGAACAAGCTGTGGGGAGTCGGCCCGGTGACTGGTGCGAAGCTCAAGTCCATCGGCGTAGAAACCATTGGGCAGCTAGCGGCGATGACGCGTAAGGAAGTAGAGATTTCCATCGGCAGTGTGGTGGGGCTGCAGCTGTGGCAGCTGGCCCGCGGCATTGATGACCGCGAGGTGGCGCCGCGTGCTATCTCTAAGCAGATTTCTACCGAGCACACCTACCCGAAAGACCTGCAGACCGCCCCGGAGGTCGATGCAGCCATCACTCGCGCGGCGGAGGGCGCTCACCGCCGGCTGCTTAAGGATGGCCGCGGCGCGCGCACCGTAACGGTGAAGCTACGCATGGCGGATTTTCATATCGAATCGCGCTCGACCACCTTGCCCTACGCGACTGACGACGCCGCCGTGCTCACCGCTGCCGCCTTCAAGCTTGCCCGCTACCCCGATGAGCTGGGGCCCATCCGCTTGGTGGGGGTGAGCTATTCCGGCCTAGAGGCCGCTCGCCAAGACGTGCTTTTCCCGGAGCTCGACCGTGAGATCGTGCGCCCTGCACCGGCAGATACGGACTATGAGACTGGGGTGAGCGACGACGCAACGCCGACCATGCCAGCGCCTACGGTGACGGTGGAAGAAGAAACCGATAACCAGTGGCACGCCACGCAAGACGTTTTCCACCCCGATTACGGCCACGGTTGGATTCAAGGCGCCGGCCACGGGGTGGTGAGCGTGCGCTTTGAAACCCGCGTCACGGGTCCCGGCCGCACCAAATCCTTCGCGGCTAATGATCCCGCGCTCGTGCCAGCAGACCCGCTCGACTCACTGGATTGGCAGGACTGGCTGACCAGCGAGGACTAGCCCTCCTGAGCAAAAAGCTCTGCCGGATCGGTACCGGTGGCCAGCGCCGCCGCGAGCAGGATTCGCGCTTGGCTCGGGCGGAACCATCCGGCGTTGATGGCGCTACGCTTCCCCAGGCTCGCGCCACCGCCGTCGCCACCGTAAGCCAGCGCCGTCGGGCCATAGGGTGTGCGGGTAGAAATGATGACGGGGAGGCCGGCGTGGAGGGCGTCGGCAAGCGCGCGGCCCATCTCCTCGCCCATATTTCCCGAGCCCATGGCCTCCACAATGAGACCGGAGGCGGGGGAGTTTACGGCGGCGTCGACCAGCAGGCGCCCCGCTCCCGGATAGGCGGGGATGATCTCGATATGCTGCGGCGCCAGCGGGGCAGGATTCAAACGCGGGGTGGTGCCAGGAACGGGCAGTGACTCAAACCCGCGCAGGTCACTGGTGTGCCGCTTACGCGCACCGCGCGCCGGGATGATCTCGCCGCCGAAGCAGAGGAAAACCCCAGGGCGTCCGCTGGCTGCAAGCTCGCGGGCAGCGCGCAGATTGGTGGGGCCGTCGGCCGCGGGGTGATCGAAGGCGCGCTGCGCTCCAGTGAGCACGATGGGTTTTGCCCCTGCACAGAAAATCTCCAACGCCAGCGCGGTTTCCTCCATGGAGTCGGTGCCATGGGTGATGATCACGCCACCGATGTCCTCGCGCGCGGTGTGCTCATTGACCACCGCAATGAGCTCATCGAGGTCCGCCAAAGTAATAGAGGACGAATCGAGCTGGCGAAACTCCACTACCTCGGCGTCGATGTCAGCGGCAAGGTCTGCGCCGGAGATGGTGGGAACCAGGGAACCATCGGCCACGGTGGTGCACGCGATCGTGCCGCCGGTGGCTATCAAAGCAAGTCGGGTCATGTACTCAAGGTTAAAGAAATCTCCGCCCACGCGGCGGGCGCAGCCCGGAAAAAGCTGGTGCAGCTGTAAACTGATGGGAGTTTAGAACCCAGACGTGAGGAGTTAGAAGTGAAATTCCGCAAGTTTAGCGCCGCGTGCCTCGCACTGACCGCGGCCACCGCCCTGGCCGCCTGCTCTTCCGACGATGAGCAGGACGATACCGCCAGCACCAACACCGAGGCTCAGGAATCTGCCTCTTCTGACGGCGATTCCGCTGCCCCAGCGCTGCCGTCCCCGGCAGATCTCAACGCCATCTTGGCCAAGGCCACGGATCCGAACGCTTCTGAGCAGGAAAAGACCGCCACCGTGCAGGGCGGCGAGACCGCACCGGAAATCTTTGACACCATGGCACAGTCCAAGGCGGAATCCGGTGCCGAGTTCGAGGTCGTCGATCCTGTGCTTCCGGGCTATGACCCGCAGTCCGTGCTGACCACCGTGAACTTCACCACCGCTGACGGTCAGCAGCAGACCGCTGACCAGGTGGAGTTCGTCTACGAAGATGGCACCTGGAAGCTTTCCAAGGCCTGGGCTTGCACGCTCATCCAAAACACCGTGCCGCCAGAGCAGGTTCCGGAGATGTGCGCGGATACCGGCGCCGGTGCCTCTGCACCCGCCCCGGCACCGGCCGAGGGCGATGCAGCTCCTGCCGAAGGCGACGCCCCCGCGGCCGGCGCCGAGCAGGCGCCAGCTGAGGCTCCCGTAGAAGCCCCGGCCGAGTAACTAGGAAAAGTTCAGCTCCGTCAGGCTCGACTGCACCACGCGCAGCTCCGAGCCGGCGGCGCCATAAATGACCTTCGTGTCGAAAGACACGTCACCGCCCACGGGCAGCGGTTTGCTCAGGTCTACCGTGATGTTGCCCTTGGACTGGGTGCTGGAGTCCACAACCTTGAGCTCCTTGTCCTCCAACTCCGTGCCCTGGGCCTGGCCCTCAAAGGACAGCGCGCCTAGCGACGGCCGCTGTTCTACCTCTACGTTGAGCTTGACCTGGTCGCCCTCGATGGAAGCGACCGTATAGCGCGTGGTCTGCAGCAGGGTGGACTCGCCGGTAACGCGCGAATCCACCGTCCAGCTCGCTCCCGTGCCTACCTCCTCGGTGGGGAAAACCACGGGTAGGGCCGTCAGCTTCATAATCGCCTGTTCGACAGAGCCACGGGCTTCATCCGTGGCGTCCTGGGGCGCGGCCAAGCGCAGCGAATTCATCTGGCCATTGTCTTGGCCACGCCAGCCAAATTGGAATCCCTCGGCCGAAGAGACGTCGGTGTCGCCAGAAGTTTCCGGCGCACCGGCAGTGACAAAGGCATTGCGGGTGGCCGGCAGCTGATCTTCAACGTCCTTGCTAGCCTTATCTACCTTGGCCGATAGCGGCAGCGTAGTGGTGGTGGATTCGACGTCGGAAGCCCGAAACTTCTCGGCCGCTGACTTTTTGAGCAGGTCCTGCGAAAAACCCTCGGTAACGCGGTAGTTCACGTCCTGCGTGGAGTCGATATCGCGGTATTCCAGGAGCTTTTTCTCCCCGGTGCCGGGATTGTCCACGGTGACGCGAGGGGCGTCGATAGTCAGGCCCACGGGCTGTTCTACCGCGGGGCCCGGCTTCTCATAGGAACACGCCGTAAGCGCCACGGCGGCTGTGGTCAGGGCTGCAAAAACTTTGACTCGAAACACGCTTACCAAAATACCGGACGCTCCCGTTTAGAATAGAGCGGGTGAGTCAAAAACGAAGGAGCAAGACAGGACTTATCGCCGCGGTCGTCATCGCCGTGGCGCTGGTGGACCAAGCCGTGAAGCAAGTAATGCTCTCCATCCTTACAGAGGGCGAGCCCCTGCCGGTCATGGGGGACTGGTTCCGGTTTACCCTGCTTTTTAACCCTGGCGCCGCCTTTTCCATGGGCGGGGAGGGATCGACGTGGCTTTTTACCACCATCCAGCTGGTCTTTGTGCTCGGCGTGGCCGTTGCCGCCCCGCGCATTACCCACTCCGGCCAGGCGGTGGGCCTAGCGCTTATCGCCGGTGGCGCGTTGGGTAATTTCGCTGACCGCATCTTCCGAGCCCCCGGCTTCTGGTTTGGGCACGTGGTGGACTATATTTCGGTCGGCTCTTTCGCCGTGTTCAATATTGCGGACGCGGCCATTACCTGCGGCGTGGTGCTCTTCATCATCGCCATGGTGCTGGAGGAAAGGAAGGCCGAGCATGAATAGGCAGATGCGCAGCTTCCCCATTCCTGAAGGCCTAGAAGGAATGCGTGCCGACGCCGCCCTAGCCAAGCTCCTTGGCCTTTCCCGCAGCGCCACCGCGCAGCTGTGCGCCGAGGGCAACGTGACCATCGATTCCCAGGAGCTGGGCAAGTCCGAGCGGTTGACCTCCGGCAACGTGGTCTCGGTGCTTTTGCCGGAGCCAGAAAAGCCGTTGCTGCCGCGCGAAGAGCTGGTCGAGGGCATGGACGTGCTCTACAGCGATGCCGATATTATCTGCGTGCATAAGCCGGTGGGCGTGGCCGCGCACCCCAGTGTGGGCTGGGACGGGCCGACGGTGATTGGCGGGCTGCGCGCGGCCGGTTATACAGTGGCTTCGTCCGGGCCGACCGAGCGCCAGGGCATCGTGCACCGCCTCGATGTGGGCACGTCTGGCGTGATGGTCGTGGCTTCTTCGGAGCGCGCTTATTCCGCGCTCAAGCATGCTTTTAAGTACCGCAGCGTAAAAAAGACCTACCACGCCGTGGTGCAGGGCCTGCCGGATCCCATCGAGGGCACCGTCGATGCGCCTATCGGCCGTCACCCCAAGTCGGGCTGGAAATTCGCCGTGCTTGACGACGGCAAAGCGGCCGTCACCCATTACAGCCTCATCGAGGCCTTCCGCGAGGCCAGCCTCATCGAGGTGCACCTAGAGACCGGCCGCACCCACCAGATCCGCGTGCATATGTCCGCCACCGGCCACCCGTGCGTGGGCGATCCGATGTACGGCTCGGATCCGAACCTAGCTAAGCGCCTTGGGCTTAAGCGCCAGTGGCTGCACGCGGTAAAACTCGGCTTTACTCACCCCGGCACCGGCAAGTGGTTCGAGATTGAAGCGCCGTACCCGGCCGATCTCGAGCACGCCTTGGAGGTTCTGCGGGGATGAGGAAGGTCTACCGGCGGCGTCGGCTAGCGGCCCTGGCGGTGCTTGCGGTGCTTTTCTTGGCCGCGCTCGCGCTTTTTGGCGCCCTAGGGACCCAGGCTTCTTCGCAAGTACAAGGCGATCAGCTCGGTCCGGATGGCGAGACGCGCGCGGAGTATATTGCGCGCGTATCCGGCAGCGACATTCCAGACGCGCCTGCCTACGCCCTTGTCACCTTTGAGGAGGACCTGCCGCCCGTAGCCGCCGCGGCCGCCGTTGCCGCGGCCCCGCGCATGGACGCCATCCTTATCGGTTCCACCGCCCCCATCGACGTGCCCGAACCCACCGCCGGCGAGGACCGGGCCGCGGTCATCCAACGCGCTTTCGACCGCATCGATGCGTCCTATGGCCAGCGTCCCACCGCGGTGAGCGCGGCAGTGGTGTGGGGGTCGGGCGCCCAGCTTGCCGACGTCGCCTCCACTCCCTCCGTCGCCGCCGTCGAACCCGCACCCGCGGACGCCGCCTGGGGCAGCTTCGCCATCCGCCCTCCCAGCTAATATCGCCCTCCTGGGCCCTATGGCGCGCGGTGGCCGCCCAGCGCTTTTAGCATCTAGGGCATGGAACACATTCGGGCCTATATTGCGGCACTCAACTCGGCGATGGATATCCTCGCCGAGGCCGCCGATGCCTCCGCCGCGGACCTTACCGCTGCTGGCATGCCCGATGCTGCAGCAGAATCTGTAGCACAGCTCGCGCAGGTCTACTTCGGCACCACCAACTTTCGCCGCCGCCAACGCCGCGCGGTGGACGGGGCCCGCCGCAACCGGCATTCGCTGCCGACGCTGGAGGTCATCGAAAAGCATGCCCGGCGCGCGCCCACGCAAGCCCGCGCCTGGGCCCTGCGCGCCGAGCTCACCCATATCGCGTGCGATACGCGGGAGATGGAAAGGCGTGCTCGCAAAAAGCTGCGCGAGATGCGCGCTCCGCGCGAACCCAAGCCGGGGGTGCGGTTGCGCCGCCGCGCCGCCGGAAAGCCGTGGACTCTGTCTATCACTGGCCCTTCTGCGCTGATTGCAGAACTCCACCAGCATGCCGGCTCGCTTGCCGACGTCGCCTCTCTCTTCCGCACCGGTACCGGCGCCGCCGCAACCGTGCGCACCAACGTTGTGGTGCCGCTGGATAAGTTGGTTGGCGTGGCCCATGGCAGCGACGATGTGGTGTTGACCATGACCAATGGCGCGCAGATTACGGGCTCCGAATTGGCCCAGCGCGCGCTTGCTGAGGAGGGGTTTGTCACCCTGCTCCACCCCGTAGAGGGCCCAGTGAACCTGTACCGCATGCGCCGTGGGGCTACCTGGAAGCAGTTTATGATGGCCGCGGCGGAAAATCCCTCCTGCCCGGTCAAGGGATGTAATAAGCCTGCCGATGAGTGCCAGGTCCACCACATTTTCAGCTGGGCTGGCGGCGGGTGGACCAATGCGAAGAACCTCACCACCGCCTGCGCCTATCACAACGGCCGCAATGATGACCATCGCACCGGCCCGCCGCGCAATGGCCGCTTCGAGCGCACCGCCCGCGGCGTGCGCTGGGTCAACCCCTGGGATCCGCCCCCACCGGATCTTGTCGATACCGGGCCCACGAATACGACCACCGCGTAGGCTAGACCCATGTCCTCACAGCAGTCCTTTTCGCAGTGGATGCCCAACTACAAGTTTGCCTATATCGCCGCGTGGGTCGCGGTGGTGGTTTCCGGCATCGCGCTTTTAATCGGCCTTGTCACCGGCGGCACCTCGATGAAGCTGGTGTTTTCCGGGATCGTATGTGCCTATGGCAGTTTCCTCGTCGTGGTGATGCCGCGCTGGGCGCTGCGGGCAGAAGAGGAACAGGCGGCGCGTCGCCGCGCCCGTGCCGCTCGCGAGGAACTTAGGCGCTCCTAGCCATGCGCACTAAGTCGGCGACGTAAATAGCCACCGCCACGCCGATGATGCCGAAGCCGATCCAGCGGTGCGTTGAAAAGTGCTCGTGGGTGACAAAGAGAGCCCACAGCATCTGCATGATGGGGGCGAGGTATTGGAGCATGCCGATCGTCGATAAGCGCAGCGTTCGTGCGCCCTCCGCAAAGCAGAGTAGCGGCAGCGCGGTAATCAAGCCGGCGCTGACCAAAAGCAGCGCGTGGCCGACGCCCTCGCTGGCGAACGTGCCTTGGCCGCTTGTTTCTAGCCACAGGATGTATCCCACCGCCAGCGGTGACATCACGAGCGCCTCCGCTGCGACCGAGACGGCCGAGGACACCCGAACCTGCTTTTTGAGCAGCCCATAAAAGCCGAAGCTGAAGGCCAAGAGCAGCGAAATATACGGCGCCTGGCCGGTAAAGAACGTCAAATACAGCACCGCGAAGGCCGCAACGCCCACCGCGCCGGCTTGCCACGGCCGCAGCCGCTCTTTCAAAAACACCATGCCGAGGGCGACCGACACCAAGGGATTGATGAAATACCCCAGCGCCGCATCGGCCACGTGGTTGCTATTAATCGCCACCACGTAGGTGCCCCAATTGACCGTGATGAATACACCTGCGGCCGCAAGCCAACCCCACGTGCGCTTGTCCATGCGCGCCATTTCGCGCCACCGGCCGCCGAGGAGCAAAAATCCGGTGACTAACACCGCGGTCCACAACACGCGGTGAGCCAAGATTTCCAGCGGTGAGGCCGGCAGAAGGAGAGGGAAGAACGCGGGGAAAAATCCCCACATGATATAGGCGGCGAGAGTGTAGAGCATCACAAAATAATAGCCCATTTTGACCGCCCCGCTATGATGAGCCGCATGGCCAAAAACTCCTCCTTCGTCCACCTGCACAACCACACCGAGTTTTCCATGCTGGACGGCATGGCCAAGGTCGATATGCTGGCAGACGAGGTGGTCCGCCAAGAAATGCCGGCCGTCGGCATGACCGACCACGGCAATATGTATGGCTCTGATGCCTTCTACCGCCGCATGACCGGCGCCGGCGTCAAGCCCATCATCGGCATCGAGGCGTATATGGCGCCCGAATCCCGCTTCAACAAAAAGCGCGTGCTGTGGGGCACGCCGGACCAAAAGCGCGACGACGTCTCCGCGTCCGGTGCCTACCTCCACCAAACTATGATTGCGGAGAATGCCACCGGCCTGCGCAATCTCTTTACCTTGTCCTCGCTTGCTTCCTACGAGGGTCAGTTGGGCAAGTGGCCGCGCATGGACGCCGAGCTCATCGCCGAGCATGCCGACGGCATCATCGCCACCACCGGTTGCCCTTCTGGCGATGTCCAGACCCGTCTGCGCCTCGGCCAGTTCAACGAGGCGCTGGAGGCCGCGGCCATGTGGCAGGACATCTACGGCAAGGACAACTTCTTTTTGGAGTTGATGGACCATGGGCTGGACATCGAAAAGCGCACGCGCGATGGCCTGCTAGAAATCGGACGCAAGCTGGACTTGCCGCCGCTGGTGACCAATGACTGCCACTACGTGTTGGAGTCCCAGGCGCCTGCGCACGAGGCGATGCTGTGCGTGCAGACTGGCAAAACTTTCATGGACCCGGACCGCTTCAAGTTCGGCGGCACCGGCTACTACATTAAGTCGGCCGCGCAGATGCGCGAGACCTGGGACGATATGATTCCAGACGGCTGCGATAACACCCTGTGGATTGCCGAGCGCGTGCAAGACTACGGCGAAATCTGGGAAGAACACACCCACGATCGCATGCCTATTGCCGACGTCCCCGAGGGTCACACCCCAACCTCCTGGCTCACCCATGAGGTGATGGAGGGCCTGCAAGCGCGCTTCCCCGGCCGTGATGTTCCGGAGGAGTATATCGAGCGCGCCAAGTATGAGATCTCTGTTATCGAGATGAAAGGCTACCCGTCCTACTTCCTCATCGTGGCCGAGCTCATTAAGCACGCGCGCTCCGTGGGCATTCGTGTGGGGCCGGGCCGTGGCTCGGCGGCCGGCGCGCTCGTCGCCTACGCGCTGACTATTACCAATATCGACCCGCTGGAACACGATCTCCTCTTCGAGCGATTCTTGAACCCAGAACGCCCGTCCGCACCCGATATCGATATCGACTTCGATGACCGCCGTCGCGGCGAAATGATTACCTATGCGGCCGAGCGCTGGGGTGAGGACAAGGTGGCGCAGGTGATTACCTTCGGCACGGTGAAGACCAAGCAGGCCATTAAGGACTCGGCCAAGGTGCACTTTGGCCAGCCCGGCTTCCAGATGGCCGACCGCATCAACGGCGCGCTGCCGCCTGCCATCATGGCCAAGGACATTCCACTCAAGGGCATCACGGACCCAGACCACGAGCGCTACTCCGAGGCCGCCGAGGTCCGCCAGATGGTGGAATCCGACCCAGATGTGAAGAAGATTTATGACACGGCGCGGGGTTTGGAGGGCGTCGTCAGGCAGGCAGGCGTGCACGCCTGTGCGGTGATTATGGCCTCGGTTCGCCTCATGGACCACATCCCCATGTGGAAGCGCCCGGCCGACGGCGCTTATATCACCGGCTGGGATTACCCGGCCTGCGAGGCCATCGGCCTGCTGAAGATGGACTTTTTGGGCCTGCGCAACCTCACCGTTATCGGCGATGCGATTGAAAACATCAAGCGCAACCGCGGCGAAGAAATCCACCTAGAGCAGCTGCATGCTGACGACCCCAAGGTCTCCAAGGTCTATGACCTGCTCTCGCGCGGCGATACGCTGGGCGTTTTCCAGCTCGACTCCGGCGGCATGCAGGAGCTGCTCAAGCGCATGAAGCCGACCGGCTTTAAGGATATTGTGGCCTCCCTTGCGCTCTACCGCCCGGGCCCGATGGGCGTGAACGCCCACTGGGACTACGCGGACCGCAAGAACGGCCGTAAGGAAATCACTCCAATTCACCCGGAGTTGGAAGAGCCGCTCAAGGAAATCCTGGATGAGACCTACGGCCTCATCGTCTATCAGGAGCAGATCATGCGTATCTCGCAGAAGGTCGCCAACTACACGGCCGGCGAGGCAGATGGTTTCCGTAAGGCGATGGGTAAGAAGAAGCCGGAAGTGCTGGCGCAGCAGTACGACAAGTTCTGGGGCGGTATGCAAGAAAACGGCTACTCCAAGTCCGCCATGGATGCGCTGTGGGGCACCATCGAGCCCTTCGCGTCCTACGCGTTTAATAAGTCCCACGCCGCGGGCTACGGCTTGGTGTCCTTCTGGACGGCCTACCTCAAGGCCTACTATGCACCGGAGTACATGGCCGCGCTGTTGACCTCGGTGGGCGATAAAAAGGATAAGTCCGCCATTTACCTGTCGGACTGCCGCCACCTGGGCATCAAGGTGCTGCCGCCGTCCGTCAATGAGTCCGAAGAGGACTTCCAGGCGGTGGGAGAGGATATCCGCTTCGGCATGGGCGCTATCCGCAACGTTGGCTCGGAAGTGGTGGAATCCATCATCAAATCCCGCCACGACAAGGGCGCGTTTACCTCCTTTAGCGATTACCTGGACAAGATCGAGCTCGCCGCCTGCACCAAGCGCGTGACAGAAGCGCTCATTAAGGCCGGCGCCTTCGATGACTTGAACCACCCGCGCAAGGGCCTCATGCTCATCCACGAGGACGCTGTTGACGCGGTGCAAACCACCAAGAAGGCCGCGGATAAGGGACAGTTCGATCTCTTCGCTGGAATTGGCGGGGGAGAGGACGATGCGGCCTCCAACGCCTTTGCCTTGGATATTCCAGAAGACAACTGGGATCGTAAACACGAACTTGCCCTCGAGCGCGAGATGCTGGGCCTTTACGTTTCCGGCCACCCGCTCGATGGCTTCGAGGAGGCGCTGGCCGCGCAGACGGATACCCCACTGACCAAGATCCTCAACGACGAGGTCCATAACGGCCAAGAGCTCATCATCGGCGGCATCATTTCGGGCGTGGACCGCCGCTTCTCTAAGCGTGATGGTTCGCCGTGGGCCATTGTCACGGTGGAAGACCACAACGGCGCGCAGGTGGAAATCCTGGTATTCAACAAGGTGTACTCGCTCGTCGCCCCGCAGATTGTGGAGGACAATATCATCCTCGCGCGCGTGAACGTCAAGGTGCGCGATGAGCGTCGCTCCCTGTTCTGCTCTGATATCCGCGTCCCAGACCTCGGTCCTGGCGGTGGCGCCGGCCTGCCGCTGCGCCTGACTTTGCGCACGGATCAGTGCACCATGGAAAACATTGCCCGGCTCAAGCAGGTCCTGCTCAAAAACCAGGGCGAGTCAGACGTGTACCTCGAGCTTGTCGACGGCTCCGAGTCCACCACCATGATCCTCGGCGACCACCTGCGCGTGGAGCGATCCGGCAACCTCATGGGCGACCTTAAGGCCACCATGGGCGCGGGCATTTTAGGCTGAATTTAAACTCGGCGGCGGCAGGCGCCCTCCACTAATCTAGACAGCACAGTCTATATCGATGGAGGAAACCTGATGGTTAACAAGATTCGTACCACCCACGTCGGCTCGCTGCCGCGCACCCCGGAGCTGTTGGAAGCCAACCTGCAGCGCGGGGAGCTGCCGGCCGCGGAGTTTCAGGGGATTTTGGAGGCTGCGGTGGCGGACGTCGTCAAGCGGCAGCTCGATCTCGGCCTCGATATCATTAACGAGGGCGAGTACGGCCATATCACCTCTGGCGCGGTGGATTATGGCGCGTGGTGGAACTATTCGTTTAGCCGCCTGGGCGGGCTGACGATGACGGATACCGACCGCTGGGAATCGGCCGAGGTGGTGCGATCTAAGCCGGGTGAGCCGCGGCTGACGTCGTTTATTGATCGCCGCGACCGCGCGTTGTTCTCGGAGGCCTATAATGATCCGGATTCTGGCATCTTTACCGGCCGCGCCAAGGTGGCGAACCCAGAGTTCACCGGCCCTGTAACCTACATCGGCCAGGACGAGGTTGCCGCCGATGTCCGCCTGCTTGCCGACGCCCTCCCAACCGGCACCCCCGGCTTCATCGCCGCCCTTTCGCCCGGCTCGGCAGCGCGCCTGACCAACCGCTACTACGACGATGAGCATGAGCTGCTTGCCGACGTCGGCCGTGCCATGCGCACCGAATACCAGGCCATCACCGATGCTGGGCTTATTGTGCAATTCGACGCACCCGACCTGGCCGAGGCTTGGGACCAAATCAACCCGGAGCCGTCGGTCGAGGACTTCCGCGGTTTTATTCGCGAGCGCATCGACGTCCTCAATGATTCCATTGCCGGCCTGCCCAAGGAACAAACGCGCCTGCATATCTGCTGGGGCTCGTGGCACGGTCCGCACGTTACCGACGTGCCCTTTGCGGATATCGTCGAGGAAATCCTGCGTGCCGAGGTCGGCGGATTCTCCTTCGAGGCCGCTTCGCCGCGCCACGCGCATGAGTGGCGCGTGTGGCAGGACCACGCGCTGCCGGAAGGCACCGTGATTTACCCGGGCGTGGTCTCGCACTCCACCAACGCGGTAGAGCATCCGCGCCTTGTGGCCGATCGCATCATCCAATTCGCTGAGGTAGTCGGCCCAGAAAACGTCATTGCGTCGACCGACTGCGGCTTGGGCGGCCGCCTGCACCCCCAGATTGCTTGGGCGAAGCTGCAGTCCTTGGTCGAGGGCGCGGAGATTGCTACCCGAGAACTCTTCTAAAACGCATAAAGCCGCTCCGGAGCTCCGGAGCGGCTCAAGTATTCAGTGCTTAGAAGCGCACGCCCAGCTGCTTGAGGACATTCTTCATCGGCTCCAGCACAGCCGGGTTCACCTTGGCAACCATGGTGAAGGCCTGCAGCAGCGCAGCAACGAGGCTGGCAGCCACGGTAACCCAGCTCATGACCTCGAGGAACTCCTCCGGGGAGGAAGAACCCCAGATAGGCAGGCGCTTGAGTGCCTCGATCTGGTGCTCCTCTGCTTCCTGGGCTACGCAGTCCGGCTCCTTTGGCATTCCGGAGGAGCCGTAGCCGTTGGCCAGGCCCTGCATGAGCTCCTGCGGGGTGCGGGCGGAAGATCCGAGCTCGCCGCTCTCGATCTTCTTGAGGTGTTCTTCCTTCGCCTTATCGACCTCGGCCTGGCATTCAGCCGAAATCTCCTTCGCCTTATCTTCTGCGGCAGAAGCGGTAGCTGGTGCAACGAGGCCCGCTGCCACGGCGGTGGCGGCGACGAGCGAAATGCTGAGACGGTTGCGCATGGTTCTCTTTTAGAGTGAGAGGTATTAGCCTCAAATAATCTAGCAGGTAAATCCCGGAAGGTCTATGGCAAAAGCTTGCGCACCTGCGCCGGCAACAGCGCATAGAACTCGTCGACGGTCTTCGGCAGGAATCCCAGCGCCCCGCCAATCAGGGCGCCAAGACCTACCAAACCGGCCACGATGCCCACGCCGGCAGCGACGCTGCCGTTGCTGGTTCCAGTGGAACCCGCAGACGTGGAGGGGGAATCGGTGTCATCGGGGGCGTCGGCAAGCAGGTCCTTGACGGAGAACACGGTGGTGGTGCTGGATACCTCGTTGCCGGCGATGAGGAGCGCGTCATCGGTAGGGGAATCTGCAGCGGGAACGAAGGCCAGGCCCTCTGGTCCGAGATCGCCGGCCTGGGTGGTGGCAGCAACATCGTCCTCGTCGTAGCCAACGGAAAAATCGCGATTATTGACGTAGGTGACAAACTGTGCCTCGGCGGGGGTGGTTACGTCGTAGACAAAGATGCCGCCCACGCGCTCCGCGCCGATGAAGGCGTAGGTGCGATCGCCAACCTTGCCGATGGTCAAGGCTTCCGGCTCTGGTCCCTTGTTATCGGAGCGGTCATCGAAATCCGGATCCTCGTTATCGGCGTTGAAGTTAAGGCCGGGCATATCCTTGGTGATGTTCTCAAAGTCCGAGCCGGAGTCGAAGACGACGTTGCCCTCGGCGTCGTAGATGCTAAAGGAGCGCGAGCCATAGGAATACAGGCCGTCAAAACACTCCTTTTCTTCGTTCCAGCCAGAAGCGTTGGTGAGCTTGAGGTTGCCGGCAAACTTCTTATCCTCAATGCCCTCGGGGAGCTCGAGGCCGTCGCAGACCTTGCCGTCCTTTACTAGGTCCTTGAGCTCTACTTCGTCGGTATAGCCTCCCCACTCGCGAGCATCGCCTTCGTTGGCGGTGGCGAAATAGGTCTGGCCCTCTGCCTCGAAGGCACCGATGGAGTCCGGCATGGAAAGGCCCTTGACCGGGATGGTGCGCAGCTCCGCGGCGTCATCCTTGTTGGACGGATCCAGCGGTACCTGGGAGTGGTCTGCGATATGAGCGGGGAGGACCTTTTCTACGGTGGCGGACTCGATATCGATGATCGCGATGGCGTTGTTTTCCTGCAGCGTGGCATAGGCCTTGCCGCCCGCGGAGGAAATGTATTCCGTCTCGAAGTCCCGCGAGGGCAGGTTATGGTGCTCGGAGGGGCCGAAGACACGGATCGAAGGGTCGAGGTCGGCGGTATCAAAGGCGGTGAAGTCGGCCGTGTGGACGTCGCTAAGCGCGGGCGCCGCGACGCCCTCAGGCAAGCTGATGACGGAAATGGAGCCCTCTGGGTCCTTGAGGTAGGCGGTGCCCTCGGCGTTGAGTGCGTCGGAAGGCTCGCCTTCGTTGGCAACCAGTGCGTGGCGGCCGTCGGCAGTGAGGTGCACGTTGTCGGGCAGGGCGCCAACGCCTACGCGCCCAAGCTCCTCGCCGGTTTCGGCATTGAAGAACAGCGCCTCGCCGTTGTCGGTTTTGTCCGCCTGCTGTACCGCGGCGACGGCTAGGCCATCGGGGCGCACGGCCACGGAGTTGATTTCCTTGTCCCCGCCGGCGGAGAGGGCGCCGATCTTGCGCGGCTGGGTGGGATCGGAGGCGTCGAGGATATCGACCTCGCCGGAGCGCGCATTGACGGTGAGGATGCGCTGGGACGCAGCGTGGTAGGCGACGATTTCGGCGGCGGATTTGCCCAGGACGCCGGATTCATGGGAACCGATGGGGGTCAGCTGTAGTGCGGCGTTGGGGGCGGAGTGTTCCAGCACGTTATCCACGATGTAGGCGTGTGCGGTCGGGGCACAGGCGAGGACGAGCGAGGAGGTAACGCAGAGAGAGATGCGCTTGAGCATAAATTTTCCTTTCTTGTGGTTATGTCCACTATTGCTGATGGAGGTAACGGTGCAACTAAAGGACAGTGAATTTCCAGTGAATGGGTAGACTGTCAAGACATGACTGATTCGACCATCCATGCATCCGATATCCAGCAGGCGCAGGCGCGGATTAGCTCGGAAATCGCCCCGACTCCGCTGCAGTACTGCGCCCGGCTGTCGGCCGAGACGGGCTGCGAGGTCTATCTCAAGCGGGAGGATCTGCAGGACGTGCGTTCCTATAAGATTCGCGGCGCATTAAACGGTATGTCGAATGTTCCCCAGGAAGAGCGCGGCCGGGGAATTGTTACGGCGTCGGCCGGCAATCATGCGCAGGGCGTGGCCTATGCCTGCCGCACGATGGGCATTGCCGGCAAGATTTTCGTGCCGGAACCCACGCCGATGCAAAAGCGCGACCGCATCCTGGTCCACGGCGGCGACCAGGTGGAACTGGTGGTGGTCGGCGCCAACTTCGATGAGGCAGCAGCCGCCGCGCATGCCGACGCTGCCGAGCGCGACGCCACCTTCATCGAGCCCTTCGACGCCCGCGACACCATCACCGGACAAGGCACCGTCGCGGCGGAGGTTGTGGCACAGCTTTCAGCCAAGGGCAAGTCGCTCGATACCGTCGTCGTTCCTGTGGGAGGCGGCGGCCTGATTTCTGGCATCACCTCCTACGTGGCGGATATGGCGCCGCAGACCCGGGTGGTGGGTATGGAGCCGGAAGGGGCGGCGTCGCTAAGAGCGGCGTTTGACCACGGCGGCCCAGTCACGCTCGAGGAGGTCGACCCCTTCGTGGATGGCGCGGCCGTCAAGCGCCTTGGCGCACTGCCCTATGAGATCTTGGAAGCCAATCGCGAGCGCCTGATCTTCGACACCGTATCCGAGGGCGCGGTGTGCACGGACCTGCTCAACCTGTATCAAAATGAGGGCATCATTGCGGAACCAGCCGGCGCACTGTCGGTGGCGGGCTTGCACCAATTGGACCTGGAACCAGGCTCAACGGTGGTGTGCGTAATTTCCGGCGGCAATAACGATGTGCTGCGCTACGCCGAAATCATGGAACGCTCCCTGGTCCACCGCGGCCTGAAGCATTATTTCTTGGTGAATTTCCCGCAGGAGCCGGGCCAGTTGCGCCATTTCTTGCACGAGATTCTGGGCCCGACCGATGACATCACGCTTTTTGAGTACCTCAAACGCAATAACCGCGAGACGGGCGCCGCGCTGGTGGGCCTGCAGCTTAGCCGTGCCGAAGATCTCGAGGGCCTGCTAGAGCGCATGGGAGAATCCAAGATTTCGGTGCAGTACCTCAAGCCCGGCACCCCCGAGTATGAATTCCTCGTGGCCTAATGCAGGATTCTTATCGTCGCCCAGTAGGCCAGGTTGAACACGAAATTGAAATTAAGCGGTCCCGGTTTATTACCTTGATTGGTCGCGTCACTAATGAGGAAGAGGCCCGCGCGTTTATCGACGCCGCCCGCAGCCGCTTTCCCGACGCCCGCCACCACTGTTCCGCCTACGTCTATCACGTTGATGGTGCGAACCCGGTGGAGCGCTCTTCCGATGACGGCGAGCCCTCCGGTACGGCCGGAAAACCGATGCTGGATGTGGTGAAGGGCTCCGGCATGCTCGATGTGTGCGCGGTGATCGTGCGCTACTTCGGCGGCATCAAGCTGGGCGCCGGCGGGTTGGTGCATGCCTATGGCGGTGCGGTCAGCGAGGCCATGGAGAAGGTGCGCGCGGTAACCAGGGCGCGCCGGGAGCTTTATGCCGTGGAGTGCCCGCATGCGACGGCCGGGCGGGTAGAGGCGGACCTGCGCGGGCGCGGTTATGAGATAACCGATACCGCCTATGCGGCCGCGGTCACCTTTACCGTGGCCGTGCACCCAGGCGGGCTGGACGAGCTGGAAGCAACGCTGGCAGCGATCTCGCAGGGCCAGCTCGAGGCGGCAGAGGCCGGCAGCGCGTGGGTTGAGGTAGGATCCTGACCATGAGTATGCAGCAACGACCGAATAACCCCATTGCGCAGCGCAAGCAGCAGGTGCGCAAGCACTCCCGCAACGCCGTCGTATGCGTGGCCGGCGGCCTCGGTGTGGGCGTAGTGCTCGGCGTGCTTTCGGTTAACTTCTGGGCCTGGATGCTAATTGGTGCCATCGTTGCCGTTGCAGGTGGCGGCTATAACTGGCTGAAGATCCAGAAAATCGTCAACGAGAACCACAACCAGTACTAGATGCCGGCACCGCAACCTAGCGGCCGCCCCGTCAGGATCGATGCCTGGGTGTGGGCCGTTCGCATGTTTAAAACCCGGTCTGCGGCCGCGACCGCCGTGCGCGCCGGGCACGTAAAGATCAATGGCGAGGCCGTCAAGCCTTCCCAACAGGTGGTGCCGGGCGACCGCGTGCGCGTATGGCGCAACCACCACGAGCATGACCTCGAGGTTTTAGCGACCGTCGCCAAGCGGGTCGGCGCGCCCGTCGCGCGCACCTGCTATACGGACCATGCGCCACCGCCGCCGCCCAAGGAGTTTATGCCGTCGGTTCCCGTGCGCCCGCGCGGTGCTGGCCGGCCGACGAAGAAGGAACGCCGCGACATGGAGAAATTCCGCGGCGGTTTCCGGTAAGTTACCGAAATTACCGCGCGGCTAGTGGGCGGCGCGTAGCGCTTTCAAGCGCGCAGTAAGCCGCCGCTTGCGGCCCGGGCGGTCGCCGGATTCGGCGGTGGCCTCGATGTGCTGCTTGCCAAACTTGTTGAGCAGGAGGTCGTCGATAAGCCGCACCTGGCCGGGGCGGAAGCGGTAGCGCATGGCGTCGTGGACGTGAGCAATGGCGGTATCATCCAGCAGCTGCTCAAGCTGACCCAAGTGGCGAACGCCGTTTTGCTCCAAGAGCTCCGCCAAGAAGCGGTAGTGCTCCGAGCGCGAGAGCGGGAAGCGGTTGCCCAAGATGATGGCGAGCACGCCCGGCAGGGTCTCGGCGGTAAGCTCGACATCCTTGTCGGTTTCTGTATCGGGGGCCTTGAGCGCGGCGATTTCATCGAATTGCTGGTCGGCGAGTTCGATGAGGCCCGCGGCCAGGGTAAACAGGCGGTCAACTTCCGGCGAGGGCGGGTTCGGTCCCTGTTTATAGCGGATATCGTGCTCAAACTCCGCCCACGCGTGCTGCAGGACGGTGCGAATCTGCACCTCAAAGGTCCAGCCCACGTAGGCGGCGAGCTCTTCCATTGCAGCCGCGCTATCTTCGGTCACGGTAAGCACCAGGTGGTGGGAGCCGTAGCCAAAGCCACCAGAGATGCGAGTTTCGGCCGCCTTGTCTACGGAGCGTTCAACCTTAAAGGATTCACCAAAAACGCCTAGCGCTTCTGGAATAGCGGTGGAGTGATACAACGTCACACGCACGCCCATCACATCGTGGATCTCTTGCCAGGGCTGGGGATAGACAAAATCGCCGTTCTCGCGGCGCTTTTTGGCCTTCGCCTTCAGTGAGGGCCAGGTTTTGACGCGGGTAGAGACGCGGTCGAAGATGATGCCGGCGTCATTGAGGAGGTCCTCGATGGCGGTGCGGAAGTCCACCGCGGCGGTGGGGTGGCTGCGCGCCCAGTCGTGGTACTGGTTGCTCAGCCGCGACATCCTACTTTCCGGCATGGTGCTCCTTTCATAACTCCCGCGGGAATCCGTTAGACCATACTAGCGGGCGTGGGTGGAGCACGGTGCGATGGCGGGGCACGCGCGCGACGGCTTCGGCGGCCAGCTGGCGGGCATAGGTGTCCGGCAGGTGGGCAAAGGCAAAGAGCGTGGCGGAGTCCGGTACCAGGTAGGTCAGGGAGTGCGATCGCAGGAGGCGGCGCATGTGCTTGTCCAGCACGGTAAAGGTCTCTGGGTGGGCAACCCAGGAGGAAATCGGTGCGCCGTGGGAGCGGACCTGCAAGCCACCGAAACGGGCGGCGGAAGGAAGCTCGCAGGCGGCGGGGCGGGTCCAAAAGCGCAGCCCTTGCGAATCGAGTGCGGCGCGCTGCAGGTTATGGGAGGCGTGGTTCCATGCTCGGCGCGCGGAGATATCCATGTCCGCGAGGCCGCGGTGGCTGAGCCGGCGAAAGGTCTGCTTGCCAGGAAAGACCAGAGCCATGGACAGGCTGGGGGAGAGCTGGATGGTGGCGAGGGAGTCGCAGAAGCCGTCGTCAGAAAGCCGCTGGTCCTTCAGCCAGGAACGGGCAAAGAGCGCAGGCAGCAGGTTTGCGGTGGTGGGACGAGGCGGGCGCAGGGCGACGGTCACGGCGGTTTCTCCAGTGTGGCGGTAGGGTGCGGTCGCCTTTATTGGACTGGAGAAACCGCCGTTTGGTTCCCGGGGTGGGCCTAGAAGGGCGGCTCGGCGTCGAGTTGCAGCTCAGCAAAGAGCTTATCGGCCGGCCAGATGTCGATTTCTTGGCCCTTGGCCTGCAGCTCCTCCGCGCGCTTTTCCTTGGAGGTTTTCTTGGCCCATTCGCCCACGATGAGCAGGGTGGACTTTTTGGTGACGTTCTTTGCCACTTGGCCGCCACGCTCGGCGATGCCCTGCCACAGCACGCCCTTATCAAAGGGCTCGAAATCGCCGGTGAGGGTGACGTGCTGGCCGTAGAGTGCGCCTTCTGGGTCGGCGTCGGGGTTGGGCTCTGGGATTGTGTCCGGGGTGGCGACGGACTGCCACGGGGCGGGCCCGCGGGACTTCTTCTGTGCGGAGCCGGCCGCTCGGGTCTGGTTGCGGAAGTCGGTCCCAGCGCCGAGATCCGCGGCGGAGGTGGGGGCGGTGTGGGCACGTAGGACAGGCAGGATGTCCTCGGAATCGAGGCGGCCTAAGGTGAATTCGCGTGCGGTGAATAGGTCGCGGATGCTGCCGGTGTGCCCGAAGCGCTCGGCCAAGCGGGCGATGATTTCGCCGGCCGCACGGGCATCCTCGGTGGCGTCATGGTGGCTGAAGTCCGGCGCAGACAGGTGGGCGGCGACGGTGGGCAGTTTATGGTTGCGTACCGAAATGACCTTGGCCTTGGAGGCATCGCGGGACAGCGCGAGGGAGCAGGCCAGCGGCACGGTGGGCACCTCGGCGCCAGCAGTAAGCAGGCCGGAGCGCAGTGCGGTGGAATCAAACTGGGCGTTGTGCGCGACAAGCACGTCGCCGCCGAGGAAATCGAAGAGCTCCTTGGCGACGTCGGCAAATGCCGGCGCCCCTTCCACATCGTCCGCGGTTATGCCGTGGATGGAGACGTTGATATCCGCGAAGTGCTCGAGGCCTGGTGGAGGGGTGCACAGCCAGGACCGGGAGGCGGTCTCCTGGCCATCGCGGAAGCGCACCGCGCCTATTTGGCAGATAGAACCCCAGTTGTCGTTGGCCGTTTCCACGTCCACGGCAGTGAAATCAAGGCCGGGGATGGTGGCGGCGGAAGAGGGTGCTTCGCCGCGCTGTGCGGCGGAAATGGCGCGGGCGACGGCCTGCGGGTCTTGGTGCGGGGCGAAGGCGATAGTGCCGGCGGCGCCCAAGTCCAGGGCGCCGAAGCCGGTGGGGGTCGGTTCACTCACGTGCACGGTGTCGATGGACTCAAGCGGGATATCTTCAGTGGCGGGGGCACCGAGGCTGGTAGCCAGCAGGGTGCGGTGGAGCACGAGTTTATCCGCTGTGACATCGATGAGTGCGCCGTGCGCGGGAAATGACACGAGGGGCCTTTCTCTAGGAATCGAAAACGGGCGGTTCAACCTGACGCAAGATCAGCGTTGAACGCGGCTGCACCGTGATCGTACCCTCTGCCTCAATAAGGGTTTCCTCCGCGGGGTAACCGCCGGAATCGGCGGTATCGACCATCAGCCGCCACGTAGCGCCGAGATCCTTGGTGGGCAGGGTGAACTCGATTTCGCCGTCGTGGGAGTTAAAAATCATGATGAAGGAATCATCGGTGATGCGCTCGCCGCGGGAGGTGGTTTCCGTGATGGCATTGCCATTGAGGTAGACCATAAGGGCGCGGCCGAAGTCGTGGTCCCAGTCGTCCTGGGTCATCAGGCGGCCCGAAGGAACCAGCCAGGCGATATCGCGTTCCTTCACATCCGCGCCGAGCGGGCCGCCGGCGAGGAAGCGCTTGCGGCGGAAGACGGGGTGGTGGTTGCGGATGGCCAGGACGCGCTTGGTAAAGCCCAGCATCGCGGCGGATTTTTCCTCCTCCAGCATGGACCAGTCCATCCATGACAGCTCGTTGTCCTGGCAATAGACGTTGTTATTGCCGTTTTGCGTGCGGCCAAATTCATCGCCATGCGAGAACATGGGAGTGCCTTGGGAAAGCAGGAGAGTGGTCAGGAAGTTGCGGGTCTGGCGGCGGCGCAGCTTGCGGATATCGTCGTTATCGGTGGGGCCTTCCTCGCCACAGTTCCAGGAGCGGTTGAAGGATTCGCCGTCGCGGTTGTCCTCGCCATTGGCCTCGTTGTGCTTGTCGTTATAGGAAACAAGGTCGCGCAGGGTAAAGCCATCGTGGGCGGTGATGAAGTTGATGGAGGCGGTGGGGCGGCGGTCATTATCGGCATAGAGATCCGAAGAGCCGGTCAGGCGGGAGGCGAATTCACCCAGGGTGGCGGGCTCGCCGCGCCAGAAGTCGCGCACGGTATCGCGGTACTTGCCATTCCATTCGCTCCAAATGGGCGGGAAGTTGCCCACTTGGTAGCCATCGTGGCCGATGTCCCAGGGTTCGGCGATGAGCTTGACCTGGCTGACAATGGGGTCTTGCTGGACTAGGTCGAAGAAGGTGGCGAGCTTGTCGACGTCGTCAAGCTCCCGCGCCAAGGTCGCCGCCAGGTCGAAGCGGAAGCCATCGACGCGCATCTCCGTAACCCAGTAGCGCAGTGAGTCCATAATCAGCTGCAGCGAGTGCGGGTGGCGGACATTGAGGGAATTGCCGGTTCCGGTGTAATCCATGTAATGGGCCTCATCGCCCTCGACGAGGCGATAGTAGGCGCCATTATCGATGCCGCGGAAAGCAATGGTCGGGCCCATGTGGTTGCCCTCGGCGGTGTGGTTATAAACCACGTCGAGGATGACCTCGATGCCGGCCTCGTGGAAGGCGCGGACCATGGTCTTGAACTCGGAGACCACCTCGCCTGGCTTCTTAGCAAAGGCATAGTCATGGTGTGGGGCGAAAAAGCCGAAGGTGTTATAGCCCCAGTAGTTACGCAGGCCTAGGTTGCGCAGGCGATCGTCCTGCAGGAATTGGTGGACGGGCATGAGCTCAACGGTGGTAACGCCAAGCTCTTTGAAGTAGTTAATGACGGCCGGGTGTGCCATGCCCGCGTAGGTACCGCGGAGCTCTTCCGGCACGTCGGGGTGGGTCATGGTCATGCCCTTAACGTGGGTTTCGTAGATGACCTTTTCGTTATCGGGAATATGGGGGCGGTGGTCACTGCGCCAGTCAAAGAAGGGGTTAATCACCACAGACAACATGGTGTGGCCCAGCGAGTCTTCTTCGTTGCGGCCGGTGCCGGGTTCCTCGGCGTGGATGTCATAGGAGTAGAGGGAGGCATCGCCGTCGAATTCGCCGTCGAAGGCGCGGGCATAAGGATCGACAAGGAGCTTGGAAGGGTCGCAGCGCAGGCCGTTTTCTGGTTCATAGGGGCCATAGACGCGGTAGCCGTAGCGCTGGCCAGGGGTGACATTGGGGAGGTAAATATGCCACACATGGGCGGTGACCTCCGACATTTCGATGCGGTCTTCGTTGCCTTCCTTATCAATGAGGCAGAGCTCGACCTTGTCCGCTACTTCCGAAAAAAGGGCGAAGTTGGTGCCGGATCCATCAAAGGTGGATCCCAGTGGGGTGGGTTTGCCGGGCCAGATTTGGCGGCCGTAGCGCTCGGTGGGCGTGGGGACTGCGTCCATGGCGGGAGTGTTCATGCCCACGAGCATAACCACTTTCTAGGCGCCGGCGCCGTGCGTAAGTCCAGCGTTAATAATGCGTACGCCGCGTATAAGGTCTGCGCGATAATCTGTGACCGGAGACTCACCGGTGGTTTCTGCAAGCTGGCGTTGGGACTGTTCCATTAAGGTGGCGCCGAGCACGAGGTGAATGGCGGAGAGCGCGGCGGCGCGGTGGGCGCTGTCGGCAGCAAGGGTGCTGCGCGTGGCGGCAGCGGTGAAGGCCGTCAAGAGGCGGTCCCAGGCAGGGGCCTGCGGGAGGGAGAGGCCGGCAATGACTACCTCGGCGCCGTCGCGGCGGGCGAGCAGCAAATCACGGAGGTTGAGGCTGATCTCTTCGAGAGACTCCCCAGAAACGGGGGAGATAATCTCCTCTGCTAGGGCTGCAATGAGCGCTTGCTTATTGGCAATGTGCCAGTAGAGTGCGCCGGGGGCAACGCCGAGGGAGGAAGCAACGCGGCGCATGGTGACGTCCCCAAGCCCATAGGAATCAAGCAGGGAAAGCGCGGCGCCGATAATACTCTCGCGATTTATGTGCACCTTGGCAATTGTACGGACTTGGCCGGGCGGGACGGTAGTTCACAGGTTCTTTTAACGGAGTCTCAATGTCATTTCCATCGTCGGGTTGTTAGTATTGCGAAGACAAATAAGAGGCCGCTCTTGGGGTGGCTTCACATTCGCAAGATTGATTCAGGAGCTTTCCCTTGTCCTTTTTGACCCCTGCAAAGAAGTCCCTCATCGCAGTTGCGCTGGTCACCCCGCTGGCTTTGGCTGCGTGTGGTTCGGATGACAATGACGACTCCAAGAAGGCTTCCGCCACCACGGCATCCAAGTCTTCTGAGGATAAGTCTGCAGATAAGTCCGAGGACAAGGACGCCGATAAGTCCAAGGACAAGGACAAGGACAAGGATAAAGAAAAGGATCAGAATAAGGACGGCGAAAAGAAGGACGCCGCTGCAGGTGCAAAAGGCCAGGAGGGCGAGGACGGCGCTGGCGAGGGGCCAGATCAGCTGGCTAACCCGCTGAACAATGGTGAGGATCCTTTTGCTGGCGCGAAGGACATCAAGCCGATTGAAGGTGGCCAGAACGCTAATGATGCCGATAAGCAGGCCATCGAGCAGCTGGTTCGCGGCCAGCACGAGATCGATAATGTGAAGGAATACTTCAACTACATGCCGCAGCACGCCTGCCAGGCAGTCCGCGATGAGCAGTCCCAGGAGTTTGGCCAGTACCAGCAGTACGTCGATAGCCTGCCGAACCAGTCCTTTGCCGAGTACGCCAACACCATGCGCCAGCAGGGCGGTGGCAACGCCGAGGTAGAGAAGTTCGCTAGCCAGTTGGAGTCCATCCCGCAGTCGACCAAGCTGCAGTCCGTCAACGACGTTGTGGTCAATGGCGACGATGCTTCTGCAACCGTTAGCGTGTCCAACTCTGAGGGCACCGAGACCTCCACGGTCCGCTTCCGCCGCGAGAATGGCAACTGGACCTTCTGTAACTAAGTTGTCTCTGTTTAATCATCGTTTACCCCGCACCCTAGGTTTCGGTGCGGGGTTACTCGCGTGCGCGCTCTTGGTCTATGGCGTGGCCGGTGCGTTGTGGGGGTTTTTCCGCCCGACGCTTACCGGCCATGAGGTAGACGATGGTGGCTATGCCATCGATGCGATGGGAAGCGCCCAGTTCATCGCCTTTATTACCTTTGCCCTCATTACCGGCCTGCTTGGTTTGTTCTTGGGATTGGGCGCGTACCTGCGCCGGCAAGGGCGGGGCTTGTCGATGCTCCTGTGGGTCGGCGTGTGTGCCCTGGCTGGGGCAGCGTCCTTTTATGTCTTTGGCGGGGTCACCGCCACGCATCCGCCTGAAAACCCAGGGGAAGTCGTAGAGTTCGCCCCGAATTTTTCCCCAGCCATCTCGTGGGCGGTGGCCCCCTTTATGGCGATGTTTGCCTATTGGTCCACGGCTTTTGTCAGCGCCGATGAAGATTGGTGATGTGCGCGTCTAGGGCCATTCGACGGGGGAGGCACCGGTTACTTCGTGTGCGATGTCATCGATGCCGTGCAGGATGTGCTTGAGCCCGCGGCCGATGGCGCTAAAAAGTTGCGGGCGGGTAAGGCCCGCGGCGGTAATGGTGGCGGCATCCATCCGCACTTGCAGGCCCTCGGCGGTGTGGTGGCAAAATGCTACGGCGCCGTGGTGGGCGCGATTCCAGTCATTGCAAATGAGGAAGAGCCGGGTAAATTCCGCCTCGTCCAGGCTGGGGTCCCAATGCCCTTTGATAATGAGGCTGGGCCCGTTGTCCAGTGCGAAGGCGAAAAGAACGTCATTGACCCACGCGTAGATCGCCGTGGCGCCGTCGCTTTGGAAGCGCTGGATGCCAATAAGCGGCAGGATCTCGGCCAAGCTATCGAGGGTGAAGGGTTCCAAGGGGGCGTCGGCAAGCGGGGCAAGCTCCGGTGAGGCTTCGCGCACGAGGCCGGGATGGGATTGAGCGAGCAGATCCATGAGGACCTCCGCATTGCGCAGCGCTGGTAGGAGGAATGCCGCGAGCTGTTCGCGGCTGGGGGAGATATCGGCCGGCAGATAGCTATGGCCAGACACGCTCACGCAGTCAGGCTGGTCATAATCAACCACGACGGCCGGAGAGAGACAATCGTGGTTCCACTCGTTGGCTAGGTGTGCGAGCTCGGAGATCTCGCTGAGATCGACGCCGCCGCCGGGGCTGGTGTGCAGGTGGAGCACCGGTTCTTCCAGCTGGTCTATAAAGATGAAGGTGGAGCCGCCTGCCGCATGCGGAACGAGAAGCTCGCCAGTAGGTAGCGCCCAGCAGGACACGTCATTATCGCGGGCAATGGTGCGGGCATGCGAAAGCAGAAGAGAGGGGTCAATTTCGCTCATCGCTGCCACCACCTTAAAGCTGTGTTGACATCGAGTCTATAGCCCAAACCGGCCCCCTCGCTGGCGTTTGACCATTAGGATATTGGTTTAATAACAGAAATCCGATAGGCAGAAGAGGATACGGAATGCTTCGCACCATCGATTTGCGTGGCCACGAGCTGCGCCCCGCCCAGCTGCGGCGAGTTTTGCCGCGCGGTGGCACCGACGTCGCCGCCGTGGTGGACAAGGTGGCGCCGCTGGTTCATCGAGTACGTCAAGAGGGCGCTGCCGCGGCCTTGGATTATGGCGAACAATTCGATGGCGTGCGCCCAGCCCATCTGCGGGTGCCCCAAGTGGAGTTGGAGAAGGCCGCTTCCGGCCTAGACCCGCAGGTGCGCCGAGCGATTGAGGCCTCCATCGAGAGGGTCCGCAAGGTTCACGCCGAGCAGAAACCGGCCGCGCACACCACTGAGCTGGCGCCAGGTGCCACGGTGACCGAGGTCTTTCGCCCCATCGAGCGCGTTGGGCTATACGTGCCGGGAGGCAAGGCGGTCTATCCGTCCTCGGTAATCATGAACGCCGTGCCAGCGCAGGCGGCCGGCGCGGAAAGCCTGGTGGTAGCCTCGCCGCCACAAAAAGAGTGCGGTGGCCTGCCTCACCCCACGGTGTTGGCCGTGTGCCAGATGCTGGGCGTGGATGAGGTCTGGGCGGTAGGAGGCGGCCAGGCCATCGCGCTGATGGCCTACGGCGATGATGAGGCCGAACTAGCCCCTGTGGACATGATTACCGGCCCTGGAAATATCTTCGTCACCGCGGCCAAACGGCTGGTGCGCGGCGTGGTGGGCACGGATGCCGAGGCTGGGCCGACCGAAATCGCCATTATCGCTGATGACACCGCGAATCCGGTGTATGTGGCCTATGACCTTATCTCCCAGGCCGAGCATGATCCGATGGCCGCGAGCGTGCTCATTACGGCATCGCCAAGCCTGGCTCAGCGTGTGAAGGCGGAGGTAGAGGCGCGCTACGGCGCCACCGCTAATGCGCAACGGGCAGCCGAAGCTCTAGGCGGCGAGCAATCCGGAATTGTGTTGGTCGATTCCCTGGATGCAGCGGTGGCGGTGGCCAATGCCTATGCCGCCGAGCACCTGGAGATCCACACCGCAGAGCCCGGCGCGGTGGCCGAGCGGATTAAGCACGCCGGTGCCATCTTTGTAGGGGACTTTGCTCCAGTGCCGCTCGGAGATTACGCGGCCGGCTCCAATCACGTATTGCCCACCTCCGGTACGGCGCGCTTTTCTGCCGGCCTTTCTACCCATACCTTTATGCGGCCGGTCAACCTCATTGAATATGACCGAGCTGCGCTGGAAGAGATTGCCCCGCACGTAATCGCTTTTGCGGAGGCCGAGGGGCTGCCTGCCCACGGTGAGGCTATCCGCGCCCGATTCGAGGAGAATTAAATGACGCACTTGAATGATCTTCCTCTGCGCGAGGAGCTGCGCGGCAAGTCTGCCTATGGGGCGCCGCAGCTCCACGTGGCCTACCAGCTCAATACCAACGAAAATCCTTATCCTCCCTCGCAGGCGCTGGTGGATGACTTGGTGGCGGAGACCCGGCGCCTTGCCACCACGCTCAACCGCTATCCGGAGCGCGATGCGGTGGAGCTGCGCCAGGCCTTGGCGGACTACGTTTCTGAACAAACCGGGGTGCGCGTGGGCTATGCGCAGGTGTGGGCGGCGAATGGCTCGAATGAGATTTTGCAGCAGCTGTTGCAGGCATTCGGCGGTCCAGGCCGCAGCGTGCTCGGTTTCAACCCGTCTTATTCCATGCACCCTATCCTCGCGGATGGGACCCATACGCAGTTTGTGGAGTGCCCGCGCGATGAGAATTTCCGCATCGATATGGACCGGGCGCTGGCAGCCGTGGCGCAGCACCAGCCGGATATCATCTTTGTGACTACGCCGAATAACCCCACTGGCGGGGTGACCAGCGTGGACGATATTGCCGCGCTTGCCGACGCCGCCCCGGGCATCCTCATCGTCGATGAAGCTTATGGCGAATTTTGCTCCTCGCCTTCTGCGGTGACGCTGCTGGATAAATACCCCACGAAGCTGGTGGTCTCGCGCACCATGTCTAAGGCTTTCGATTTTGCCGGCGGCCGTCTCGGATACTTTGTGGCGGACCCGGCCTTTGTGGAGGCCGTGATGTTGGTGCGCTTGCCGTACCACCTGTCCGTGCTTTCCCAAGCAGCTGCGACGGTGGCGCTGCGCCATAGCGCGGATACGCTCGCCACCGTGGAAAAGATTGCCACCGAACGCGAGCGGGTGGCCGCTCGCTTGCACGAACTGGGCTATACCGTCCTGCCTAGCGAATCTAATTTTCTCTTCTTCGGCCGCTTTGCTGACCAACACCGCGTGTGGCAACAGTTCTTGGATAAGGAAGTGCTCATTCGCGATGTTGGCATCGCAGGCCACCTGCGCATGACGGTGGGGCTGCCAGAAGAAAATTCGGCCTTTTTGGCCGTAGCTGAGGACCTTGCGGATACAGTAGTGGCGGATTCCCCGCTCGCAGGAGAAAGGAGCGAAGCATGAGCAACCGAGTAGGACGCGCCCACCGGGCAACGTCGGAATCGCAGATTTCTGTGGACATTGACCTCGATGGCACGGGACGCAGCGATATTTCCACCGGACTGCCTTTTTTCGATCACATGCTCACGGCCTTCGCTACTCATGGCAGCTTGGATCTCACCGTGCAGGCTGAGGGCGATGTGGAGGTAGATGCCCACCACACTGTGGAAGATACCGCCATCGTGCTCGGCACCGCGCTGCGTGAGGCGGTGGGGGATAAGGCCGGCATTCGCCGCTTTGGCTCCCAGCTTTTGCCCATGGACGAGGCCTTGGTGGAAGCGGTGGTGGATTTTTCTGGGCGTGCCTATTTCGTGATGAACGGCGAACCGGAGCACCTGCAGTGGCAGATCATCGGTGGGCATTACGCCACGGTGATCAATCGCCACTTTTTTGAAACGCTCGCCACCCACGCTGCGGTAACGCTCCACCTCAACGTGCGCTATGGGCGCGATCCGCATCACATTACGGAGGCGGAGTATAAGGCCGTAGCGCGTGCGCTGCGCGGTGCGGTGGAATTAGACCCACGCCAAACTGGAATTCCATCGACGAAGGGAGCACTCTAGAACGCATGCACTTTATGATCTTGGTCCTCTTCCTCGTAGCCGGCATGTTGGTAGGAGGCGCATGGTCTGCCTACCAACAGGGGTCGAAGGCGATGACAGTCGTAGCCTCACTTCTGGCCGCAATCACTGTGGTAGCAGCAATCTCGTGGATGGCAGGAGCGTTTGGTAAATGAGCACAACCCAAGAAACCAATATCTGGAAGATCCCGGGCTACACCGCCACCATGGTGGCCATTGCCGCGGCCTTCGGCGCTTGGTCCATCCTCCTTCCCGTAGTGCCGCTAGCTGTCATTGACTCCGGCGGTTCAGCTACCTTGGCGGGATCATCCACGGGCATCTTCATGGCCTTTACCGTGCTGACCCAGATCATTTCCCCGTGGCTCTTGCGCCGGTGGGGCTACCGCCGCGTGATGGCGCTTTCTGCCTTTACCTTGGGTGTACCTGCCTTCGGCCACCTCTTGGGCACCGATGCTTGGGTTGTCCTGCTCTTTTCCGCTCTGCGCGGCGTGGGCTTTGGTGCGCTGACCGTTTCTGAGTCCGCGCTCATTGCGGAACTAGCGCCCGTACGCCTGCTGGGCAAGGCTACCGGCATGATTGGTGTCTTTACTGGCCTGGGCCAGATGGTCTTTTTGCCCTTGGGATTGATCATGGCGGAAAAGCTGGGTTATGCCTCGACGTATATCACCGCCGGCATCATTGGTTTCGTGGGTTTTGGCATGTGTTTGCGCATTCCCAAGATCAAGGTCACGCTCGCCTCCGATACCGAAGAGGAGCCGAACCTTATCCGCGTTCCTACGTGGAAGCTGGTGCTCGTCCCTGCGTTGGCGCTGACGACGTTTTCTATGAGCTATGGCGCCGTATCATCCTTCCTGCCGCCGGCGGTGCAAGAACTTGATGCCGAGCGCGGCGCCAGCTTGGCCGGCATCATGTTATCCATCGTGGGCGGCGCCGCCATGATTTTCCGCTACTTTGCCGGCATGGTGGCAGACCGCGTGGGCACTCCTGGCCGGCTCTACATCCCCAGCCAGGTAATGGCCATCGTGGGTGTGCTTGCCATTGCCGTTCCTCTTTATCTCGACGGCTCAGTATGGTGGCTCGTGTTGGGCGCCTTCCTCTTCGGCGGTGCCTTTGGTATTGCGCAAAATGAGGCCTTGCTGTCGATGTTTGATCGCCTGCCGCGTGAACGAGTTTCGGAGGCTTCGGCCATCTGGAATATCTTCTATGACGGCGGCACCGGTTTGGGCTCGACCCTTTTGGGCGCCTTGGTCGCCGGCTACGGCTATGCGGGGGCGTTTGGGGCCGGCGTGGCCATCCTCGTTGCTGGTTTGCTTATGACGGCGGCAGACTTCGTACTCGGGCGCACCCGGGTGAGCGAAACCAACGATATCCGGACGCGTCTGCGCCGTATGCGTAAGGTATAGCCCATGGCAAAGACGGTCGCATTATTGGATTATGGCGCGGGCAACGTGCGCTCGGCACAGCGCGCACTAGAGCGAGTGGGCGCGGACGTCACCGTTACCGCGGACCCCAAGGAAGCGGTGGAAGCGGACGGTCTGCTTGTCCCCGGCGTGGGTGCCTTTGCTGCCTGCATGCGCGGGCTGCGGGCGGTGCAAGGACCACGGGTCATCGGTCAGCGCTTGGCAGGGGAGCGTCCGGTGTTGGGCATTTGCGTAGGCATGCAGGTGCTTTTCGACGCCGGAGTAGAACACAACATCAACTCCACCGGTTGCGGCGAGTGGCCCGGTACCGTCGAAAAGCTGCACTCTACGGTGTTGCCGCATATGGGGTGGAATACCGTAGAGGTACCCGTCGGCAGCGATATGTTTGCTGGAGTGACCGAAGACGAGCGCTTTTATTTTGTGCATTCCTATGGCGTTCGCCGTTGGGAATTGGAAACGGAAATTACCCGCCCGCCGCTGGTGAGCTGGGCCGAGCACACAGGAGATAGGTTTGTCGCGGCGGTAGAAAACGGTGCGCTGTGGGCGACCCAATTCCACCCTGAAAAATCCGGGGACGCCGGTGCACAGCTTTTGGAAAACTGGATGCGCACGCTCTAGGTAGGATGATGGATATGACTTTTACGCTTTTGCCCGCAGTCGATGTATCTCAAGGCCAAGCCGTGCGCTTGGATAAAGGCGAAGCAGGCACCGAAACCTCGTATGGTTCCCCGCGTGATGCCGCGCAAAAGTGGCAGTCCCAAGGCGCGAACTGGCTGCACTTTGTGGATTTGGATGCGGCATTTGGTCGGGGCTCCAACCACGAAGAAATGGCCATGATTACCCGCGAGCTGGGTGTAAATGTGGAGCTTAGCGGAGGAATCCGGGATGATGCCGCGGTAGAGCGCGCGCTGGCTACCGGTGCGCAGCGCATTAGTATCGGCACGGCTGCTCTAGAGCAGCCGGAATGGATCGAGGACATCCTCGCGCGCTACGGAGATAAGGTCGCCGTGGACCTTGCCGTGCGCGAAGATGGCGGCGAATGGCGTACCGCCGGCAATGGCTGGGTCTCCGATGGCGGCGATCTGTGGGAGGTACTCGAGCGCCTCGATGCCGCCGGATGTCAGCGCTTTGTGGTGACAGACGTATCTAAAGACGGCACGCTCACCGGACCTAATATTGAGCTCCTGCGCGAGGTAGCGATGGCGACGGAAGCAAAGATCACCGCCTCTGGTGGCATTTCTAGTGTGGAAGACCTGCGCGAGCTGGCGCTTTATGCAAATGAGGGCATCGATTCCGCCATTATTGGCAAGGCCCTGTACGAAGGGAATTTCACCCTCGACGAAGCACTCGCTGCGGTGGCCGTGGTAGAGCCGCTGCCGGCGGAAGAAACCATTGACCCTTTCGACCCTGAGGACAACTAAGTCATGATGGAACCCCGCGAGTTGGTGGCCTTCGCGGAGGCGGCCGTAGACCAAGTAGAACCCATTTTTCGCTCCGGCCTCGGAGCTGCGCCCGCCCGTTTTAAGGGGCAGGGAGATTTTGCCACCGAGGTAGATCTCGTCATCGAGCAACAGCTGCGCGATATTTTGACCCAGATGACTGGCATCCCGGTCTATGGAGAAGAATCAGGCGGCAGCGTGCTCGATACCGTGTGGGTGGTAGATCCGATCGATGGCACCGCAAACTACTCTGCCGGAAACCCCATGGCCGGCATCCTGGTGGCGCTCATTCATGAGGGTACGCCCGTTGCCGCGGTATCTGACTTCCCGCTTCTGGGGCGCCGTCTGGTCACCTGCGATGGCTCCCCGATGCGCTCAGTAGGTGGGCCTGCCACTGGTTTTGGTGGAGGGGATGAAGCAATGGGTTTTGATGAAGCACGCGGTCACGTGGGCTGCTCTTCCCACTTGCCCACCGACATTTTCCACGAGCTGCGCGAGACCGGACTGCGCCCGCGGATGACCGGTTCTGTGGGGCTTGATAATGCCTTCGTCGCGCAGGGTGTGTTCGATGGTGCGATTAACTTCTCTCCGCACCCATGGGATAACGCCGCGGGAGCACTGCAGATTCAGGCAGCTGGTGGCGTTGTCACCGATCCGGAAGGAAATCCGTGGACCGCGCAGTCGCGCGGCATGGTGGCAGGTACCCCGCAGGTTCATGCCACCATCGTGGATATCTTGTCTCGTCACACCGGTTCATTTCACCGCTAAGACTAAACACCCGAAAAGGAGGCGGCCGCCATGGCTGTAGCCGTACGCGTGATCCCCTGCCTAGACGTGGACCAAGGCCGCGTGGTCAAGGGCATCAACTTTGACAACCTGCGCGATGCCGGCGACCCAGTGGAGCTGGCCGCGCGTTATGACGCCCTAGGAGCCGATGAACTTACCTTTTTAGACGTCTCCGCGTCCAAACAAGGCCGCTCCACCATGCTCGAGGTCGTGCGTCGCACCGCAGACCAGGTATTTATTCCATTGACGGTGGGCGGCGGAGTTCGCAGCGTTGATGACGTCCGAGAATTACTGCGCGCCGGGGCGGATAAGGTCTCAGTAAACACCGCGGCCATTAAGAATCCGGAACTGCTGCGCGACATGGCTGAGATTTTCGGAGCCCAATGCATCGTGCTGTCTGTTGATGCCCGCCGGTGCCGCGAAGAGTATGCGCCATCCGGCTTTGAGGTCACCACGCACGGTGGTACGGAATCGGCTGGGATCGACGCCATCGGATGGGCACGCCGCGGCGAAGAACTCGGCGTAGGGGAGATCCTCCTCAACTCAATGGATGGCGATGGCACAAAGGAAGGATTTGACCTTGAATTGCTGCGCGCCGTGCGCGCAGCGGTGACCATTCCCGTTATCGCCTCTGGCGGCGCGGGAAACGCCGCAGATTTTCCACCGGCCGTTGCGGCCGGCGCCGATGCCGTCTTGGCAGCAAGCATTTTTCACTTCGGTGAGGTAGAAATCAGCGACGTGAAAGACGCCCTTGATGCTGCGGGCTACGAGGTACGCCGATGAGTACCCCGGGCAACTATGAACTTGACGGGGACATCGCCAAGCAGCTCAAGCGCAATGACCAAGGCTTGGTGCCGGCCATTGCCCAAGCTGAGTCTGGTGAGGTGCTGATGATGGCCTGGATGGATGACCACGCTTTGGCCCATACCCTCGCTACCCGCAGGGCAACGTATTTTTCGCGCTCGCGCAATGAATATTGGGTCAAGGGAGAAACTTCTGGAAATACCCAAGAGGTGCTGGGCGTTCGCCTTGACTGCGATGGAGATACTATTCTGCTGACCGTGCGGCAGCGCGGCGGCGCCTGCCATACCGGTGACCGCACGTGCTTTGACGCCACCGATCTCCTAGGAGGGCAACCGTGAAGGCTAGACGCCTTGGACCACTACTTATCGCTGTAGGAGCCATCGTAGTGTGGCTGTCCTCCCGTGCTACGTGGGTGGTAGCCGCCAGCGAGGACGACAAGGCCGGCTCCGCAGCCAATGACATCATCGGCTCGGCCTGGTCGCTGGAGATCATGGCCCTGACCCTAGTTCTAGTAGCCGGTGCCGTCGCGGGGATGGCGCTGCGGCGCGTCGGTAGGCGAGTGGTGGGCGTAGTGTGCGCCCTCGCGGCCGCGGTCAGTGCATGGACCCCGGTGAGCCTGCTGACTGCGGGCGCGGACGCCGAGCGCGCGCAGAAAATCCTGCAGGGGGCCTCAGCCAATGAAAACGCCGTTGACTCTGCCCAGATCTCTGACTGGGCCACAGTCGTTTCCACCGAGGTGCATTCCCTGGGGCCAATCCTGGCCCTAGTAGGTGCGGCAACAGCCCTCTTCGGTGCAGTCATGCTTGCACGCAATCCGGGCGTAGATAAGGCGAAGGCATCTAGCAAATACGAAACCCCAGCGGCACGGCAGGCAAAGTTGGAGGAGGATTTGGAAACCTCTTCCGACTCTGGACGCGTGATGTGGGACGCACTTGATAGTGATATCGATCCCACCGATATGGACAAAAAATAGCCCCGTTTCCTGTGTAATTTCCGGAACGGCATGCTAGCGGGTTAACCTAAGTGTGATTTTAATCGCCCGTGGAGGGAGGTGCTGATGCCTACGCCCATTGCCGTTGACCACCTTGTTGCAGGAGTCTTGGAGGACGTTGCTGCGCGGGAAGCCCGTGTGTCCTTTAAAGAGGTAAAGGCGCGCTCGCGGGACATGGAACCTCCCCGGGATGCCCGCGCCGCGTTGCTTCGCACAGGTTGCTCGGTCATCACGGAGCTCAAGCGCGCCGTACCCTACGGCGGTGAAATCGCTCATGTTGGCTCTGCGGAACAGATGGCGGAATGGGCCCGCACCTTTGAACGCTGCGGCGTACATCTCATGGCATGCCAGACTGATTTCCGCCGCTTCCACGGTTCTTTAGAAGACATGGCAGCCGCTCGTGCTGCGATTGATATTCCCATGATGTCGCGCGATCTCATCGTGGACCCTTATCAAATTCATGAAGCCAGGTGCTTTGGGGCCGATGCTATTCCGCTGCAGGTAGAGCTCTTAGAGCAAGCTCGCCTGGAGGCGCTTTTAGACCGCGTGGAATCGCTCGGTATGACCGCCATTGTCGAGGTACGCAACTGCGCCGAGGTCGACCGCGCAATCAAAGCAGGAAGTAGCGTCATCGCCATCAATGCGTGGTCGTTGGCTTCGGATGCCATTAACCGCGAGGCGTTTAACGATATCGCCCCAGGCCTGCCAGAATCCATCCTGCGCATCGCAGTAGGCGGGGTAAACAACGCGCGCAACCTGTTTCACTATGCTTCACGCGGCGCCGATGCAGTGTTGGTGGGCGAATCAGTCATGGCTGCCCAGGATCCGACGGCGCTGGCGCGCTCTTTGGTGGCTGCCGGGCAGCATCCAGCGTGCCCCGCGCGCAAGATAGATTAAGGCCCCAACTAGCTGGTGGGGTGGGGGATAAGGCACACTGGCTACGTGCACACAGAAATTCTTGCAAATATTCCGTCTCCGCCGCAGGGCGTGTGGCAGTTGGGACCCATTCCCATTCGTGCCTATGCCCTGTGCATCATCGTAGGAATTATCGTCGCCCTGCGAATGACCTTACGCCGCTACACCGCACGCGGCGGTAACCCAGACACAGTATGGGATGCCGCCATCGTGGTCATCCCAGCCGGCATCATTGGCGGACGGCTCTACCACGTCATTACCGATAACCAGAAGTACTTCTGCGATAGCTGCAATCCCGCTGACGCGCTGAAGATTACCAATGGCGGCCTGGGCATTTGGGGAGCCGTAGCCTTGGGCGCACTAGCTTTGTGGGTGCTTTTCAAAGTGAAGAAGGTGCCGCTCGGCCCCTTTGCTGACGCGGTGGCACCAGGCCTCGTCCTCGCACAAGCGATTGGACGCCTAGGTAACTGGTTTAACCAAGAGCTCTATGGGCGCCCGACCGACGTTCCGTGGGCCTTAGATATTTACTACCGCGTCAATGAAAATGGCGGCTATGCTCCCGTTTCCGGACACTCCACGGGTGAGGTCATGACCTCGGTACACCCGACTTTCCTGTATGAACTCGTGTGGAATGTCCTGGTCTGCCTTTTCCTCTTGTGGGCTCACAAGGCCTGGAAGTTGGGGCACGGGCGCGTCTTTGCCCTCTATGTCATGGGCTATACATTGGGGCGCTTCTTTATTGAAGGGATCCGTTCCGATGAAGCAACCCATATCTTTGGGGTGCGCGTAAATATCATCGTCTCCCTTGTGATTTTTATCATCGCCGCGATTGTCTTCTTTGTGCTTGATAGGCACCGGCAGGGCCCAGAGTCCCCCGAAGAGGTGGATCCTAAATATTGGGCGGAGCGCCGGGATGCTGATGAGCACAGTGATGAGCACGCGGTATCTAATGGACAGCAACCGGGTTCTTTATCGACGTAAACACCGCCCAAATATGTCCGGTTGGTTTTGGTTGTGTGGGAAACGGTGCATTTTGGGGTGCCCGCTCGGAAAATGAAACCGAGAAATTGTGGCCCCAATCCTTTCGAAGGAGTAGGTTGGGGAGTGTTCAATTTCCCCCGACGGAATAGGCCAATAATGCTGGATAGAAGAACGAAGATTGTTTGTACTCTCGGCCCTGCCGTTGCTAGCGAGGACGGCATCTTGCGCCTCGTACAGGACGGCATGGACGTTGCCCGCCTGAATATGTCTCACGGCGAGCATGCAGACCACGAGGCGAATTACAACTGGGTGCGCCAGGCCACCGATAAGACCGGCCGCGCCGTAGGTATCTTGGCGGACCTCCAGGGCCCTAAGATTCGCCTTGGCCGCTTTATCAACGGCGAGGAGCAATGGGATAACGGCCAGATCGTCCGCATTACCGTGGACGATATCGAAGGCACCCATGACCGCGTCTCCACCACCTACAAGGGCCTGGCCAAAGATGCTAAGCCAGGTGACCGCCTGCTGATCGACGACGGCAAGGTTGCCGTTGTTTGTAAGGAAGTCGACGGCAACGACGTCGTCTGTGAGGTCACCGAAGGTGGCCCGGTTTCCAATAACAAGGGCGTTTCCCTCCCTGGTATGGATATCTCCGTGCCGGCTTTGTCGGAAAAGGATATCGCTGACCTGCGCTTCGCTTTGAATCTCGGCGTTGACCTCGTGGCACTGTCCTTCGTCCGCTCCCCAGCAGATGTGGATAAGGTCCACGAGATTATGGACGAAGAGGGTCGCCGCGTTCCGGTCATTGCCAAGCTGGAAAAGCCTGAGGCAGTAGACGCGCTCGAGTCCATCGTGCTGGCATTCGATGCCATCATGATTGCCCGTGGCGACCTCGGTGTTGAGGTGCCGCTGGAGCGCGTCCCGCTGTTCCAGAAGCGCGCTATTCAGATTGCTCGCGAGAACGCTAAGCCGGTCATCGTGGCTACCCAGATGCTGGATTCCATGATTTCCAACCTGCGCCCGACTCGTGCAGAGGCTTCCGACGTGGCCAACGCCGTTCTCGATGGTGCCGACGCCGTCATGCTCTCTGGTGAGACTTCAGTGGGCATTGACCCGCAGAACGTCGTGCGCACCATGTCCAAGATTGTGGCTAATGCTGAAGATGGCGGCAAGGTTCCACCGCTGTCCCACGTTCCGCGCACCAAGCGTGGTGTGGTGTCCTATTCCGCCCGCGATATTGCCGAGCGCCTCAATGCAAAGGCCATCGTAGCCTTTACTACCTCCGGTGATACCGCTAAGCGAGTGGCTCGCCTGCACTCCCACCTGCCACTGTTGGCATTTACTCCGGACCCAGCGGTTCGTTCCCAGCTGGCTCTCACGTGGGGTGCTGAGACCTTCTTGAGCCCGCACGTTAAGTCCACCGATGACATGATGGAAGCCATCGATGACGCATTGCTGGAGATGGACAGGTACGAGGAAGGCGACATGATTGTCGTCATTGCTGGTACTCCTCCAGGAATTGCTGGCAACACCAACATGATTCAGTGTCACTTGTTGGGTGAAACCAAGAAGTAGATTTTTGGCACGAGCGCCGCGACCCACCCTTTAACACGTTCCACGGGTCGCGGCGCTTTTCTATATACATTTATACAAATATAGATTTATATTTACCTCGTGTACACTCAGCGGTTGCTTTCCTGACATGCGGCTGCAGTACTTTTTGGTTGTTCATGTTTCAGCTTCTCTACACATTCAAAGGACAACTGCACAATGACCTAAATCAGGCCGACTTGGCCTCAGTGGCTGCGCTTACCGTCATTCATTTTCATTTAATTGTCAATAAGCGTCGACGGGGATAGGCTGAGTGCATGGCACACGAGCACCACGACCACGATCACTCCAGCACGCCGCTGCGCGCACTCTTGATTGCGCTAGGCATTACCGGCACCGTCTTCTTCGCGGAGCTGATCGGCGGCTGGTTGGCGGGTTCGATGGCGCTGATGGCGGATGCGATGCACATGCTTTCCGACGCTGCGGGGTTGATCATCGCGGTGTTAGCGGTGTTGGTTGGGCGCCGACAAGCATCGGCTCAGGCCACGTACGGCTACCGACGAGTGGAGGTGCTTGCTGCACTGGCGAACGCAGTGATGGTGCTGGCGATCTCGGTGTGGATTGTCGTCGAGGCGGTGCGCCGCCTGCAGAGCCCAGCCGAAGTGCAGGGAAAAACGATGCTGATCATCGCGGTGATCGGCCTGGTGGCGAATGCGCTATCGGCGTGGGTTCTGCACCGGCACCGCAAATCCTCGATCAACGTGGAGGGCGCGTTCTTGCACGTGTTAGTGGATATGCTCGGCTCGGTCGCAGTAATCGTGGCCGGCATCGTGGTACTGACCACGGGGTTTGTGGCGGCGGACGTGATCGCCTCCCTAGCGATCGCGGCGATGGTGCTGCCGCGCGCCTGGCAGCTCATGCGGCTTTCGGCGAGCGTGCTGCTCGAGCAAGTCCCGGCGGACTTCGACGCCAGTGCGATCGAGCCCGCGCTGCGGCAGGTCGAGGGCGTTGCTGACATCCACGACCTGCACCTGTGGAGCCTGGACGGCGTGAACGTGCTCACGACCGTGCATATCGTGCGCGACGGCACCGTCGGCACCGGCCCGCTGTTGGATGCCGCCCAGCAGGCCCTGCGCGAACACGGTATCGAGCACTCCACCATCCAGATCGAGCACCCGGAGCACGAATCCCACGAGACGGTGTGCTGATTCCCATCTAACCTGACTTAGGCCAATTTAGTGCGGAAGTTCGCGGCCGGTGATTGCTTGAATGGTGGCGGTGAGGTCGGGCGGGCAGTGGTACGGCGGCGTGAATGGTTTCGCCGCCCACGAGGAATTGAAAGCTGCGGTATTTCTTGAGTGTTCTCACGAGGCGTTTGATGAAGTGACCACTGCGGGTCTCCATCAGGTGGGCCACGGCTAGTGCTGCCATCACAATATTGAGATGTGCTGTGATCGAGTTTTGTTCCTCGCATAGATTGGGCGTGCTTTCAGGTCTGATTTCGACATCCGATACGACATTTTCAATGTGGAATAGCCTGCGGTAATGCCCGATAACCTCCTGGGCGGGAAGAGCGGTCAGGTCGGTTTCATAGCCTTTAATTCCGGCTAGGGTTCGGTGTTTGGCAGCAAGAGCGTAGTTGACCTTCTTGTTCGGGGTGGAAAGATAGAAATAGCGGTTGCGCTTAATGGCGATTTCGCCGTCAACAGCGCGTTTGGCTTTTGCGACTTGCTCTTTGATTCCGCGCAGGCTGCGTCTGGCCCGATCATAGGAGTACTGGAAGTGGGTCATCGTATTCGGGGTTGGGTGTTTGCGCCCATCGCTTGCCGAGGCTTGTGTCCAGATCTGGCCGTGGGCGTAGGCTTCACCAGGGATTTCCCGCCGCCAGGTTTCAATCACCTCAGGCACGGTGGGGTTTCACCGACAAAATGTAGTGCAGACCTGCATCTATCAATGCTTGCTTGTTCGGAGGGTGATGCTCCTATGTTGTGTCAAGCTGATTTGAGAAGTTCTTCATAAGCCAACCTCAACTCCGGCAAAGGGCG